>NZ_JBIAFE010000008.1:0-293858 GCF_042869115.1 Micromonospora sp. NPDC007230 | reverse complement strand
CGCAACCAACGCGCCAAACCCAAAACCGCATTCGCCACGGGATCCAAGATCCGCCACCCGGATTACCCGTTCAAGGCTGCATGACGGGGCACTAGGCGCCGGGCTCGGGCTGGAGCGGCCAGCGCCGCGCTGGCGGAGACCCGGACCGGCTCACAGCGTGAGGCGCATGTATAGGTGGCAATCTTGTTGGGCCTTCCTCGCTGGACGCCAACGACGCAGCCCGCGTAGGTGACCACATGGCTGGCGCGGCAGGACCCCAAGGGTCTGGCGTTGCATGGTCCGACTGGTCACCTGTTCGCCCGCGGCATTGCCGAGATACCCGCTGCGTGGACAACCGCGTCCATGGTGCACCGCGCGATCGTCGCCTATGGAATTAGCCCGGGCATGATCACCAACCCGTCGAGCCCATACGGGCTCGACGGCTCGCTCGGGCGCGACGCGACGGAGGTGTCGCCGCCGCATGGGTGCCGCTGCTCGGCTGCCGAGGATGTTCGGGCGAGCCATACAAGGTTGACGATGTGAGGTGCATTTGCGCGAGAATGCTTCAGGTGAGACTTTGGCTACGGGCGATGGTGCTCGGAGCGGCGGCGGCAGGGGCATCCCTTGTCGCTGACGCCGCCCACGCCGATCCGACCCCGCTGCCAAACAGTCCCGTGGTGGACACCAGCGTCACCGTACGGCCGGAGGTCGTCGAAACGCTGTTATCCGAGGTGGTCAAGGCACCGCCGACCAGCGGGCGGGAGCTGCAGTCCATCGAGCAGCCGGCCGTCACGCCAAGCGGCACGACGACGCCCGCCACCCGGCCCTCGTCCACAGCCCCTACCCCAGCGGCGTCGGCCTCCGCGCCGCCACGCATCTCGGCATTGCCGCTGCCGCGTTCGGCGACACCCGCGACGCTCTCCCCGTCGCCCAGTGACCCGCCCGGCCCGGCGCAGGCCTCAATGCGGCAGCGGTCCCCGGCGGCCGTAGCCGCCGAAGCTCCGCCACCCGACACTCCCGCGGACCCTGCACCGTGGCTGTGGCTGTCACCGGCGTCCACGCCCGCCGTGGCCAGCGCCGCCGGTGTCGACCTGCCGGGTTCCTGGGCCACACCCGGATCGCCGCTGTCCACGCCATCGCTGTGCCGAGGCGGAACGCTGGCTGCCCTGGACACCCGCGCCGTGAACCGGCCCGTAGAACGTGGCCCTCCACCGCCGCGGCGCCTCCTGATCACCCAGACATGCAGGTGACGTTGATCAGGAGAGATCATGGAGATAGCTGTCATTTGGGTTCCCGCCGACATCGAGCCGCTGGAGCCCGCCCTTTCGGCCTGCTTCTATCACACATGCCAGCACGACTACCGGTTGGCGGGGATCGTCCGGGCGCCATGGGAAACCCTCGAGCAGATGATGATCGACGGGGAGGTGGACGTGGTCGTGATCGCCGATCGGGCACATCTGCCGGCGGACCGGTCACCGCGGGTCGAGGTGGCCGCTGACTTGCCGTCCCACCCGCTGCCCGAGGCTGGGCAGGCCCGGCAGACGGCACGAGGACGATGCCGCCCACACGTCCGCTGACACGGCTCATGCGCCCCGCCCCGTTCGGGCGGGGCGCATCCGTTTGTTCGGGCGTTCTGTCAGGCAGACGAGTGCTGCTCGGCCTGCTTCGGTCACCTGGTCCCTGGGCACCCGCGACACGCCACCCAAGTCGTCGATCCGTTCGGAGGGCCGACGCTGCCGTACGTCCCAACGACCTCTGCAGCTCACGCCGTGAGCCCCCTTGTTCTGCTCCCGGTCGACGGTAGCCCACCCCTAATAGCGGGCCGGCGGGACTTGCGCGAGTTGCCCGCCCGGCGGCGAGCGCGTCCCAGCCGCCGATTCACCGGATGTCGGGCTCGGGTACGGGTGCGTTCTCGGGGAGGAGGCCGGTCGCGCGCAGCCGCCGCCACAGTTGCGGCGGCACGGGATGGGCGAGCAGTGCCGCGCTGTCGGTGACCTCCTGCGGAGATCGGGCGCCGACCAGCACCGCGGCCACCGCGGGGTGCCCGAGCGGGAACTGGATGGCGGCCGCCAGCGGTGGCACATCGTGCTCGGCGCAGATCGCGCGGATCGCGTGTACGCGGTCGAGCAGTGCGGCCGGAACCTCGGCGTATCCGTACGCGGCTCCGGAACGCGGCTCGGCGAGCAACCCCGCCTGGAACACGCCTGCGGCGAGCACCGCGACGCCGCGCCGCGCGCACAGCGGGAGCAGGTCGGCGAGCCCGGACTGGTCCATCAGCGTGTACCGCCCGGCGAGCAGCACGGCGTCCGGGCCCGGTGGCGGCGCTTCGCGCAGGAACCGGGCCGCCACGTCGGCGTGGTTGACGCCGAGCGAGACCGCGTGGATGACGCCGGCCCGCCTGAGGTCGTCCAATGCCCGGTACGCCTCACGCAGGGCCATCGGGTAGTCCTCGTCGGGATCATGGATGTGGAGGACGTCGACCTGATCGAGGCCGAGGCGGTTCAGGCTGTCCTCGACGGAGCGGAGGACCGCCTGGTAGCGGTAGTCCAGCCGGGGGCCGAGGCCCGGCGGCGGATCGGCCCAGATCGCCTGGGTGTCCGGCCCGCCGGGCTCGATGAGTCGGCCCACCTTCGTGCACAGCACGTAGTCTCCGCGCGGGTGGGACCGCAGGGCCCGCCCGGTGCGGACCTCGGAGCGGCCGTAGCCGTAGACCGGTGCGGTGTCGTAGAGGCGGATGCCGACTTCCCAGGCGCGGTCGAGGGTCGCGGCCGCCTGGTCGTCGCTGACGGGCGCGAACAGCCCACCGAGCGACGCCAGGCCGAGACCGAGCCGGCTCACGGCGAGGCCGGTACGCCCGAGCGGGACGATGTCGCCAGCGTTCGTCATGCCCGGGATCATGCCTGGGCGGGGCAGGGTGGGGAACGCGGCGTCTGGTCCTGCCGCCGGCGACCTTGCCGCCCGACCGGGATTGATAACGCTCGGTAGCTGGCGCTGAGTCGAGCGGCATCCAGTTCTGTAGCCGAGAACAGGGCGCCCGATGGTCGGGCAGCTTCGCCCCGGTGGCGGCGGTGGTGGAGGCGGGTGAGCCACGAGCCGGGTCCGTCTCGCCGCGTCGCTCGACAAGACCGGCCGGGTGGACGAGGCGATCGCCGAGTACCGGACGGCGATTGCGGCCGGGCCACATCCTGACGCCAGGGTCTTGACAATCCTTCTGAGCGGGCGAAGGATCCTCGCAACCGGTTGCGCAACCGGTTGCGAGGATCTTGCCAGGAGGACGACGTGACCACCGGTTCACCGCCGACGATCTACGAGGTCGCCCAGGCGGTTGGCGTTTCCGCCTCTACCGTGAGTCGGGTGCTGGCCGGTGCGAACGGCATCGCGCCGAAGACCAAGGCGCGCGTGCTGGCGGCGGCGGATCAGCTGGGCTACCGGCGCAACAGCCTGGCCAGCGATCTGGCCCGCCGAGCGTCGAACACGGTCGCGGTGCTGCTGCCGGACATCTCCAACCCGTTCTTCTCCAGTCTCGTCAAGGAGATCCAGATCCTGGCCGAGCGGTCGGGGTTGGCGGTCCTGCTGTGCAGCACCCGGGACGACGAACGGATCGAGCAGCGAAACCTCGACGTGCTGCTGTCCAAGAAGATCAAACACGTACTGGTGATGGGGCTGCGGGCCGACTCGGGGGAGGTCCAGGCCTACGAGGATGCCGGCCTGCGGTTCATCGCGCTCGACCGGGCGGTTCCGTCCACCCACGCGGTGCGGATCCACTCGGACAACTTCGCCGGCGCGCAGGCGGTGACCGAGCACCTGATCGAGCTGGGACACCGACGGATCGCGCACCTGCGCGGCCCGGAGTTCTGCGACGTCGCACTGGAACGGTACGAGGGTTACCGGGCGGCGCTCAAGGCGCACAAGATCCGCTATGACCGGCGGCTGGTGGTCACCAGCACCTTCGACGAGGCGGGTGGCCGCGCCGGGCTGGACACCCTGCTCCGGCGGGCGTCGCCGTTCACCGCGGTCTTCGCCTCGAACGACCTGATCGCGATCGGCGTGCACTGCGCCGCGCGCGATCACGGCCTGCGGATTCCGCGGGACTTCTCGCTGGCGGGCTTCGACGACGTGCCGGTGGCCTCGTACACCACACCCGGGATCACGACGGTGCGGCAGGACGTACGGGCGATCGCGGCAGCGGCGATGGACGCCGTCCGGTCGAGCTCGGCGACCGGCGCGCGGGAGGTGTGCATTCCAGTACAGCTCCGGATACGGGACTCCACCGCCGCCCCGGCGGCCTGACTCTTCAACAAACCCCTCGGTTCGAGAAATAGGGAGTTGGACACCACCATGAATTGGCGTGCCGGAAAAAAGACCATATATCTGGTCCCATTGCTGGTCGGCCTGACCGCGACGGCGTGCGTCGGTCCCGTCTCCGGCGGCGGCAGCGGGAGCGGGGGTGACGTCACCCTCCAGTTCGTCGGCGGCCAGCCCGACGGCTACTACGACAAGGCGATCGCGGCGTTCGAGCAGGCGAACCCGGGCATCAAGGTGAAGTACGTGTCCAACCCGGCGAGCCAGCTCTCCCAGGTGCTGCAGGCCCGCCTGGGCGGCAAGGACAGCTCAATCGACGCGTTCACCGCCGACGAGCCGAAGATCCCCTCGATGGTCGACCGGGGCTTCCTGCTGCCGCTCGACGACCTGAAGGACGAGGCCAGCAAGCAGGCCAGCGCCGAGGCGGTCCAGGCAACCACCTTCAACAGCAAGCTGTACGCCCTGCCGCTGTGGACGTCCACCATGCTGCTCTACTACAACAAGGACCTGCTGAAGAAGGCCAACATCGCCGAGCCCGCCAACACCGCGGACAAGCGACTCAGCTGGGAACAGCTCACCGCCGACGCCAAGAAGACCCAGGCCGCCGGAGCCCAGTACGGTTTCGCGTTCGAGCAGCCCGGCCGCTACTACCAACTGGAGCCGCTGATCCTGTCGGCGGGCGGCGGCACCGGACTGTCCGGTGACAAGAACCTCACCCCGGCGATCCAGGACCAGGGCTGGAAGAAGGCCCTGACCTTCTACCAGGGCCTGTTCAACCAGGGCATCACCCCCAAGGGCATCCAGTACACCCAGCTGCCCGCGCTCTTCGCCAACGGCAAGATCGCGTACTTCCTGGCGAACACCCCGGCCCTCGCGACCTTCAAGAAGAGCCCCAACCTGAAGTTCGGCATCGCGCCGTCGCCGACCTTCGAAGGCGGCAAGCCGGCCACCCCGACCGACTCGTGGGCCCTCGCCGTCAGCCCGTACTCCAAGCACCAGGCCGAGGCCAAGAAGTTCATCTCGTTCCTGACGCTGAACGACGAGGGCGCCGTGCTCTCCGGTCAGGACATCGCCCGGATCCCGGCCAACAACCACGCGTACGCCGCCTGGGCCAAGCTCATCGACGCCGCCGGGCCCGAACTGGCCGGCACCTCGCAACTGATCGCCGACGAGCTGTCGCAGACCGCGGTGAAGCGCCCCTCCAGCATCGGCTACACCGACTTCGAGAGCGTGGTGAACAAGATGATCGACAACATCGGCAACGGTGCGAACGTGGACACCTCGCTGGCCGAAAGCCAGGCGCAGTTGGTCACCACGCTGGGACGGTTCGGCAAATGACGACGTCCGTCAAACCCGCCGGCGCGCCGCCCAGGCGCGCCGGCGCGCCGGCCCGTCGCAGGCGTCCCGCGAAGATCCGCGGAACCGGCCTGGCCGTGCTCCTGATGCTGGGGCCGGCGCTGGTCGCGATCCTGTTCTTCCGGCTCGTACCAGCGGTCGAGGCCATCCGGACCAGCCTGTCCGACCCGCAGGGGCTCTTCGCCAGCTACGCCCGGGTCTTCGCCGACCCGGCATTCCACGCCTCGATACGGCAGACTCTGTTGTTCACGGTCCTGGTTAATCCGTTCCAGATCCTGCTGGCCCTCGGCCTGGCCGTGCTGCTCACCCAGCGGCTGCCCCTGGTCGGGCTCTGGCGGACGCTGATCTTCCTGCCGGCGGCGCTCCCGCAGGTGGTCAGCGCGATCATCTGGGGCGTGCTGTTCCGCCCGGACGGGCCGCTCAACGCGGTGCTGGGCGCGCTGGGCCTGCCGCACCAACCGTTCCTCACCTCGAAGTTCCAGGCCCTGCCCGGGATCATCATCCTGGTCTCCTGGGTGGGCGTGGGGTACTGGATGATGTTCCTCGTCGCCGGTCTGAAGGACATCCCTGGCGACACGCTGGAGGCGGCGAAGATCGACGGAGCCGGACCGCTCCGCACGTTCTTCCAGGTGACCCTGCCGCAACTCAAGCGGCCGCTGCTGTTCGTGCTGGTGGCCGACACGATCGCCAACTTCCTGGTGTTCGCGCCGGTCGAAACCCTGACCGCCGGCGGCCCGGACCACTCCACGAACCTGATCATGTTCGACATCTACGAACGCGCCTACGTCACCGGTGACCTGCCGGCGGCGTCGGCGGAGACCTTCATCCTGCTGTGCATCATCCTCGCGGTGGTCTCGATCCAGTTCAAACTGCTCCCCTCGGAGGACTGACATGTCGACCGCAGACCAACGTCGGGCGAGGTCGGGAAACCGGCTGAAGCGTGGCGTCCTACTGGCCCTGGCGATCGGCGCGACGCTCTACTCCGTGATTCCCCTGTGGTTCGCGCTGGTCAGTTCGGTGCGCCCGGAAGGGGACATCTTCCGCTACCTCTCCCCGCTGTCGGTCAAGTCGATCTGGCCGACCACGTTGACCGGGTCCAGCTTCCGGACCCTGATGAACACCGGATTCGGCTCGCCCGTGCTGAACTCCGTCATCGTCGCGCTGCTCACCATCGTCATCGGGCTGATCCTCTGCTCCGCTGCCGCCTTCGCGCTCGGCGTGCTGCAGTTCCGGGGGCAGAAGTTCCTGTTCGGGCTCACCCTGGTGGGGTTCCTCATGCCCTTCGACGCGCTGGCGATCCCGCTCAGCCAGGTCCTCTCCGGCGCCGGGTTCCAGAACACCTACGACGGATTGATCCTGCCGGCGGTCGGGAACGGGTTGGCGATCTTCGCACTGCGGCAGTTCTTCCGGAACATCCCGCGTGAGCTGCTCGAGGCCGCGCAGATGGACGGACTCGGCTGGTGGCGGATCCTGTTCCGGATCTACCTGCCGCTCTCCAAGCCCGCCCTGATCAGCGCGGCGCTCATCCTGTTCGTCTTCCAGTGGCACGCATTTCTGTGGCCGCTGCTGATCGCGCCGGACCCGGCGATCCAGGTCGCCCCCGTGGCCATCGCGCAGTTCTCCCAGGAGACGTTCGTGGACTTCGGCGCGATCTTCGCAGGCACCGTCATCACCGCGGCCATCCCGCTCTGCCTGCTGCTCTACGCGCAGAAGTACTTCGTGGCGTCGATCGCCAGAAGCGGAGTGAAGTAATGACACGGCAACAACCCTGGTCGGGTGTCTTCCCGTACCTGCCCACGCCGCTGGAGGCCGACGGCACGGTACGCCGGGCGACGCTGGCCGACATCGTCGAGCGCTGCCTCACCGCCGGCGTGCACGGGCTGACCCCGTTGGGCAGCAGCGGCGAACTGCCCTACCTGACCGGCGACCAGCGGCTGGCAGTGATCGAGGGCACCGTCGCCGCCGCGGCGGGCCGCGTTCCGGTCGTACCCGGGGTCAGCGGTTTCGACACCGCGTCCGTGGTGCGGGACGCGCGCGCCGCGGTGGCCGCCGGCAGCGACGGCATCCTGCTGGTGATCCTCGCCTACTTCCCGCTGCGGCCGGCGGAGATCCTCGGCATGATCGACGCGGTCACCGCCGCCGTGGAGGTGCCGGTGGTGCTGTACCACCACCCGCATCTCACCCACGTCGAGTTCTCCGCGGACGTCATCGCGGCGGCGCACCGCGACCACGGCGTGAACCACGTCAAGGACGCCTCCGGGCGGATCACCAACGTGGCCCGGTGGTTGGACGCCACCTCGGGCGGGATCCGGTACTTCTCCGCGACGGCCGTACCGCCCACCGCCGCCATGTTGTCCGGAGCGTGCGGCTGGATGTCCGGTCCGGCGGCCGCCTTCCCCGCCGAGTCGGTGGAGATCTACGACCTCGCCGTCCGGGGCGAGTGGGCGGCAGCGCAGGCGAGGGAACACCGGCTCGACTCCGCGCTGAACGTGTTCCGCTCCCTCGGGCCCGGCCGCGGCGCCAAGGGACTCTTCGCCGCGCTGGGGATCGACGTGGGGCAGCCCGTCCCGCCGCTCGCGCCGCTCGACTCGGCTGAGGTGGCCCTGATCCGCGATGACCTGACCCGGCTGACGGAGCGGGGGGCGGCGTGATGCCGGAAACCGCGACCGCTCGGCGCCGGATCGTGCTGGACTGCGACACCGGCCTCGACGACACCCTGACACTGATCTTCCTGTCCGGACGGTCCGACGTCGACCTGGTGGCGGTGGGCTCGGTGCACGGCAACGTCTCAGCCGTGCAGGGGGCGCACAACTCGGCCGCCGTGCTCAAGGCCCTCGGTCGCACGGACGTGCCGGTGACCGTCGGTGCCCGGCGGCCACTGGCCCAGCCGGTGCAGTACAGCGCCAAGGTGCACGGCTCCGACGGGCTCGGCGAGATCCCCATCGACCGGGAAGTGCGGGTACGCACCGACATGTCCGCCGCCGAGCAGCTCGTCCAGCTCGCCCGGCGATACCCGGGCGAGCTGGAGATCGTCGCCATCGGGCCGCTCACCAACATCGCGCTGGCGCTCATGATCGAGCCGGAGCTGCCCGACCTGATCGCCGGAATCTCGGTGATGGGCGGCGCGGTGACCGTGCCCGGGAACAACACCCCCTGGGCCGAGTCCAACATCGCGCACGACCCCGAGGCGGCGAGCCTGGTCTTCTCGGCCGGCTGGCGGCGCTGCGTACTGGTCGGGTTGGACGTCACCCTCACCACCTGGCTGCGGCCGACGGAGCTGGCCGCGATCGACGCCCTGGCCACCCCCGGCGGCCGGCTCGCCCAGCAGATCATCCGGAAGTTCTCCGCGTACTTCTCGGTGGCCTACGGGCGGCAGAGCTGTCCCATCCACGACCCGACCGCCGCGATCCTGCTGCTGCACCCCGAGTACGGGGAGTACTCGCGGTGGAGCGTTCAGGTGGAGTTGGCGCGCGGCCTGACCCGGGGTGCGACGGTGGCCGACCGGCGGCCGTTCGTCGCCGGCAAGCCGGCGCCCCCGCATCCGCCGATCGAGGTCGCGACCCGGCTGGACGTGGACCCGCTGCTGGAATCTTTCGTGGCGGGCATCCGGGCCGCCGGCACACCGGGACCGCAGGGGCAACCGATGCAGAACGAGGCGCGTGGTGAGTGACCTCCTGGTCGTGGGGAGCGTCAACCTGGACGAGGTCTATCCGGTGCCGGAGTTGCCGATCCGGGGCGAGACGGTGCTGTCGACCTCGTCGCGCTCGCGGCACTCCGGCGGCAAGGGGGGAAACCAGGCCGTCGCGGCCGCCACCCGGACCGGGGTTACGTTCGTCGGGGCTGTCGGCGACGACGACATCGGCGAGTTCCTGCGGGCGGACCTGGCCGCCGCCGGTGTCGACACCACCCACCTCGTGGTCAAGCCCGCACCGTCGGGGACCGCGGTCGTGCTCGTCGAGCACGGCTCGGGCGACAACTCGATCGTGGTTGACCCGGGCGCGAACCTGCTGCTGGACACCGCCGACGTCCCGCCCGGGCCGCTGGCGGCGGCCCGCGTCGTCCTCCTGCAACTGGAGATCCCGGTGAAAACGGCCCGCGTGGTCGCCGAGCGGGCCGCCGGGCTCGTGGTGCTCAACCCGGCGCCGATGGTCGACGGGGTGGTCGAGCTGCTGGACCACGTCGACGTGCTGGTACCGAACGAGTACGAGCTGCGCAGCCTGCTCCGCCGGGACAACCTGATCGGCCCGGACGAGGCCGCCGCCGCAGTGCGAAAGGCTCCCGGGCGCGGCGACGTGGTCGCGACCTTCGGCGGTGCCGGAGCCTTCGTGTACGAGCGGAGGCGCGACCTCGTCACGCACATCGCCCCGCCGACGGTGCCGGTGCTCGACACCACGGGTGCGGGCGACTGCCTGTGCGGGGTGCTGGCCGCCGAACTCGCGGCCGGTGCAAAGCTGGTCGCGGCGGCGGAGACCGCCGTCTGCGTGGCCAGCCTGTCCACCACCGAGCCGGGGGCCCGGTGGACCCGGCACGTCGACGACGCGGAGCTGGACCGGCTCCGATCCACCGTGCGGCGGACCGTCATCCCAAGGTGACCGGTGCCCGGACCGGGGACAGCTATCAGGTCGTGGCGCGCCTGATCACTCGCCAAAGGACCTCACGCTCCCCGGTACGGCAGAGTGTTCCGGAGCGATGCGCCGGGCCGCCGATAGGTGGCGGCGGCCCGGCCGCCCATCAGGCGCTGAGTGCCATCACGACTACCGCAGCCGGTATGCCTTGATGACGGTGTGGTCGACGGTGGCGTCGTCCGCGTACGCCGCGCTGGCGCGCAGCGACACCTACCCCTGCTTCGGCTGGTGGAGCAGGGCCAAGAAGGCGTCCTTGCCGGTCGTGTCCCGGACAAAGGTTTGGACGGAAGGCCGGGGTCGTTGCCCTCGGCGGTTCACTGCCTGGGGCGGCCCGGTGCAGAAGTCCATCGGACCCCGGTCCTCCGCGCGGTGAAGAGTATCGGCGCCCACTGACACCCGGGTGCCGGTTATGGCGGATTTAATCCGCCAATAAGCTGTCGATCAGCCATAGTCGTTCGCTCATCGAGGATCGCCTGGACCGCGACGAACTGCTCCTCGGTGACCAGCGGCGGGTGGGCGATCTGGTTCGAGACGACCCAGTGCGGGGCAGTGTTCCACCGCTGGACCTGCCGGCGTACGGGTTCTGATGCAGAGTCAGGTACGCAAACATGCACAGCTCAGGGTGCCCGGCGCGGCTATCCTGCGCGGGTCCCCGCCCAGGCGGTAGCCCAGTCGACCGCTCACGTTGCGTTACCGTCGAAGTCTCGCCGCGCTCGGATCGCCAGATCAGTCCGTGTCTCATCCCCTATGCTGACGCTCGACGTCGGCCGGGTTTCGTCAGCTCAAATCGTGGCGGCCGGGAGGAAAGCGAGAGACTGGGACGAGGACATTGGCCAGCTTGGCAAGGGCGAGTCAGGACGCATGCGCTGCGGCGCTACGGCGTTACGGCTTCGTCGCCAAGCGCAGAGGTCTTCTCCTTCAGAGGGGTGCTTCTAGGGCAGCGTCGGGATGGCTGGGACTCAATCTCGCCACGTGGTCGCTACCTCAGGTCCTGCATATCAACCCCGTAGTCGGCGTCAGGCACGACGCCCTGGAAGCCATCCTGGTCTCCACTGCCGGTTGGTCGGCTCCCGTAGCGTGCGTCAGCAGGCCCCTGGGCTACCTGATGCCGCAGAACACTTTTGTCCAGTGGGACTTCTCCGCGACTGGCGATCTGGCGGCGGTAGCGGAGGACCTCACTCATGCAGTCGCGACCTATGGCCAGCCCTTCATCGACCACTGGTCGGACTGGAGCACATTCTCCCGTGAGGTCGCCAGTTCCGATCTCCTCCTCGACAACGTCCGCTTCGTCATGTTGCCGGCTGTAGCCGCAGTCAACGGCGACTACGAGTTTGCGGACTGGCTGATCCGAGGGGAAGTCGAGCGCACGGCAGGCGAGCAGGACGCCTATTCGAAGGGGTATCGCGACTTCGCCGAGAAGTTCCGCAGGACTGTCCTGACGCACTGATCTCGGCACGAGCGCGCACCGATTCCGCAGATCGGGTCGCCAGAGCGGTGCACGGAGCGTGACGATCGCCGGGGAGCCGCAGTTGTCACCGTTCGCAGTGGACTTCTTCGCGTATCCGCTCAGATCGTCAACGGCGCACCCGATAGCGCAGGTGAAGCACCCGGTTGCCCTGAATCACCACGTCAGGATCCTCCAACAGGTGCTGCGCGTGGACCGACCCGAAGTAGCGCTTGCCGGACCCGAACACGACGGGTACGACGTCCATGCGCACCTCGTCGATCAGGCCCGCGGCAAGCACCTGGCCACCGACGTCGCCAGCGGCGACCTCGACCATGCGGTCACCCGCGAGCTCCTGCGCCTTGGCCACGGCTGCCTCGACGCCGTCGACGAAGTGAAACGGCGCCTCGGGGTCCCAGCCATCGGGCGCCGGCCGGTGCGTCACGACGACCACGTGGTCGACCCCGCCCGGAGGCTTCCCGTCCCAGCCGTCCGTCATGTCGAAGACGTGGCGGCCGACGATTGTCGCCCCGATCTGGTCCCAGTACGGCCGGGTGTAGTCGTAGGACGTCTGCGACACCTTCAACTCGCCGCTCTCGTCCAACGGGACGTCACCGCTGGACAACCAGTCGAACAGCGGTCCGGGCTGGTCATTCTCGTCCGCGACGAAGCCGTCCACCGACACCGAGCTGTACATGACCACCTTGCCCACGGGGCTCTCCTCTGCTTTGGCGTGCCCCCAAATTAGCGGGTCGTGAGCCGTCGCTCTTGTAAGAAATCAATCGGCCGGCAGCGGCCAGCTGTCCAGCACGTGGCCGGGATGTTCGCGCAGGAACCGCCGCCGGACTTCGACGTACCGGGTCGGCGTGAGCCCGGTGAACGCCCGGAACTCATGGCCGAAGTGGGCCTGATCGAAGTAGCCTGCGCCACCGGCGAGGTCGCCCCAGTCGATCGGTCCGGCGGGGTCGATCGCGAACACGGTGGCGGCGAACCGGTAGGTGCGGGCCAGCCGCTTCGGCGTGACGCCGATGAGCTCCTTGAACCGCCGTGCCAGATGTGTGCTGCTGACACCGGCTGCCACGCTCAGGTCGCCGATCGCCACCGCCCCGCTGGCCGCCGCGATGACGCTGCTCGTATGGCGGACCAGCCCTAGGCCGGCGGTCTCGCACAGCCGTCGCATTAGCTCCTCCTCAAGCAGCGTCAGCATCTCGTGCGGTCCGTCCGCCGTGGCCAGCCGGTCTCGCAGCTCAGCAATGGTGGGCCGGCCCCAAACCTGCTCCACCGTCACCGGCCGGTCACACAGCTCGGCCGCGGGCATCGGCAGGAACGGCGCCAGCCCCCACGGCTTGAAGTGCACGCCGACGGATCGGGTCCGGAGTGGGTAGCCGAACTCCAACGCGCGGGTGGGCGTCGTGACCACGCAGCCGTCGGCGTACTCGGCCGTCTCGATGTCGGTGCCGGCGCGGATGCGGAACGGCGCCCCGAGGTTGACGATGAGCAACGCCGACGGCATCGGCGGCAGCGTCAGCCGGGCGTACGGCGGCGCACCCCCCAGGTAGTAGAGGTCGTCGATCAGCCCGTCCAGCGGCGGTCGCGGCACTCTGGACACGTACTCCACGCCCACAGCATCGCCGCCACCGTGTTCGCGATCAACCCCGCCGGCATCGCGCGCCGGGATGGTCCGGCCGCGCTGCCGCCAGCATCGAGCCGGCGCCGATCCCGGACGAGAGAGGCGTTCGAGATAGCGGCGTTTTCATCCTGAGTAGTGGCTAGTCTCGACGCGGTGTAGGACGAGGAGCCGTCAACTGCCTGTCGGGTTCGAGATGGCCTGCGGTGTCATCTCACAAATTCCGGTCGTGGGATGAAGGCCTCGATCCGGGTGCCGCGACTTGGCGTGCTGTGTAGGAAGAGTTTGCCGCCGAGCAGTTCGGTCCGTTCGCGCATGGAGGTCAGTCCGCTGCCGCCGGTGGAGCTGCCGTGGTCGGGGTCGAAGCCGACGCCGTCGTCGCTGACCCAGATGCGGATCTCGTGGGGGGCGATGTCGACGTGGCTGAGGATGGTGTGCGCGTGCGAGTGGCGGAAGGCGTTGCGGAGGGCTTCGCGGGCGACCAGGAAAACCTCGGCCAGTACTTCGGCGGGGACCCAGGCTTCGTCGCCGCTCACGGCGAGGTCGACGGTGGCGTTGCCTTCACCCATGACGTCGAGGAAGCCGCGCAGCGCCTGTTCGAGGTTGTCGAACTTAAATTCCAGTCGCAGGTCGGTGGTGACTCCTCGGATTGCTTCGAGGGTTTGCACGCTGGCCTGGTAGGCGACGTTGACCTTGTCGTGTGATCGGTCGCGGTCGGTGTCGGCGTAGGTTTTGGCCAGTTCCAGGTTGCGGGTGACCACGCTGGCCGGCCCGCCGACGCGGTCGTGCAGTTCGCGGGCTGTTCGGCGCCGTTCGGCGAGTTGGGCCTGCTGTACGCGGTCGAGCAGGAGGCCGACGTAGGCCTCGGAGGCCCAGCGGACGCGGGTCATGACACTGCGTTGCAGGGCCTGGGTGGCGGTGCGGATGATGCAGGTGGCGTCCGGGTGGCCGGCGGCGGTCTCGATCACCGCGTCGAGCACCGGTTCGAACAGTTCGGTCGCGGCTCGCAGGGACTCGACCGGGTGCAGGTTGGCCATGGCGCGGGCCGCGTCGGCCTGCCAGGCGAGCGCGATCGCCGTCTCATCGACCTGGACCTGTCCAGTTCGGATGCTCTCGGTGACGTCGGCCAGCACCTGCCGGGCCTGGATAACTGCCTGGTCGAGAAGCGTTTCCTCGACGTCTATCGGCCCGCAGGCCCCGATCAGACGCTTACGGAAAGTGTCCAGAACCGTGTCGTGGTGGGCCTGGAACGCGCTCGCGATCAAGAATCCCGTGGCGAGTCCGCTTGAATCCACCATGGAACGCAGACGGGGGTTCATTACGGAGGCCTCCTCGCGGGGGATGGGGTGGTGCGAGGAAGCCGGAGGGCGGATCGCCCGCCGGCTGATCGATGAAAGACCTTGCAATGATTCCAGGACGCTACCAGCTAAATGCATCAATGGGAACCGGCTGGCGATCGGCCGGGCGCGAGATGCCGCGCGTCCGGAAGGGCGGACGGCGAGCCCAGCAGCGGAAAGCTGTTGCACAGGCAGCAAGAACTTGCCGCGCCATCTTGGGTGGGTAGCGCACTGCCTTCAGCCGGCGCGGAAGCCGCCCGGCGCCCAGGTGTGGGCGCGTTTCCCACGCCGCGTCCATCGCACCCGCGCAGGATGCCGCACGGGACCTTGCCGACGTCGAGGTCGAGGTCGAGGGCCCGTCGGCGAAGGGAAGCGGCTCGCTGAGGTCGGCCACCAGCAGCGTGGCGTCCTCGCCCAACCGCCGTTCGGCCAGCTCGACCATCGCCGGGCTGGAGTCGAAGCCGGTCACGATGGCCCGTCGCTCGCGAAGAGCCGCGGACAAGGGACCTGAACCGCAGTCGGCAAGGCCCGGCAGGTCGCGGGTCCCAGGTTTCCAGCATCTTCCATCGGGACATGACGCATGCCCTCCGTCCCGGCCAACGCGTCATTCCAGCGCACCGGGTGCAGCCCTGACATCCGAAGCAACTTTCATTGCCCGCACCATGCTGGAATGCTGGCCCCGGGAGACGAAGCGCGGCGGTCTACGCCTCGCCGCTCGCTGGTGATGGCCGGCGACCTGCGAGTTCTCGGGTGCGCAGCGGGCTGCGCGGATCCGTCAGCAGCGGCGGCACCGCGGTCTCCGCCCACCGGATGGTGTCCGCGTCGCCGCCGAGGTAGGCGGGCAGGAGTTGGGCCGCCAGGAGGGTGCGTGACGACGGGTACCTGCGCCGGGCCAGCTCGCCGGCCCGGCGCAGGTAGTTGAGGCCCCGGGTGCGGTCCAGCCAGCCGACCGCCATAGCGCTACGGGCCAGGTGGACCCCATGCCCCCAGTGGAAGGCCAGCAGGGTGGGCACGAACTCACCGTCGCCGAGGATTCCGATGCGGCGCAGCTCCTCCTCGGCGCGGGCGACATGCTCGGCGATGTCGTGCAGGGCCGCGACGGCCTCCTCCGGCAACGTCGCGCGGGCCGCCCACTCGTCGATGGCGTGATGCCAGAGCTCCGGGCCGCCGCGCCGGCGGTGCCGGATCACCTCCTCGATCCGCGACAGGTGCCCACCGACGGTCTCCGCAGCCGGGCCGAGGAGGTCGTTGACGCAGCGGCTGATCGCGGTGGACACGTCTTCCTCGCCCAGTACCGACCGGCGGTAGGGCTCCGCCGCCGCCCGCAGGTCACGCTTGATCGCACCACGGGGGCGGCGGCAACCGACGGCGTCCAACACGTCGCCGGCCCGGAGGGCGGCCAGCGCCCCGACCGCCAGCGCGGGGGTGTAGGCCGTGACCGGCAGCGGCGCGTCGCCCGAGTACCGGGCGACCTCCGCCGGTGGTGACGGCCGCAGCCGCCATCGCTGGTACCCGGCCCGTAGTGCCGCAGCGAGCAGGATCAGCCCGACGGTGACCAGCAGCACCGCGAGCCGTGGCGTCACTGCCGGGAAGGCCAGGGAATCGTGAGCCACGGGCTGGCCGGCTCTGTGAACAGGACCTGGTGCGGTTCGAGCACGGTGGCGTACCAGACGTCGAACTCGTCGTTGTCGAAGCGGAGCACCCGCCCGAGCGCATAACCGGCGGACAGATCGGTCCACGAGGTGTATCGGCCGAAGGCTTGCTTGCCGGCGCGCAGCACGTAATCCCGTGCCTGCTGTTCCTTGATGTACCGCAGCTTGTAGCCCCATCGGGCCATGTTCACGGCGCGACCCCAGTCGTACGCGAGAAGGCTGCGGACGAATCCGTCGGCCGGCAGCAGCCCGTCCGCTCGGAACCGCTCCTCGTAGCGGAGCACGCGGTCGATGGTTGACATCATCTCATCGAGCGTGGTCTCAGGCACGCCCTGGCTGCGGGCGCTGGCGGTGACCGCCTGCCGCCACGCCTCCGTGCCGGGCGCGGCGCCGAGGCGGCCGGCGAGCTCCAGCCGTACGTCGAGCACGAAGTCGGCGACCGCGTCGCCGGTCTCGTTGTCCAGCAGGCCCTCCAGGCACTCCCGCAGCTCGCCGGCGTTGCTGATGTCCCACTGGTTCTTCAGGTTCGCGTAGATCTTCTGCGCGCTGTTCGCGTCGTCCTTGAGCGCGTTCCAGGAGACGCCGTGGTTAAGTGACATGTGCGCGCCGACGGCGAGCGCGGCGGCCAACTCGCCAGTGGTGGGCTGCTGCTGGTCCACGGCGACGACGTTGCGGAACGAGCGGACCATGCCGCGCGCGCTGCGGGCGGCGGACCGCACCCGGAACACGATCTGCACGACGAAGGCGACGATCACGAGGGGTGCGACGAAGTAGACGAAGGTAGGGATCTCCACGCGCGCAAGGTAGGCGCGGCCGCGCGAACTTTGCTCGCAACTCGCTATACCGCCAGCCCGTTGACTAGGATCGCGGGGTGGCCGACTCGCTGCGCTTCGAGCTTCTCGGACCGTTGCGGGCGTGGCGCGGCGACGTCGAGGTCGGGTTGGGTGGCGTCAAGCAGCAGACCGTGCTTGCGGTGCTGCTGCTGGAGGCCGGCCGCCCGGTCCCGGTAGACAAGATCGTCGGCACCGTGTGGGGCAGCGAGCCCCCGCCGAGCGTCACACACCTCGTGCAGACCTACGTGAGCCGCCTGCGCCAGGTGCTGAACCTCGGCCGGCAGCTGGTCTCCACCGACGCGGGCTATCTGTTACGGCTCGACCCGGCTCAGCTGGACGTCACGTCCTTCGACGGCCACCTGGCCGCGGCGCAGCAGCACCACGAGCGCGGCGACCAGGTGGCGACGGCTCGCGAGGTCGCCGCCGCGCTCGCGCTGTGGAGCGGCGAACCGCTGGGCGGGCTGGGCGGCGAGGCGATCGAGGTGGCCCGGCAGGGGCTGACCGAGCGGAACCTGACCGCTCTCGAACTGCGGATCACAGTGGACCTGGACGCCGGCCGGCACGCCGACGCGATCGCCGAGCTCACCCGGCTGGTGAAGGCGTTCCCGCTCCAGGAACGGCTGTGGGCGATGCTGATGTTGGCGCTCTATCGGGCCGACCGGCAGGCCGAGGCGCTCCGGACGTACGCGAACGCGCGCGCACTGCTCGTCGAGGAACTGGGCGTGGAGCCGGGCGTCGGCCTGACCCGCATGCACCAGCGGATCCTGGCGGGCGACCCATCCCTGGCAGCCCCGGACTCGGCGGGTTCCGATCGAGTGTGGACGCCGCGCGACGACCTTCCGGGTGACGTCGCCGACTTCACCGGACGGGAGCCGGAACTGCGGCGCCTGCTCGCCGCGCTCGAATCCGTGCCGCAGACGGCGGCCGTCGTGCTGGCCATCGACGGCATGGCCGGGGTGGGCAAGTCCACCCTCGCCGTACACCTCGCCCACCGGCTCGCCGACCGCTACCCGGACGGCCGGCTCTTCCTCGACCTGCACGCGCACAGCGAGGGCCGGCCCCCGCTCGATCCCGGCGCGGCCCTCGACCTCCTGCTGCGCGCCCTCGGCACGCCCGGCGACACTATCCCGGCCGAGATTGAGGAACGGGCGGCCCGGTGGCGCGCGGAGCTGGCTGGCCGCCGGATGCTGCTGATCCTCGACAATGCCGGCAGCGCCGCGCAGGTACGGCCGTTGCTGCCCGGCACCGCCGGCTGCCTGACGCTGGTGACCAGCCGGCGCCGACTCGCCGACCTGGACAGCACAGACGTCGTCTCCCTCGACGTACTGCGGCCAGCCGACGCGGCCGCGCTGTTCAACCGGATCCTCGGCGCGGAGCGGGCCGGGGCCGGCATCGAGGACGTCGCGGAGGTCATCGGCCTGTGCGACCGGTTGCCCTTGGCGATCCGCATCGCCGCCGCCCGGCTGCGCGCACGCCCCGCGTGGACGGTGCGTCACCTGGCGCATCGACTGCGCGACCGGCGGCGCGTGCTGACCGAGCTGGCGGTCGGCGACCGCAGCGTGGCGGCCTCTCTCGCCCTCTCGTACGCCCAGCTCACCGAACCGCAACAGCGGCTGTTCCGGCTGCTCGGCCTCGCTCCCGGCCCAGACTTCGACGCCCACCTGGCCGCCGCCGCGGCGGGCATCCCGGTCGACCGCGCCGAACGGCTGCTGGAGGACCTGCTCGACACGCATCTGGTGCAGGAGCCCGCGCCGGGGCGCTACCGCTTCCACGACCTGCTCCACCAGCACGCACACGCCGCCGCGCAGGAGATCGACGAGCCGGACGCGCGGCGTGATGCCGTGGGCCGGATGCTCGACCAGTACCTGTACACGGCGTCCGTCGCGATGGACACGATCTTCCCGCGTACCCGGCATCAGCGGCCGCGTCCCGCCGCACCGGCCACCGCGATGCCGCCCTTCACCGGCGCGGCCGACGCGCGGGCGTGGCTCGACGCCGAGCGGGTCAACCTGGTCGCAGCGGTCGGACACGCCGCCGCCGGCGGGTGGCCCGCGCACGCAACCGCCCTCGCTGCCACCCTGCGCCTCTACCTGGACACCGCCGCCCATCATGTCGACGCGCTCGCCGTCCACCGGCACGCGCTGGACGCGGCGCGGGGCGCCGGCGACCGCGCCGGGGAGGGCACCGCGCTGCACAACCTCGCCAAGGTCTGCTGGCGGCTCGGCCGCTACGACGAGGCGTACGACCACCTGCGGCGGGCGTTGCCGATCCACCGGGACACCGGTGACCGCCAGGCCGAGGCGGGCGCCCTGGAGACGCTCGGCGCGACCTGTTACAGCGTGGGGCGCTACGACGACGCCATCGACCATTACGGGCGGGCCGCGCTCATCCATCGGGAGGGCGGCGACCGCGTGGCCGAGGCGACCGTGCTCAACAACATCGGCGTTATCCAGGAGCGGCAGGGCCGCTATCGCGAGGTCCTCGCCCTGTGCCGGCAGGCCCTGGCCATCTACCGGGCGGACGGGGACCGGCCGGGCGAGGCCCGCGCGCTGTGCAACGGGGGCAACGCGTTGTGGCGGCTCGGGCGGTACGACGAGGCACTGGACCACCTGCGCCGATCGCTGGTCATCCACCGGGAGACCGGCGCCCCCAGCTGGGAGGCGCACACGCTGAACAGCCTCGGCAACGTGCTGGCCAGCCTCGGCCGGCACGAGGAGGCGGTGGACCACTGCGACCGGGCACTGGTCATTCAGCGGCGGAGCGGGGAGCGGGCCGACGAGGCGGCGACCCTCAGCGACCGCGGCGTGATCCACCGGATGCTCGGCAAGCACCAGGAGAGCATCGACGACCTCGGCCACGCGCTCGCCATCGCCCGGGAGATCGGCGACCGGGGCCTGGAGATCCAGGCGCGCAACGGCCTGGGGGAAACGCTGCAGACCCTGAGACGGCCGGAGGAAGCGAGCAGCCAGCACAAAGCCGCCCTCGCGCTCGCCCGCGAGATCGGCGACCGCCACGAAGAGGCGCGCGCCCACGACGGGCTCGGGCGCGCCCTGCGCGATCCCGGAGCCGCGCGAGATCACCGCGACCGGGCCATGGCGATCTATACGGATCTCGATGTGCCGGAGGCCCGGGCCGATGACCCGGCGACGGATGATCGGCGCTGTTCGCTGCCGGAAAACTGCGGTCAGCCCGGAGCGGGTGGCCGGGGCGCCACGGGTGGCGCCCCGGCCGCCGGTCAGGCGAGGGTGTAACCGTTCATTCCTTCGGTGATCTGGCCCTCGCAGTTCGGGTCGTTGGTGTCGAAGTGCTCCCCGTTGCTGCGGACCAGGCATCGGTAGATGGGGTAGGACGGCGAGGCCGGAGGGGCGTCGTAGACGTAGCCGATCACCCCGAGGACGGTGCGTCCCTCGCAGTTGGCCATCGGCGAGGTGAACCGGTCGGAGCCGACCAGGCACTGGTAGAGGGGGTGGGTGCCGCTCACCTGGCCAGTGTGGACCCGCCCGAGGCTGCCCTCGGCCAGGTAGCCGCCGCCGGGGTGGGTGGTGGAGCTGACGTGGTCCTTCCCGGGCCACCAGTACCGGGTGAGCACGGCGGTGCCGGGCTGCTGCGGCGGGCCGTTGAACAGCAGCCGGTTCGGCGAGCCCGTGCCCGGGTTGCTGACCTTGTTGAGGGTCGCGGCGTCGAGGACTGCGCTGGTCACCTGGGGCGGGGTGAGCCCGGGGTTCCCGCCGAGGACCAGCGCGGCGGCGCCGGCGACGTGTGGGCTGGCCATCGAGGTGCCGCTCAGGGTGGCGGTGGCGGTGTCGGAGCTGTTCGACGCCGACACGATGCCCTCGCCCGGGGCGAAGATGTCGGTGCAGGTGCCCCAGTTCGAGAAGCTCGCCCGGGCGTCCGCGCTGGTGGTGGCGTTCACGGTGATCGCCTCGGCGACCCGGGCCGGCGTGAAGTTGCACGCGTCGCTGTTGCTGTTGCCCGAGGCGATGGCGTAGACGACGCCGTCGGCGATGGAGTTGCGGATCGCGTTCTCCAGGGTGCTGTCGCTGCCGGAGGCGCCGAGGCTCATGTTGGCCACGGCCGGCACGCCGGCGGCGTGGTGGCCGGTCACCCAGTCGACGCCAGCGGCGACGCCGGCGAGGGTGCCGCTGCCGCCGCAGTTCAGGACCTTGACCGCGACCAGGGAGACGCCCTTGGCGACGCCGTACTCGGCCCCGCCGATGGTGCCCGCGACGTGGGTGCCGTGACCGTTGCAGTCGGTGTCGATGCCGTCGCCGCTGGTGTTGGTGCCCCAGGCGGCCCGACCACCGAAGGTGGTGTGCGTGGTGCGGATGCCGGTGTCGAGGACGTACGCCCGCACGTTGGCCGCCGTCGTCGGGTACGAGTAGCTGCCGTTCAGCGGCAGGTCGCGCTGGTCGATCCGGTCCAGGCCCCAGGAGGGCGGGGAGGGCTGCGTGTCGAGTACGCGGACGACGCGGTCCTGCTCGACGTACGCCACGTCGGCCTCGGCCGCCAGCCGGCGCGCCGCGACCGGGGTCATCGTGCCGGCGAAGCCGTGCAGCGCGTGCTCGTAGACGTGCCGCATTGCGACGCCGTACTTCGACGCCAGCCGGTCGGCCAGGGCGCGTGCGCCGCTGCGCTCGGCGGCCGCCGCGGTGTCCTTGAAGACCACGAGGTAGCTGTCGGCGACGGCGCCCGGGGCGCCAGCGCCGCGCACCTGCCCGGCGGCCGTCGCGGGCGTCGCCACTCCCGTGGTCAGCACGACCGCAGCAGCCGCCAGCATGCCCAGGCCGGCCAGTTTCCGTTGACGCGTTCGAAAGGGATCCATGCGGAGAATAATCGACGCAGACTTCGTCGGGTGTCAATGCGTTGAATTGCGGATCCGCCCCCCGTCTCGAGTTATGGCCGGATTGTTACGTCAACCCGATGGTCGAATCGGACCGTACCGGGACACCCGGGGAACGCCGGCAAGTTCCTTGCGGCCCTGCCCGGCGAGTCAGCCGTCGAGCGAGGCAGCGGTGCCAACGGCAGCAGCGTCCACCACCGCGTTGTTGCATAACTCGGCCGGACCGACGTAGCGGTACCGCTTGGTCTGGACCATCGCGCGGCGGTGTCCACCTGACGCGGGGCATCTGCACCCGATTTCGGACCGGCACAGGAACCCGCTCCGACTGCGGCAGAGCCGGATGCTCGATCAGCGAAGGGGTTGCGAGCGGTGTCGGATCGTGCAGCCGCGTCGCCGCGGAGGGCTGCGGCGTACAGCTCGTGGGTGGTTTCGTCGAACGCCCCGATTTGTCTCACGTTCGTGCACAGGTCGGGACGCCGGCTTGGATTTCGACCGTGCGGTAGCGACGGGCGGTGCGGACGAACTTTCTTGATCGACCAGCCGGTGCGGTCTTCGATCCAGCGGCTGACCGCGAGGGCGGCGAAAACGATCGTCAGGTCGGTCTCGATCGTGAGCCAGTCAGGCACGACAGCCGGCCGGTTCCCGCTACGCCGGCTAGCGGCGAAGTCACTCGCTGCTCGTCTGGCTAACAGCAGGGAAGTCGATGGTGGCGGGGGAGTGGTGCGACGACTCCTTTACTCGGCCGGTTTATGCCTCAGGTGACCTGGGCAAATGTGCGCGAGCATGCCGCTGGGCGGCCGGACTACTGGGGGTCATGTCTCAAGCATCTAGCCGGGATGTCTAGTCCCACCTGATGCTTGACGGATCCGTCCCAGGACGTGCTTGACGGTTGGTCTAGGAATCTTGTGCCCGGCTACTCGCGGCCGGTTGCCATGATGAGGGCCTCGGTGAACTGCTTCCAGGTCGGTTGTTCGGGGAAGTCGTCCCCGCGGTTGCGGTAGAGCCAGGGCAGGGCTTTGAGCGAGGACTCGAGTGCGGCCAGGAAACGTTCGAGGGTGTGGTTCTCCCACTCGGTGGGGTGCGCCTGCAGATCGGAGAGCATCCGGGCGACGATCTCGGCGGCCTCGGTGTTCGTGTTGACGTGGTTGACCTCGTCGGGACGGATGTTGGTGAACCTGCCGGTCTCATAGCCGCTGCTCATGGGGTCATCGTGCCTGTTCGGTAGAGGGAGTCGGTCTTGCGGGGTCGGCTGGCTTTGAGGTTGCGGACGGGCTGGTCGGTGGTGCGTCGGACGATGCGGGTGCCGTCGTCGCAGGCGATGGCAAGCTCGGTGTCGGTGACGTGGATGGTGACGGTCTTGCCGGCATGCACGCGGCCGAGGGCGACTTTCTGCCCGACGACCATGACCACTCCGCTGTTCGAAGCTCGGCGCTGCACCTGCACAGGTCCGGCCGCGGGTTGCGGGGGTGGCCCGGCGGGTCGGGCGCCGCGGAGCCGGGCCACCTCGGCGGGGGTGAGCGGGTTGGGTCGGGTGCGCAGCAGCTGGCGGGTGTCGAGGTCGAAGAAGCTCAGGGTCTTGTCGTCGATGCGGATGCCGACGCGTTGCCCGCCGAGGATTTCAGCGGCCAGGACGATGTGCTGGCCCAGGGAGACGTGGCCGGCGCGGCTGATGGTCCGGTCGACCTCGACTGCCTCGCCTGGTGGTGCCGGCGGCAAGGGTGGTTCACCGGCGGGGCGGCCTCCCTGTCGCAGCAGGGCGGCGAGGTCTGCGACGGACAGGTGTGAGCGCACCGATTTGAGGCGGATACCGGCGATCAGGAGGTGGATGACGTCGGTGTCGGCCCAGAACGTCACCGTCACACCGGAGCGGGCCGGGCCGAGCCAGAACTGCTTCCCGGCCACCTGAAGGTTCCCGGACGGTGGCACGACTCGGTCGAACTCCACCGCCCCCGTCACCGTCAGCGGCACCGGGATCGGAACTGGTGGGGAGACGAGGTCCTGGTCGACCGGCTGGGTGAGCCGAGCCGGCAGCTTCACAGGCACGACCTGCTCCGCGGCGAGGGCGGGGGTGAACCGGTCGGCGGGAAACGCCATGTCCAGGGACTGGTGCGGCCGGTCGGTGTTGTATTCGTGCCTGAAGGCGTCGACGGCCGCCTGGACGGTGTCCAGGTCGGGCCAGATCGGCACCTCGTCCAGGAGTTCCCGGCGCAGGGTCTGGTGGAACCGTTCCACCTTCCCCGTGGTGGTTGGCGACGCTGGCTGGGTGAGCCGGTGAATGATGCCGTTCTCTCGGCAGATCCGATCGAACATCACCTCCCCGCCCTTGCCGAACCGGTCGGTGAACTGCTTGCCGTTGTCCGTGAGCACTTCCTCAGGCACCCCGAACCGCTGCAACCCGTCGGCGAAGGCCAGGCAGACCGCCCGGCCGGTGGCCCGCCTGACCACGTGGGTGATGACGCAGAACCGGGAATGATCGTCCACCCCGGTGACGACCTTGGCCTCGGTTCCGTCGGCGAGCATGATTCCGCCGACGATGTCCATCTGCCACAACTCCATCGGCCGGGACCGCTGCCAGCGCACATAGTCCTTGCGACCCCGACGCCTTTTGGCCGGTTCGATCAGGCCGTGGCGGACCAGGATCCGATACACCGTCATCCGCGACGGCACCGGCTCAGGACACCCGTGCCGGCCCAGCTCGAAGGCGATCCGGCGAGTTCCCCACCGCGGGTGATGTCGGCGCAGCTCACACACCAACGCCTCCACCTCCGCCGACGCCTGATGACCACACCCCCGAGGCCGATGAGACCGGTCCTCCAACCCGGCCAGCCCCACCTCCGCATAGCGAGCCAGCCAGGAATGAATCGTCTGCCGGGACACCCCGGTCCGAGCTGCCACCTCCACCACGGGTTCTCCCGCATGCACGGCCAGAACCGCCCGATACCGCTGCTCCACGATCGACAACTCCACCAGCGCCAATCCCGGCCTCCCCAGCCCGCGATGCCCGCAACCATCACGCGATGAGGAAGCCGAATATCGATCATGTCAAGCATCTGGTGGGACGAGAGTGTCAAGCATCTCCCGTGACGGGACAAGCATCTAGCCGGGATACCTGCCGAATCGTTCGCTGTCTTCATCAAGGCCGGCCCGGCCCGGCCTGCTGGCGACCTCCGGCGGCATCGGTCGGGCCGGTCAGCCACACTACGTGCCGATCACCCTGCCCTTGGTGGCGGTACCCTGCTCTGCTTGCTGACGGCAGCTTCAGTCGCCCAGGAACCACAGATAACGGTGGGATTCCATGCGAGCGACCGCACAGAGCCGGCGTATCTCCGCTCGACTCTCGTCATTCAGCGCAACGCCTGACGGCAAGCGGTCCAACTCGTCAATCAGGAGCGGCAGCTGACGTTCGTTGAACATCGTGTCCAGATAGGCGCAGAGGCCACTGAGCATGGGGTAGGCCGACGGGAAGAGATCGATCAGCTCCTGCGACCAGTCGAAGCCGCGGGCTCCCCGGGCGACGATCTCCCCCTGCTCTGTCCTCACCTGCATATCGATCACTACGTCACCGTAGGCCCGGACGGCGAGGCATCTACTGCCGGGGCCCTGCCCCGTTGCCCGACCCTGTCTCAGAGATCAGCCGAAGGGCGACGGTCATCGGGCGAGGAGATCCCACCAGGCACGAGAGCGGGATGAACCCCAAAGAGCCAACCCGCCGTACAGCCATCCGTACAGCCAAGGCCACCCGCCGACGCCGACACGGCGCTGTAGCAACGGAGATTGCGTCTGGCTTCCTGGGGACCACGTCGGTCAAGTGCGCCGTCCGGAAGCGCTCCTTGACCGGCGGTCAAGCCATGGGCCAGCCCTTGTCCCTGCCGAATTGTTCTCTTCGCTTCGTCAAAGCGGGCCGCACCGGCCTGCTGGCGACATCCGGCCGCCATCGGCCGGGCCGGCCGGCCATGCTGCGGAGCACCAAGGGCATAAGAGACTGAGGCGGGACGATCGCCGGCAGGGTTGCCCCCGTCGATGCTGCGGCGATCGCTGCCGCGCAGCAGAGTTGCTTGCCCCCGAACTCTCGTGGGCACTGCCCGCGGTTCGATGACGACGAGGACCAGGGCGTGACCCCCCCGAGTGCCCGATCCTCTACGCCACCCGGCCGGCGTCAAGGGCGCTGCGTGTCGGCACGCCGATGGCCTACGGCCACCCTTGACACCGACCGGGCGTCGCAGTCCTTGGCACCTATCAGGGGATGGGAGCAGTGTGGCCGGCAGGTTCGAACGCTCGCCTGACTGCCGGACCCGCCGTCACGACCCACCCCGGCGGCGCTTGTCGGCGTCTTGGATCGCGTGCCGGACCGCAAGACGGATCACCCAGTAGAGAACGAAGAGGCTCAGCGCGTAGAAGGGAACGGCTGCGAGTAGGGCATCCATGATCGCGAACCCTAGAGATCAACCGCCCGGCCCGCTACAGCCATTCGTACAGCCAAGCCCGCCCGCTGGCGCCGACGCTGCCGGACAACGACGGACGGGCTGACCAGGAGCGACGCCACCCGACCAGCCATCCGCGATCTTCTTCTAATCCGAAGGCCAGCATGGGCCATCCGTGGGCGAGTAACGGTGGGGCACGAGCGGGCACGAGACGCAACCGGACCGGCCGCCGCCCGCAGGCGTTTCGGGCATCGCTACCGCCTGAGCGCGCTCGTCCAAACTGGCGTTCCAAGGCCGTCAATCAAAGAGTCTGCCGAGCAGGGCAGATTGGCCGGCGGCGAGGACGTGTCCTTGCGCCAGAGGCAGCCAGTACAGCTCGAAGCGGATCGGCTTGCCGGTGCCGTCGCCGTGTTCCTCAGCGATCCACCGGTCCGGAACCTCGGCGTCCTCGACGGATAACTGAAAGAAGTGCCGCACATGAACCGCATCGGCGTAGGGACGCATGTCCCACTCCGCTGACCCGAGGTATCGCTCAATGCGTAATCCGTGCAGGCCGGTTTCCTCGGCTGCCTCGCGCAGGACAGCCTGTTCCGGTAGCTCGTCGTCACGAACGGTGCCGGCAGGGACTTGGAGGCCGGATTGATCGAACTGTCCGTCGTCGGCATGGACGAACACCAGCAGCCGATCCTCGCGGACGATGTAGGCCAGAACCTTCTGCGGTCGCTTCACCGCCAGAGCCTACGACGGCGGGCGCGGCAGCTTCGTCGAGGAAAGCTGTGCCTGTTGCGTGCCCGATGCGGCGGCCAAGCGGGGGCAGTGGCGGTCAAGAACAGGCCTGGGCCAAGGTTCATGACCAGCGAAGGAAGCAGGTTCCTCCCAGACACCGGCGGTGAATCACTGGACATGACCGAGTGGGACAAAGTCAGCCGCCACCCGACCAGCCATCCCTGATCTTCTTCTAATCCGAAGGCACCTTCCAAACTGACGGTGGGGTAGAGGTCGACGGGGCCGCTTCTGGTCGGGGAGCATGTGGCGGTGAGTTTTGATCTTGTGGTTCTGGCGGTCGAGCCTTCCGCGACGGCAGACGCTGTGCGGCAGATGGCCGATCACTGCACCGGCATGGAACACCGAGATGGTGAGCTTGACCAGCGGATCGTCTCCTTCTATGAGGAACTGCGTGCACGCTTCCCGGATCATCCGCCGTATGACCCGGAGTCGCCCTGGATGTCAGCACCTCTCGCTGTCGGCATTGACCACGTGAGCATGAATATCAGCTACTCACCACGGGGCAACGCGGTGGTCGACGTCGTCCTGGATCTGGCGGAGCGGCACGGTCTAGTCATCTACGATCCTCAGTTCGACGAAGTCTTCGGCCTGCGTGGGGACTACGAGGTCCCGGTGGGACTGGGTGACTAACTGAGTGACGACCGGGACCGACGTCGGTGGACAACCGTGGGCGCCGGAGGACAGTTCTCGCAACTCATCTGTCGTGGGGGAGCAGGTCGGGTGGGTGTGTTGGTTGCCTTGGGGGTCAAGGGGTCGGCGGCTCAAATCCGGCCGTCCCGACAGCATGAAATGACAGGTGAGAAGGCTGGTCCGAAACATGGGGCCAGCCTTTCCGGCTTCTTGGGGACCACGCCGGTCAAGTGCGCCGTCCGGTAGCGCTCCTTGACCGCTGGTCAAGGCATGTGGTCAGCCCTGCTCCCTGCCGAATTGTTCTCTTTGCTTCGTCAAGCTGCTGGGTAAGCCGGTCGTCTGGAGACGGATAAGCGAGTCCGGACCTTGCTTCCTGACCAGACTTCGGACTCACTCGTCTAAGGCGCGTTTCGTAAGTGGGCGTGGGCCGGGTGAGATCACGGCGTGGCGGTGATCGATAACTGAAGAGGTCTCCGGTAAGTGGGTTAGCGACCAAGCAAACCTGAATACCGGAGACCTCGTGGCCAGCCTAGCGGCGGCGGCGCGGCATGACCTGAGCGACATCCAGTGGCAGCACCTGCACCCGTTGCTGCCTGCGGAATCGTCGCGGGGAAGACCGTGCAAGTGGACCAGACGACAGATCATCGACGGCATACGGTGGCGGGTACGCACCGGTGCACCGTGGCGTGACGTGCCCGCGAACTACGCCCCATGGCAAACGCTGTATCGATGTTTCCGCCGCTGGCAGCGTGATGGCACCTGGACCCGCGTCCTGGCCGGGCTGCAAGCCGCCGCCGATACGGCCGGGCGGATCGACTGGACCGTCAGCGTCGACTCCACGATCAGCCGCGCCCATCAACACGCGGCCGGTGCCCGTCGTGACGGCGATCAGCAGAAAGAACCACCCGGCGGGATCCAAGCCGAGCCTGCCGATCATGCGCTGGGCCGTTCGCGAGGCGGATGGACCACCAAGACTCACCTTGCCTGCGAACAGGGCCGCAAGGTCCTGGCCACCGTCGTCACGGCTGGGCACCGCGCTGACAGCCCGCAGTTCACCACGGTGCTCGACCGCATCCGGGTCACGCGGCCCGGGTCCGGTCGGCCCCGAACCCGCCCGCAGCAGGTCCTGGCGGACCGGGCCTACACGTCCAGGGCCAACCGCGCCTACCTGCGCCGACGTGGAATCAAGGCCTGCATTCCGAGCAAGAGCGACCAAGATGCCCACCGCCTCGCGAAAGGCTCCCGCGGCGGCCGGCCACCCGCCTTCAATCCTGAGATCTACCGCCGGCGCCACGCCGTGGAATGCGGCATCAACCAGCTCAAGCAGCACCGCGCCATGGCCACCCGCTACGACAAGCTGGCCGTGCGCTACGAAGCCACCCTGGCCATTGCCGCCATCAACCAGTACCTCCGGGCCTTATGAAACACGGGCTAGATCGCTCGGACGGGGCCGGAATCGGGCGTGGGAGCGGCGGTGGGGGTGATGGTGGCTTCGGCGGCGGCGATGGCGGCGGCGTCGGACCGCCGGTGACGCAACTCGGTCGGCAGCACGGCCAGCGCGATCAGCGCGCCGAGCAGGCCCGCCGCGGCGAAGCCCCAGGCCGGCGCGGAGGCATCGATCACCGCTCCGGCAAGCGGGGCGCCGAGCGCCAGCCCCACGGTCATCGCCGAGCCGTGCAGGCCCATCGCCTCACCCCGTACGCTCGCCGGCACCAGCCGGCTCACCGCATCGGCGGTGGCGGCTATGGTCGGCGCGGTAAGCGCCCCGGACGGCAGCAGCACCAGGGCCAGCAACCACCATTCGCCGCTGCCCAGACCGACCGGAATGGTGACCAGACCAAATACCACGGTAAGGCTCAGCGACGGCACCGGGCGGGACAGCGCACCGTAGGTGAAGCCGCCGACCAACGAGTACGAGGCCCAGAGCGTCAGCACCATACCGGTCCAGTCGACCTGACCGGCGTCACGTAGCACCGCCACCACCGCCACATCGGTGCCGGCGATTACCAGCGTGCTGGCCGCGCCACTGGCGAGCAGTCCGATCAGCCGTGGGGTCAGCCACTGCCGGCGGGGCAGCGGCTGGGCCGGTGTCGTCTCCTCGTCCCGGGCGTGGGTCGGCGGGTTGAGCACCAGCAGGGTGAGTCCGGCCAGCACGATGCCGCTGCCGACGACGTACATGGCCAGGGTGGGCGAGACATTGGTGGCCAGGGCCACCGCCACCGCCGGCCCGATCATGAAGCTGAGTTCGACCGACATTGAGTCCAGCGCGTACGCCTGACGGCGCTGGGCCGGCGGGACCAGCGCGGCGATCGACTGCCGGACCACGGAAAAGACCGGGAGGGTGAGCAGTCCGCCGACGAACGCGGCGCCCAGCAGCGCCGGGTACGGCAGGACCGGCGCCGTCCCCCAGAACAGCGCCGAGACGGCCGTGGTCAGCAGCAGCATCGGCCGCAGGCCGCGCCGATCGACCAGCCGGCCGAGCAGTGGTGCGCCGAGCGCCGAACCGAGGGTCATAGCGGCCCCGACCAGTCCGGCGGCGAAATAGCCGTGGCCCAGATCGAGTACGTGCAGCGTCATCACCACCGCGGTGGCCGCCACCGGCACCCGCGCCAGGATCGCGACCAACAGCAGGGGCCGCAACCCCGGCAGCGCGAGCGTGTCCCGGTAAGGCTTCAAATCCAACATGGTCCGTACCTCCCGGGCCATCCCGGCTAAGGCGAGTAGTCCCTTTGTCATCCCGGTGATGTGGGCATGGAGAAGGGTGTCGATCCGTTTGTCACGACAAACATCGGCATCCTTGGTGAGCCAGAGTTTGTTGTTGACCGACTGACCGGCCGGGAGTCCGGAGCCAACCCCGCCGAGCGTCGCGGGCCAGGGTCACCGAACCAGGGTGATCCAGTAGCGTCTCACTGGGCCGTGCTCGGTGTCGCGGATGTCTTCCAGAACGCCGCCGTTGCGTTCGATCGTGCGCGCCGAGGCGACGTTGTCGGCAAGGCATGGGATGAGTACACGGTCCAGGCCCAGGCCAGCCCGGGCCTCCTGGAGCATCTCGCCCAGCGCCCAACTGGCCAAGCCGCGGCGACGCGCGGACGGGCGTACGCCGTAGCCGATGTGCCCGATGTTGTCGTCGAAATTGTGCCGCAGGACGATCCCGCCGAGGACCTGACCGTTTTCGACGATCCACCGGGGTGTGCCGTGCTTCTCGTCCGGGCATGGTGTTCCGATCGGATGGACAAGCCGGACCCGTCGGTGCACCCAAGCGGCGAAACCATCCGGTGAGTCCACGTTGTCGTCGGCCCCCAGGCCGAAGCCGTCCTCGTGCACGCCGGGGCCCCAGTCGTCCCGGCACCCGAGGAAGGCGGCGTGCAAACCGGTGGTCGGCAGTATCAGTTCGGGCATGCGGCCGACGGTATTGCTGGCCTGGCGGCTAGGCCAGCCTGCCCACACCCAACATAAACAGCGCTCAGAGGTTGATCCTGCCACGATAAAGCCCCGCTCTACGGCAAGTAGAGAGGGACGCCCTGCCGCGCTCCAGGGCCGCACCAGGATCCTTAATGGGGACCATCAGCAAGAGAACGACGTCAGCCAGGCGCGGTTCCAGGTCTACCATTTGTGATGTGCACCACAGTTGGCCGGGCCGAAGGTCCTGTCAGAGTCGCCACTGATCAACAACGCCGACCAGGCAGCGGCTTGACGCGCGTGGTGAAGCCGTTCTCCATGGCGGAACTGCAGGCCCGGATCGAGGCGGTGCTGCGCCGGACCGCCCGCGCCGCGCGGGCCGAGGCGACGCTGCAGGTCGCCGACCTGCGGGTCGACCTCAACGCCCGGCAGGTCTGGCTCTCCGACCGAAAGGTGAACCTGACCCGCAAGGAGTTCGACCTGCTGATGGCGTTGACCCGGCAGGCGGGCACGATCGTGTCCCGCGAACGGTTGCTGATGGACGCATGGCAGACCACCCGGAAGGCCGGGCACACCCTCGACGTCCAGGTTGCGGCCCTGTGCGGCAAGCTCGACGACGCCGGCCTGGTGGAGACCGTACGCGGGGTGGGCTACCGGCTGCGGCCGAGCTGACGGCACCGGCCGATTCTCAGATCATCCTCAAGAAATCCCGCCCGGTCGGCCGCTGGCGGCACGGCTGGCGTGTGCTGACCCCACCGTGTCATCCCCCTGTTCTGGAGCTTCTATGAGAGACAGACGGACGATCACCTTCTCCGTCCTGCTCGCCGCGACCCTCGCGGCGACCGTTGCGCCCATGCCCAACGCGTCCGCGTCCAGCTTCGGCGAGGAGGGCTTCCAGCCGAGTGTCACCTACGATCTGTCGGTGACCGACGCCGAGCGGGACGCGATTCACGCGGAAGTCGAGGCGTTGGCTGGACGCGTCAACAGCGCGCGGGCGGGGGACGGCACCTACGACCCGCTCAGTCTGGTCGGGGCGATGCTGGACGGGTCGAGCTACGACTCCATCTCCCGAGGCGGCACGGCCGCGACGGCGTACCCCTTCCCGGTCAGCAACACTGCGGCCAACCAGTACGAGTACGACCGCAAGGTCGCCAAGCTCGCCTGGGTGGTCAAGCTGGCCACCGACCTGGGTTTCCCGGTGGTCGTCCAACGCCAGCCCGACAAGTACGTCTATGCAGAGATCGGTGACCCGGACGCCCCGGAGATGGTCATGGCGTTGAGCCACCTCGACTCGCCGACGGCTTCGGTTTCGCCAGCCCAGCTGGCGCGCTGGCGGGACGCCGATGGCAACCTCGGCACTCCTGGTGCGTACCACTCGCCCTATGTCCAGGACGGCTGGGTCTACGGGGCGGGCATACAGGACGACAGCGGCCCGACGCTGGCGACGCTGCTCGCGGCCAAGGCGCTGCTCGAGGCGGGGTTGCCCCTCGACCGACGCATCCGCATCGTCATGGGAATCTACGAAGACGGCGGTCCCGGCACGCCCTCGACGGCGAACACCGCCACCTTCCAGTCCATCCCGTACAACTCGAACCCGAGCTTCTACGACAACTGGGCCTACAAGAACCTCAACCGGGAAGAGATCCCGATCGCGGCCTACACCTCCGACTCGCGGTTCCCGGTCATCGTCGGCAACTCCGGATCGGTGACCCCGCCGGTGTCGATGAGCTTGGCCGCAGACAGCACCAAGGCCTTCCGGCTGACGAATGCCACAGCCGGCGTCACCCTGCGCGAAGGCGACCCGACGCTCAAGGACATCGCCTACGGCAGCACCACGCAGATCGCCTCGCGGGCCATTTTCACCCTCGACGTGGCGGGGGCCGGCTCCGCCGAGCGCGACCGATTCGTGTCGGCGATCACCGCTGCCGCGACCACGAAGGGTTGGCTCCCGGCCGCTCCCCGCACCACGCCCAAGGTGCAGACCACGATCACCGGCGACTCGCTCACGCTGGAGATCAACACCGATGTGGCGATGGAGATGCCGACCCCGCAGTACGGCAAGAATGCCGTCGTGTGGGGAATGTTCCTCCTCTCCAAGGGACTCGGCGCACTGGGAACCACGGCCGCCGACATGCAGTTGAAGAAAGCCGCCGACGGCATTGCCGACCTGTTCTTCCGCGACGGTGTCGAAGGCGAAGCCTATATCGGCAAGTACATGGGCATCCCGGCGAGCCTGTTGCGCAACCCGAGCAACGGCACCCCGAACCTGACCTTTGCCCTCATGGGAGGCATCAACTCGGAGACCCCGACGAGCTTTTACACGGACGCCTCCGGCATCCTCAGCATGCCGATGTATGTGCGCAGCATGCACGTCACGGCGGCTGACTCCGGCCAGGCAACGACGGCGGTCACGGCCGCCTTCCAGGCGAAGGGGTTCACCATCGGCAACCTCGGCTCGCCCGTCGGCGCCGGGTTGTACGTCACGCACGACAACCCGCTGACGGCTCTTCAGTTCGGGAGCTACCAAGCCTCGATCAACCGCAACCCGGGGGAGTTTGCGGATCCGTATTCCCTCAGGGACGTGGTCTATCCGCAGGGCACGACCGGCGGCACCCTGGCCAGCAGCTTCCGCAACAAGATGACCGCCTTCGGCGCCGTCATCCCGGGTAACGAGCGCTGGTGGCACACGGCCAACGAGCGGATGAAGATCGACTCGGCAGTGCAGATGACCAAGATCATGGCCGATGGCATGCTGGAAATGGCCCGGTACTCCGGGCCCGCCGGTGCCAAGTTCATGTGGGCAGACATGCCGGGGCTGAACGCCGACCGGGCGGACCTCGACCTGCTCGACGTCACGATCGGAACCTACAAGGACGCGTCGGCGGCTGTCGGCACGAGCCAGTTGGGCAACCAGGCCCTGCTCGGCGCCACCTCGTTCAACATCCCGATGTGGAACGGGCGCGGCAACTCGACCCCGACGGCGTCGGCTTTCGAACTGGGCCACGCCCCGGGAGGGGTCTACTTGCCCCTGACCGACACCGAGTACCTGAACTCCACGTACGTGGCGCCGATGCGTCTGGAGTTCAAGGTGGAGCGCCCCGACCACATGCCGGACGCGGCTTGGGCGAAGTTCGTCGCCGGGGGCTACGGCGACTTCCAGTTCAACATTCTCGTCGGCGACAAGGTTGTGCCGCTGGCCGTTCCTGCCGGGCAGAGTGCGGACAAGTTCTTCTCCTCGCGCATCTCGGCCAACAACCCCGACGCCATCTACCTGTCGGTCAACCTCGCGATCACCGATGCACCGTACACCGGGGTGCAGGCCAAGCTCGCGGATTCCAAGACGGACCTGTACACGGTCAATCCGACGTACTTGGCCTCAAACCCGGATCCGTTCCCCGGGCGCGGGGCCATCGAACAACGGGGTTTCTTCGTGTTCGGTGATGGGCAGAAGAACGCGGAGTTCTCTTCGCCCGACGCGGTCTACGTGACAGTCGCCAACGCGGTCATCGATGCGAAGCCGTCGGCGGTGGTGAAGAAGTTGAAGGGCAACACGAACGAGTTGACCATCACGGTGAAGCAGACCCACATCGACGGCAGCGAGTCTCCTGTGACGGCCACGTTCACCATCGACAACAACGCTGCTGGCACCTACACCGTCGGCGATTACAAGGTATTCGTCGACACGAAGGGCAACACCCAGGTGCGGTCGATCTCCATCATGTGACGCGTGTGAACGGGAAGTTCCGCGCGCGCACGAGATGGCATGCGCGGTGGCAGGATGCCTCGACTCGGGGTCAGCGGCCGCCGGGGTGCGAGGCACAGTGACAACGGAGTGGAGCCATTGCCGTCGGTAGTGGCTCCACTCCGTTGTGCGCCATTGGGCGTGGCTGTTCCTGTGAGTGGGAGGCTGGAAGGTCTACAACTGCCCGACGAGGAGATCCGCCAGGTAGCTAATCAGGTTGAAAGCAGCTCGCTGTCTGACAGGATCCTCTGCCGTGAGCACCTACCACGCCCTTTTCCGCCATCGTGGCTACCTCGCCTTCTGGCTTGGTCAGGTGACAAGCGTCATCGGCAACGGCATCCGGCTAGTAGCCCTTCCCGCGCTGATCCTGCAGTCCCACAGTGGCAAGACCTATGCCTACGTGCTCGCCGCCGACGCGTTCTTCTCGGTGGTTTTGATGCTGCTCGGCGGCGCATTTGCCGATCGGCACTCGCGGACCGGCCTCATGGCGCTGTCGGATGTCATCCGGGCGATCGCCGTCCTCGGCTACCTCACCTTCGGACCCCAGTCGGCGCTGGCGCCGCTGCTGTTGTGCGCAGCGCTCGCCGGCACTGGCTCGGCTCTCTTTCAGCCCGCGCACCGCGCGGCACTGCCACAGATCGTCCCAGCTGAGCTGCGGCAGAAGGCCAACTCACTCGACGGCGCCACCAACAGCCTCGGCCTGGCCGCGGGCGCAGGGCTTGGCGGCGTCCTCGTCGCAAGCGTTGGCCCTCGCTGGGCGCTGCTGTTCGACGTCGCGACGTTCATGGTGAGCCTGCTCACGTTGCTGTGGATCCGGCTACCGGGGGTCGCGGCGCCTTCAGTCAAAGCCGCGTCCCCGTCCATCTTCGCTGAGATCAAGGAGGGTGCCAGGGAGGTACGCCGCCGCGCATGGGTCTGGACGATCATGCTTCAAGGGACACTGCAACTCCTCCTCGTCTTCGCGCCCTACTCCGTGCTCGTCCCAGTGGCCAGCGCGGACCGCTACGGTTACGTCGCCTACGGCTGGATCAGCGCCTCCGGCTCCCTCGGCATGATCATCGGCTCAGCGCTGGCTGGACGGGTCACAACCGCGAGGCCAGGCCTGTGGGCAATGAACGCCCTCACGCCAGCCGCTCTGTTCGTCTGGTGCCTCGCCGTCGATGTGCCGCTTGCCGTCTTCTGCGTCTGTGCGTTTCTCGGCTGGGTGGGCATCGGGATTTTCGTCGTCTTCTGGTTTACGGCGCTGCAGAAGGAGTTCCCCCAGGAGGTCCAGGGGCGGGTATTCGCGCTGGAGTCCGTTGTAACGTTCGGCCTCAACCCGGTCGCGTTCGCTCTGACTCCGCTGGTTGCTGACCGAGTGGGGCTCACCGCGTTCGCAGCCATTGCCGTCGCGATGTTGATCGCGAGCAACTATGTGGTTCTGCTGGTGCCCGGGGCGATCACCCTGTCAACCCCGACGGCGGTCAAGGAACCTGCCGAAAGTAACGCCGCCGAACTAACGACTTGAGCCACCATCGCAACACTGCACCGGTTCATCACCTCTCTCCGGGGCGGATCGGCTGCCGTGGTCAGACTCGCAACGGGCGCGGTTGGGCGACGGGCGGGCGCATCCAGAGCGGAAAAGCGGGCCCGCGCCGGCCGGCCATGCCCGTTGCGGGTGTTGTCCAGCCTTTGTGATCATGAGGACCGCCCACTCCGTCGACGTGTTTGCCTGGCCTGCCGGTTGTGGAACCAGAGCGCCAGCCCTTCGCGATTGCGGTACGCCGCGATACCGGCCACCAGGACGGTGATGAGGACTGTCCAAAACCAGAATCGGGGACCCACCCCGTGCGGCGGGCTTGCGCCGCGGGTGCGGCCGCTGCGGATCACGTCGTTGGAGACGTCGATCGAGACGACGTCTTGTGGAGCGGTGAGCAGGGTGGTGGGAACCTCTGCGCCCCGGCCGAGGGCCAGCACCCGGACGGTGCCGACATTGCCGTACGCCAGTCGCTGATCCATCTCTAGGGGCACGTCGAACGCGGCCGGCGCGTGGGGTGCAGGGAGGTAGGCGACGACCCGCGCGGATCCGTCCGCTGCCCACCCGAGCAGCCGGATGGCGGTCACCCCGGAGACGGCGGGGGTGTCCATCGCGCCGAGGTCCCGGCCGGTGGCCGGGTCGATCTGTCGCAGACTCCAGCTGTCGCCGTCCCGCCGGGTGACCGTCAGCGCCCGGCCGTCGGTGCTCCAGGCGCCCTTGCCGGCCAGCTCCGTCTCGGGCGCGAGGCTGAACGAGGAGAGCCGCCGGCCGTCCAGGTCGGTGACGGTGACCGTCCGTCCGGTCTGGAAGGCGAGCCGTGCGCCGTCCGGGGCGAATGCCGGCCAGGCGAAGCCCTCGGGCTCGTCTGCCAGCCGGGTTCGGCGATTGCCGTCCAGCCAGACGATGCTCAGCACTCCCCGGTAGGCGCTGCGCTCCGGGTTGGCTGGCACGGCGTCCCCGACGAGCAGCGCCCGGCCGTCCGGCGACCAGCCGGCCGGCCCGGTCAGGACCGTGCCCGGGACGCCGCTGGACACGGTACGGCTGTGCCCGGTGACCAGGTCGACGATCTCCACCCGGGGCGTGAGGCCGACCGAGCGGAAGGCGATCTGACGGCCGTCGGGGGACAGGACCGTGTCCCCGCCGGCTAGCGCCTCCCTTTCGCCCTTGATGATTCGGTAACGATCGGCGTCCGCACCGACCACCGTGATGATGCTGCCCTCGTCGCCGTACATCAACCCGGGAGCCTGACCTGTGAAGATCACCGAGGCGGGGCCGAGTCGCGGCCGATCGGTTGCGTGCAGACTGCCGAAGGGCGGCACGCCGACCCGGTCGGGCAGCGCGGCGTCCACGCCGGCCGCCGGGCCGACCGCAGGGGTACGGGCCAGCGGCAGCACCGCCCCGGCCAGCGCGACCAGCACCAGCACCGCCCCGGCCGCGAGCACGGTACGGCGGCGGTGGCGGCGGGCCGTGGCGAGCGCCTGCCCGTAGACCGGGTACGCGGGGATGTCGGCCGCGGCGGTGTGCAGCACCTCGCGAAGTCGGTCGGTCATCGTGGGCTCCTTTCCGCCGTCCGGTCGACCAGGTCGGGGGCGATGGCGCGTAGCCGGCGGACCGCGTCGTGGCTGTGCCGCTTGACCGTGCCGACCGAGCAGCCGAGCACCTCGGCGACCTGCGACTCGGTCAGGTCTTCGTAGAACCGCAGCACGACCACGGCGCGCTGGCGCGGAGTGAGCTGACGCAGCGCAGCCGCGAGGCTCAGCCGCAGCGCCGTAGCGTCTGCATGGTCGTCACCGGCCCGGTCGGTGGGTTGCGACTCCAGCCGCTCGGCCGGCCGTCGGCGCCGCCACCAGGAGACCTGCTGGTGGTACATGACCCGCCGCACGTACGCTTCGGGGTCGCCGCCGTGGATCCGCCGCCAATGCCGGTACGTTCGCGCCAGGGCGGTCTGCAGCAGGTCCTCGGCAAGCTGATGATCGCCGGCGAGCAGGTAGGCCGTCCGGGACAGCGCCGGCGACCGGTGCACCACGAACTGATGGAACGTCTCGGTCATGCCCACCCCCTCGCACGTTAGAACGCCTCCCGTCGCCGCGATGGTTGAGGCCGGGCGCGGCGGGAAAGCAAGCACCACCGCCATGTCCCCATGCCGGCTGTCAGGACCTGCACGACAGACCGTCTCGGGACGTGCGTGACACGTCCGGCTAGACGATCTAGGAATGGCGGGCCGGTCACCCTACGGTGAAGCCGCCGTGGCTGACGGTCCGCCTCAGCCAGTCGAGCCAGGCCACCCACAGGTCATCCCCCTCCAACTCTGCGCGGAGGCTGGGTGATGAAGCTTGGTAGAGGTTCAGCGCTTGCTCGATCTCCCGCGCACCTACAAGCCACGGGCCGTTGCTCGTCAGCTTGAACTCCGGGATGCCAACCATTCCCGCGACCGTCTGGGCCGACGCCGCCCGTTCGGCCGCGTTGTAGGCGTCACGCCGGCTCTGATCGGCAGACCGCAAGTCGTCGATGTCATCGAACGGCCTGTCGGGGAACGGCTGCGGGGCTGCCTGGTAGGTCATGCCCGTGCGGCGCATACCGTCGCGGCAGAAGGCCATGCCGGCGATGTTCAGATGGAACTGATAGGCATCCGCAAGTGAGTGGTACTTGTCCGTGCATGGTCGGCACAGATCCCCGAGTTCCAGGTATGCCTGGTAGCGGAAGCGAGCGGTCGCAGCAGGTTCGGGCAGATCAACCCACTCGAAGCTGTAGCCCATGAGACCTCCTTCACTGTCGGCCACAACAGCCAATCGCTCAGCGCCATGAAACTTGGCCGTGTAGCGCAGGCGGTCGGGGCGTGGGCATCGGGCGACCTGGCTAGCCCAGGACGGCGAATCCGACCATCCCGACACAGCATGGGAGGGCACACCCACCGATGGGCGTGCCCTCTTTTCATAGCTGGGTTACTAACTGAGTGTCACCGTAAAACCCCGCCATGAATGCAGCGCCCGTGCCCGTGTAGCCAAACTGGGTGGTCCAATCGGGGTGGGTCGGCGACCATGGTCGGCATGACAGGGGGTCGGGTGAGGTTGCCGCTGCAGGGTGGGCTGCCGCCGGTGGATGCGGTGCCCGGCACAGTCGTGGAGATCGCCTGTGACGAGTCAGGGTTTTCCGGCACCAATCTGCTTGATCCAGCCACCCCCGTGATCACCCACGCGAGTGTCGACCTGTGTGGCGAGGAGGCGGCGGGGCTGATCGCGACACTGCGGTCCGGTTTCCGGTTCTCGCCGAACGAGTTGAAGTCCCGGCAGTTCCTCCGCCGGCCCGAAGCGGGTGAGGTGCTGGAGTGGTTCCTGGCGGCGCTGCGCGGCCGGGCGCACGTCCACCTGGTCGACAAGCAATACTTCCTCGTCACCCGCATCGTCGACCTGCTGCTGACGGAGCCGTCGTACGCGGCCGGTACCCGTCTGACCCAGGAACACCGTTCGGCGGCCCTCGCCTTGTATCGGGCCAGGCGCTCGGCCGGTTCCGATTGGGGGGTCTTCCTCGCGGCCTTCGTCGAGATGCTCCGGACCAAACGGCGAGACCGGCCGGATCGCCGCAGCGTGGAACGGTTTTTCCAGGCACGGGATGTACTGCTACGACACGCGCTGGGCGCGCCGGCCGAGGCCATCCTTCTCGGACTCGACCGGACCCGGGTGGCCAACGTCCAGGCCCGGCTGCACGGCAACGACCGGTCGATCCCTCCACCGCTGGAGCCGATGCTGCCGGCGCTGGCCGAGACCGTCCTGTTCTGGAGCGGCGGGGGGCGGCGGGTGCTGGTGATCCACGACGAGCAGAGCGCCCTCACGGCCGACCGGTTGCGCCGCCTCCAGCAGGTGCTGGCCGACAGCGCCGGACTGTCGCCGGCCGGGGGGTCGCCGCTGGCCGGGCTGGTGATGGTCGACTCCCGGGACGATCCGCGCGTCCAGGTCGCCGACCTGCTCGCCGGGGTGGCCCGGCGGTTGCCGGGGATTGTCGACGACGGCCCACTCCGGCCGTTGCTCTCCCCGACCTCACTGCGCGATCCGATCGGTGACGCCCTACCGACCTGACGGCCAAACGGGGACAGGGTTGGCGGAGCTCACTGGGTGGGCGGTGGGTGGCTTCGGGCCGCAGACACGGGTGGCCACGATCCTCGACGTTGCGGCCCTGCTGGCCTACGGGGCGTTCGGCCCGTAGAAGGGCTCCCGGTCTTCTCGACCTAGTGGAACTGCGCTGGGCAGTGAGAGCACGAGTGCCACCGGGGTCGGCCCATGTCCGTGGAGGTTGGGCACGCCGAGAAAAACCAGCTCGCGTCCCTACATCTCACACGTCACCCCGCGCATGATCCCCCCGATCGCTACCGCGATGCCTCGGCTTGTCAACCAAGGTCGTGAGGATCCGGAGCAGCCAGTGCCTCAGCCTCCGACAAACCTAGGCGGCTGGCGACCCGCCGCCGCATCCGGACTTCGGCGCTCGTTCGTGGCCGGAACTTCGGCTCCCGTGAACAGCCGCACACCTCGAAGCCTTCGTAGCGCAGCCCCGCCCTGAGAACTGCCGCAACCGCAGCCCACCCGGAGTCGTTCCGCCGACGGGGTGCCGCGAAGTCGTGCCCAGCAAAGACCATCGGCTGCCGGCACGACGTGCATGGGTGCTTCGCGCCGTCCCAGGGATACTTGTGACTACGACGGCACGGCACGCACACGTAGTGGACCTTGTAAGTGATCTCTGCGTACCGGCACACCTCCGCATGTTAGCGATATCTCGGTGGTACGCCTGCCAGCGCCAGGGCGCTCGGTCGCGGCGGGCGGTTTGGCGACTGCCCGGCGAAGAGATCGGCTCGGGGGCACCGCCATCCCGCCGCTGCCATGTGTTTGACGATGGTCCCCCGGAGACTGGCGGGTTGCGATACTGCATGAACTCGGCCGCGCTTCGGTTCGTCCGGCGCGACGACCTCGAGCGTGAAGGCTATGGCGAGTACCGCAGGATGTTTGACACCCAGACGGTGCGCGATGACCGAGGGGAGGAGCCTCTCCCCTGGGCCGGCCGCGCGTCACAGATCCGCTGATCGCGTCAGTTCGACGATGCAGAGCCTCTTGGTAGCGCGCGTCAGGGCGACGTAGAGGTCCCGCTGCCCTGACGATCGGGCCGCCACGATCTCGTCCGGAGCCACGACGATGACCGTGTCGAATTCGCGGCCACGCACCTGCCCGGCCGGCACCATTTCGGCATGGTCCGCGATCGCGGTGGCGGCGAGAAGGTCGGCTCGCTGGGCGGAGCAGATCACGCCGGCCAGCTCACCCGGCTGGGCCTCGCGCTGGGTCAGTAGTTCTCGAACGAGCGTCTCGATCAGCAGCCCGTCCGACGTGGTCAGGGTGCGGGGACTCTCGCCGTGGCGCAGTGAGGCGCTCAGCGACTGCTCCGGCGCGATCGCGGCAAGCAGTTCCCGGGTGCAGCCGAGGATCTCGGCCGTCGTGCGGTAGTTCACGGTGAGGGTGTGCACGTCGAGCGGGGCGCCGACGAACGGGCGGAAGATCTCCTGCCAGTCGTTGTGTACGGACGATGGGCCGGCCTGGGCGAAGTCGCCGACCACGGTCATCGATCTGGTCGGGCACCGACGCGTGATCATCCGCCATTCCATGTCGGTGACGTCCTGGGCTTCGTCGACGACCACGTGACCGAAGATGCGCTCGGGTGGCCCGTCAACCAGTGCGCGGGCTTCGTCCAACAGGGGCAGGTCCGCGCGGGTCCAGGGAGCCTCCGGCGTTCGTAGGAGGAGTTCTCGATCGCTCTGCTCGATGGCGGGAAGGAACTGCGACAGTGCCGCCTCATCGGTCAGCAAGCCCCGCACCACGTCACTGGGACGCAACTGTGGCCACAGACCCTCGATCACGGTGTCGACCTGCGCGTCCGCGCCAAGCGCACGCTGGACTGCTTCGCGGTCGAATGTCTCGTCCATCGCGTCGGCCGCGTCGTCGGTGAACCCCAGCGCGTCGAGATCGGCCGCTGCCGCCTTGTCCAGGTCGATGCCGACGAGGCTGGCCACCTCGGCGTCGATCTGCTCCAGAGATTCGACCGTTCGGCGCTCGACCGCATTCACCAGCTCGGACACCACGTGTTCCTTGAACGCCGCCCTGGCTTCGTTGTGGGCCAGCCCGGACGCGACCGCGCGGGCCTCAGCGATGACGGAGGCGTGGAGACGTAGCCGCTCCTGGCCGACCGTGATGGTGACGGGCACTGGCTGCGGCTGCTTGCTGCGCACCCAGCGGGCCAGGCCGTCGGCGAGCATCCGGTGCCCCTTGATCCGCGCCGTCTGCTCGTCTTCGGGCACTACGCGCAGACCGGGGTCGAGTAGGTCGTCGCGGGTGGCCAGGACCACGTCGTTCTCGCCGAGGGACGGCAGGACCTCCGAGATGTAGTCGAGGAAACGGCGATCCGGGCCGACCACCAGGACCCCGTCCTGGGTGGCCCGAGGGAACGCGTACAGGACGTACGCCGCCCGGTGCAGCGCGACGATGGTCTTGCCCGTACCGGGTCCGCCCTGGACCACGGTGATGCCTTTGCTCGCCGACCGCACGATGGCGTCCTGCTCCTCCTGCAGGGTGGAGATCGCCGCGCGCATCCGGCCGGTACGAGCCTCGGCCAGCGCCTCCGCCAGGGGACCGTCGCCGAGGACGTCGTCGGCGGTTGGCGGGGACCCGTCCAGGATCTCGTCGGCAAGTCCGATCACGGTGCGCCCGTCGACGCGCAGGTGTCGGCGCCGGCGCACGCCCAGGGGCTGCCGCGCGGTCGCGGCGTAGAACGGCCGGGCGGCCTCGGCGCGCCAGTCCACCAGCAGCGGCAGCTCTCCACCAGGCATCCGTAGTCCCGTTCGACCGATCCGCAGAACCGTGCCGTCGAGCTGGTCGATCCGCCCGAAACACAGTCCCTGCTCGGCGGCCTGGAGGCCATGCGACCGGCGCGTCAGCCTGGCTGCGGCGACCTCGCGTTCCTGCACCTCGCCCGCCGTCTCGGGGGTCGTCCTGAGAACGTCCGCGAGCTCGTCGCGCGTCGCCGCCAGCAGCGTGTCGAACTCCTGGTAGATCGCGGCGAGCGCCGACTGCTCCACGTTGATCTGTCGATCGGTACCGGCCATCGACCGCCTCGACCCCCCTTTTTTTGGGACTGCCGTCCGGGCGCCGTCCATAGTCCGCCGGAAGTCGCGGCGAAGTAAGCCTTGACTTACCTCCGGCCGTCCGCCGGGGGTGATCCTTCGAGGTGATGCATGTCATGGTGCCGTCTGAGAAAGTGTTGGGTAACTGGATGGCTACTTCTGGTTGAGTTCGTCGCTGAGGCGTCGAGCTGCCTCGGTCTCGATCAGGCCTTGTGGCTCGCGCCAGATCACGCGGCACCAGCCGCCGCGCGCGGCCAGTACGCAGCACGTACAGGATCGTGTCGATCACCAACCGACGTGGATAGCCCAGAGGCTGCCCGCCCCGGCGTGGATCACGCTGCGGCAGCAGCGGCTCGATCACCGCCCACTCCGGATCGGTCAGCGACGACCCGTACGCCGGTTTACAGACCAACGATACGGACGTGATCTTCGCCGACGCAGTCAGCGAAGATCACACCGAGGTATCACAACACTTTCTGAGGCGGAGCGCCGCGGCGACATCAGCAGCGCCCTGGCCACGCACCGCGAGCCACTGAAGCTTGTAGCCAAAACCAATCGCGGCCTCAGTCATGGCGTGATCGTAGGTGGCTGGGCCGTAAATGATGGTGCGTCGTCGCTCGCCTGGTGATGCCAACTACCGGGCCATCTCGTCTGACGTGTTCCGCGACACACTGGACACTGTGGACATCGGTGGTAGGAAATAGCTGACTGTCTACCTCCAGGAGATCACCGTGAAGCTCTCTCGTCTCTCTCGCCGGTCGCTGCTCGCGACCGGTGGCGCCGCCGTCGTCGCCGCGGCGGCTGCTCAACCCGCCGTCGCCGCGCCGGCTGAGGAGCCCGCTGTCACGCCGGACGAGGCCCTGCGCCGACTGCTGCGCGGCAACCACCGGTTCGTCACCGGGCACGGCCGGCACCCTCACCAGAGCCTCGACGACCTGCACCGGCTGGCCGCGGGTCAGCACCCGTTCGCCGTCACCGTCGGCTGCGCCGACTCCCGGGTGGCCCCGGAAGTGCTGTTCGACCAGGGCCTGGGCGACCTGTTCGACAACCGGGTGGCCGGGAACATCGTCGACGACCTGCTGTTGGGCAGCGTGGAGTTCGCGGTCGAGGAGTTCCACAGCCCGCTGATCATCGTCCTCGGGCACGAACGCTGTGGGGCCATCACGGCCACCATCGACGCCATCCGCTCCGGCGGCACGGCGCCGGGCCACATCGGCACGATCGTGGAGGCCCTCCGTCCCATCGTGGCGCCGGTTCTCGAGCAGCCGGGGGACCCGGTCGACAACGGCGTGCGGGCGAATGTCCGGGCGCAGGTGCGGGGGTTGGTCGAGCGCAGCCCGATCATCGCCGAGCGGGTGCACCAGGGCGCGCTGCGCGTGGTGGGCGGCCGGTACGACCTCGACACCGGCCACGTCACGCTCGTGGACTGACCCGAAACCAGCCGCGACGCCCGGAGGCGCGAGACGTGCCTCCGGGCGGGGCCGCTCGTGGCGACCGTGCCGGCGTCAGCCTTGCAGCGCCGCGGTCAGCAGGTCGTACGTGGCTTGGTCGAAGGCGACGAGGCGGACCTGCTCGACCTTTGTCGGGGTTGCCCGGATGGTCGAGACCGCGATGGTCGCCGCCTGGTCGGCGGGGAATCCATAGACGCCGGTGGTGATGGCGGGGAAGGCCACGCTGCGGGCGCCGATCTCATCGGCGACATCGAGGCTGCGCCGGTAGCACGACGCCAGGATGTCGGCCTCGCCGTGGTCGCCGCCTTCCCACACCGGACCGACCGTGTGGATGACATGGCGTACCGGTGGGTCCAGGTCGAACGCGGGTGTGGCCACCGCGTCGCCCGGGGCGCAGGGCGCCAGCGCGGCACCCGCCCGGGCCAGTCGCGGCCCGGCCGCCCGATGGATCGCCCCGTCCACCCCGCCGCCGCCCAGCAGCGACTCGTTCGCCGCGGTGACGATGGCGTCCGCGTCCTCGCTGGTGATGTCACCGAGCACAACTTCGACCACAGGCATCTGCCGATGATGCCACCCGGCGCTTCCTGGTGTGCGGCTCACCAGCCCGTTGCCGCCGGCATGCGACCGGTCGTCGATGCTGCCTCGACCCGGTCGTGGTCAGGTCGATGCTTCCAGGATCATCCGACCAACGACCGGCGATGGTGCGGCCAGGCCGGTGGGATAGAGGCGATCAGCTGTGCTGCGAGAGAGACTCCGGCGGTGGGACCCCCGGGTGTGGAACGCCACCCCGGAGGAGGTGGCGGCCGACTATCCGTGCGACCGCCACATGGCGATGCCGTTCCGCTCGTTCGTCCGGGCCGTCGACGTGGCGGCGCCCGTCCCGCTGGTGTACCGGTGGCTGTGCCAACTCAAGGTCGCGCCGTACAGCTACGACCTGGTCGACAACCTGGGACGGCGCAGTCCCCGGACCCTCACCCCGGGCGCGGAGCAGTTGGCGCTCGGTCAGAAGTTCCTGATCTTCGAAGTGGTCGACTTCGTCCCGGACGAGCATCTCACCGGGATGATCGCCCAGCGGCACCGGCGCAGCTACGGCGAGGTGGCGGTCACCTACCGGGTGACGCCGGCCGCGGGTGGCACCCGGCTGGTCGGGCGGCTCGACGTCGGTGCCACCACCGTCTTCGAACAGGCTCGACGGGCGGCGCTGGCGGTCGGTGACGCGCTCATGGGCCGCAAGCAGTTGCTCACCATCAAGGCTCTCGCCGAGCGGTCTGCCCGGGCGGAGTGAACCGTGGATGGGCCCGCGCCGGTTGGCGGCGGGCGCGTCGGTGAAATGGGAGTGAACGCGAATCGCAATCGCATTCCTCGGCTGCGGGTGGTCCGTTGTCGGCGCCTGGCGGCCTGCTTGGGAACTGTTTGTGAAACTGTCCTGCACGCTCAGCGACTTCGATGGCTGAAAAGTCAAGTCCTTTAGGGGGGTGGTGGCGTACCACCAAAGTGGTATCGATGAGGTCCGATGAGTAGCGGGTACGTTCACCTTGGACGCAGAAGGGCTTGAGACGGGCTCACAGGCAGTTAGCGTCTACGTCAGATGCGTAGAGAAGAGGGTACAAAATGCTCCGCTTCAACATCCTCGGCAGCCTGGAAGTCCGACACCACGGCGTGGATTGCACGCCCACCGCGCCGAAGGTCCGTGCGGTCCTCGCGCTGCTGCTGCTCCGGGCCAATCAGACGGTGAGCCAGGACGCCATCTTCGACTGGCTGTGGGGCAACCGGCCACCCCGAAGCGCCGCCACCACCACCCAGACGTACGTCTACCAGCTCCGGGCGCTCTTCGAGCGGGTGGGCGTGGCCGGCTCCGCCGACCAGCTGCTGATCACCCGGCCGACGGGATATCTGCTGTCACTCGGCGAGGAGCAGCTCGACGCGACCGTCTTCGCCCGCCTGTGCGAGGAGGGCGGCGCGTTGCTGGACGCCGGGCAGGCGGCGGAGGCGGCCCAGCGCCTGCGTACCGCCCTGTCCCTGTGGCGGGGGCCGGTGCTCGACGACGTCAACGTCGAGGACTGGATGGCCGCCGACCTCGCGCACCTCACCGAGCTGCGGATGCGGGCGTTGGAGCTGCGCATCGAGGCGGACGCCCGGTTGGGTCGCTACCGGGAACTGATCACCGAGCTGCGGGCCCTGGTCGCGGCGCACCCGTTCAACGAATGGTTCCACGCCCAGCTGATCACCGCGCTGAACCGGTGCGGCCGGCGGGCCGAGGCGCTGCACGCGTACCGGAGCCTGCGGCAGACCCTCTCCGACGAACTGGGCCTGGAACCGACGCCCGAGCTGCAGGAGCTCCAGCGGCAGGTGCTGAACGGCAGCCCCGCCCGGCTCCTCGTCGCCGCTGGCTGACCGCCGGGCCGGCGCCCTCGGTCCCGCATGCGGATCGAGGGCGCCGACAGCGTCAGCTGCCGCCCGCGGTCACCCACGCGGCCGCGGGACGGCCGGCTTCTCCGGGCTGACCAGGTTCATGGCGATGGCCTTGTTCACCGCGTCGATCCGGGACACCGCGCCCAGCTTGGTGAACACGTTGCGCAGGTGCCGCTTGACCGTGCCCTCGGTGATGTCCAGCCGCCGGGCGATCTGCGAGTTGCTGTAGGCCTGCGCGACCAGGCTGACGATCTCCACCTCGCGGTCGGACAGGATCCGCGCGCCGGCGTCGCTGACCTGCTCGAAGCTCTCCCGCGAGATCGACAGCATGATCCGGCCGGCGTCGGTGCGCACGCTGCGCAGCGTGGCGACCAGGTCGTCGCGGGTCACGCTCTTCAGCAGGTACGCGCGGGCTCCGGCGCCGAGCAGTTCCCGCACCACGGTGGGCTCGTCGAACATGCTCAGGATGACGATGCGGGTGGCCGGCGCCGCCGCCAGGGTCCGGGCGATGGTGGTGGCGGCGTGGTCGCCGGGGATGCCGACGTCGAGCAGCATCACGTCGGGCCGGTGTGCGGCGGCGAAGGCCACCGCCTCGGCCCCGGTGCTGGCCTCGCCGACCACGGTCAGGTCCGGCTCCATCGACAGCAGCTCGCGCAGGCCGTGCCGGAACAGTGCGTGGTCGTCGACGAGGAGGATCCTGGTGGGCGCGGAAGGCTGGGCGGACGATGTCATCGCGAGGTCCCCGAGAGTGGGATGAAGGCCTCGACCCGGGTGCCGCGACCTGGCGTGCTGTGCAGGAAGAGTTTGCCGCCGAGCAGTTCGACCCGTTCGTGCATGGAGGCCAGCCCGCTGCCGCCGGTGCAGGCGCCGTGGTCGGGGTCGAAGCCGACGCCGTCGTCGCTGACCCAGACCCGGATCTCGTGGGGTGCGATGTCCACGTGGCTCAGGATGGTCTGCGCCTCGGAGTGGCGGAAGGCGTTGCGCAGTGCCTCGCGGACCACCAGGAAGACCTCGGCCAGCACTTCGGCGGGGATCCAGGCCTCGTCCCCGCTGACTGCGAGGTCGACCGCCGCGTTGTCCTCGCCCATGACGTCGAGGAAGCCGCGCAGGGCCTGCTCCAGGTTGTCGAACTTGGACTCCAGCCGCAGGTCGGTGGCCACCCCGCGGACCGCCTCGAGGGTGTGCACGCTGGCCTGGTAGGCGACGTCGAGCTTGTCGTGCGACCGGTCCTGGTCGGTGTCCGCGTACGCCTTGGCCAGTTCCAGGTTGCGGGTCACGACGCTGGCCGACCCGCCGACGCGGTCGTGCAGTTCGCGGGCTATCCGGCGCCGCTCGGCGAGCTGCGCCTGCTGTACGCGGTCGAGCAGGAACCCGACGTACGCCTCGGAGGCCCAGCGGACGCGGGTCATGACGCTGCGCTGCAGGGCCTGGGTGGCGGTCCGGACGATGCAGGCGGCGTCCGGCTGGCCGGCGGCGGTCTCGATCACCGCGTCGAGGACCGGATCGAACAGTTCGGTCGCGGCCCGCAGGGACTCGACCGGGTGCAGGTTGCCCATGGCGCGGGCCGCGCCGGCCTGCCAGGCGAGGGCGATCGCCGTCTCGTCGACCTGGATCTGTCCAGTTCGGATGCTCTCAGTGACGTCGGCCAGCACCTGCCGGGCCTGGATAATTGCCTGGTTGAGAAGCGTTTCCTCGATGCCAATCGGGCCGCAGGCCCCGATCAGACGCTTACGGAAAGTGTCCAGAACCGTGTCGTGGCGGGCCTGGAACGCGCTCGCGATAAAGAATCCCGTGGCGAGCGCGCTTGGATCCATTGGTCTCTTACCTTTCGCCGAACTGTCCCCGCGAACGGCAAGTCTCCATTGTTTCGCACCGGATGGGCAAGGTCTTGTGACACATGATCGAACTAGTTTACCTATTTGTGCCGCAGAGTTCGTATGCTAAGCCTCGAGTAGCGGATTGCCGCCAGGGTGAACAGCAGGCCACCGGAGAGCCACACCGGGTCCCAGAGCAGCAGGTGCCAGGGCAGTGCCGCCCGGCCGAGCCCGGCCGGGACCTCGACCAACCCCGTCACGATCAGCAGGTGTTGCGCCAGGTTCGCCACACCATACAGGGACAGCAGGGCGGCGGCGCCCCAGCCGGCGAGCAGCCGCATCCAGCGCGGCAGCCAGCGGGGGCGCTCGTCGACGAGCGCCAGGGCGAGCGCCGCGGCGACCAGCTTGAGCACCGCGGTGGCCCACAGCAGGGCCACGAAACCGGGCTCCCGGGCCAGTGCCGGGCCTTCGACGGCCGGGCCGATGGTGCCGGTGCCGACCCGGCCCCCGGCCGCCCAGTAGAAGCTGAGCGCGGCGAACAGCACGGACCAGACGCAGGCGCCGTACGCGGCCCAGGGACCAGCTTGCCCACCGGCCCGCCGCGCCGGATCGGCGGAACCGCCGTCGCGCTGGCCGTCGGTGCTCGCTGCGGTGCTCCGGGTCACCGGTCCTCCCGTGGTCGGGTTCGTTGATCGGCATCGTATCGGTGGACGTCGGTGCGGCCGCGTCCGCCTTCCGTGGCAAGGCTTTTCCGTGGCCCTCGAAGCGGCCTCTACGTTGGCTCGACGTCGCGGCCGGGGGTTCGAGGCGGCGTCGAGGCCGCCGCGAGGCCGTCACAAGGCGGCGGCTCGACGGTGAGAACCCGACCACGCTGCGGATGACGGGGCGGCGCGCGGCGCTCGCCGACGGACGCGGCCCAAGGACTCACGAAGGACTCCTGGGTGATGAACCGACGGGTTGTGGTAACCGGGCTCGGGCCGGTGTCGAGCATCGGCATCGGCGTCGACGCCTTCACGACGGCACTGCGCGCCGGGCGCAGCGGCATCACGCCGATCGCCAGCTTCGACACCACCGGCTTCCTGACCGACCGGGCCGGCGAGGTGCACGAGTTCGCGCCGGAGGCCATGCTGGCCCGGCTCGACCCGGCGGACTGGGGCCGCAGCAGTCTCTTCGCCGCCGCCGCGGCCCGGCTCGCGCTCACCGACGCGGGAGCCACCGACCTCCCGGACCGGTCCGACCGGATCGGCGTCTGCATGGGTACGACCAGCGGCGAGTCCCAGGTGGTGGAGCGGCTCACCGAACACTGGTTGGCCCACGGCTACCCGGACACGCCGCAGCGGCTGGCCCGCCAGCTGCCCGCGGGACGCGTCGCCGAGGCGGTGAGCCGGGAACTGGGCCTCACCGGCGCGGCGCTGACCGTCTCGACCGCCTGCTCGGCGAGCAACTACGCCCTCGGCTACGCCCTCGACGTCATCGCCACGGGCGAACAGGACTACATGCTGATCGGCGGAGCCGACTCGGTGTGCCGGTGGGCCCATGCCGGCTTCTACCGCTTGGGCGCGCTCGCCGCCGAGCGGTGCGCGCCGTTCGACCGCGACCGGGCCGGGGTGATCACCGCCGAGGGCGGCGTGGCGCTGTTCCTGGAGAGCCTGGACTCGGCCCGGGCCCGCGGCGCCCGGATCTACTGCGAGGTGCTCGGCTACGGGCTCACCTGCGACGCCAAGCACCCGACCGCGCCGGACGCGACGAGCGTGGCCCGCTGCATGCGGCTGGCCCACCAGGACGCCGGCGTCAAGCCCGACGAGGTCGACTTCATCTGCGCCCACGGCACCGCCACCCCGGCCAACGACGCCGCCGAGTACGAGGCGGTCCGCGACGTCTTCGGCGACCGGCTGCCGCCGATGAGCTCGGTGAAGTCGATGCTCGGCCACACGATGGGCGCGGCCAGCGGGTTCAGTGCCCTGGCCGGGGCGCTGGCCATCTCGGCCGGCTTCCTCGCGCCGACCATCAACCACGTGACCACCGACCCGGCGATGACCGGCCTGGACGTCGTACCCAACGAGTCGCGTCCCGAGCAGCCGCGCATCGTCCAGGTCAACGGTTTCGCCTTCGGCGGCAACAACGCCATCACGATCCTTGGACGGCTCGCATGACCGTGACCACCGATTCGCGTACCGACTCCTTCGTGCTCGGCGTCTCCGGGTGGGGCGTGCTGTCCCCGTTCGGGTTGGGCGCCGACGAGTTCACCGCCGGCCTGCGTACCGGGCGGGACGGCACGGTCGACGCGGCCGCGCTGACCGAGGAACCGGTGCCGGACCCGCGGGCGTACGGCCTGGTCGGGTTCCGCGCCCGGGACCACCTGGGCCGCAAGGGCACCAGCTTCCTCGACCGGCGGACCGCGTTCGCGGTGCTGGCCTGCGGCCAGGCGCTGGCCGACAGCGACCTCGTGGTCGGCGACGACAACCGGGACCGGGTCGGCGTCGTGCTCGGCACCAGCGTCGGCAGCCTCCAGTCGACCAGCGACTACAGCCGGGACACCCTGGTGCAGGAGAAGCCCTACCTGGTCAACCCGATCCTGTTCCCCAACACCGTGCTCAACTGCGCGGCCGGCCAGGCGGCCATCTGGCACCAGCTGCGCGGGGTCAACACCACCCTCGCCGGCGGCGGGATGGCGACCCTGGCCGCGCTCCGCTACGCCACGACGGTGCTGCGGCGCGGCCGCGCGGAGGCGCTGCTGGTCGGCGCGGTGGACGAGTACACCCCGCAACTGGCGTGGACCGAGCACGCCACCGCCGCGTCGCCGACCGCGGTCGGCGGCGAGGGCGGCGCGGTCTTCCTGGTCGAGGACGCGGCCGCCATGCGCGCCGCCGGCCGCGAGCCGGTCGCCGAGATCCTCGCGGTCGGCCTCGGCCACACCGGAGGGCGGACGGAGCTCGCCGCGGCGCTCGCCGACCGGGTACGCCGGGTGCTGGACCAGGCCGACGTCCACCCCCAGGACCTCGCCACCGTGGTCACCTCCGGCGCCGCCGCCGAGGAGCAGGCGCTCGACGAGGTGGTCGGCCCGGACGCCGACCGGGTGGCCATCACCGACCTCGCCGGCAACTGCCCGACCGCCGCCGGCGCGCTCCAGGTCGCTGCGGTGCTGGCCCACCAGCGGGGCGCGCCGGAGCACGACGGGTGCCTCTCGCTGATCGTCGCCAGCACCGCCGACGGCTCCGTCGGCGCTGCCGTCCTGAAGGGAACCGGGCGTGCGGCTCGCGATCACCGGTAGCGCGATGCGCACCAGCCTCGGCGACACCGCCGAGACGTACCAGGCGTTGCTGGCCGGGGAATCCGGCCGGCAACCGCTGCGGTACGTCGCCCCGGACGGCGTCAACGTCCGCCACGGCTACCACCTGGACGCGGCCGGCCCGGAACGCCCGTACCGGGCCAGCGCCTGGCTGGCCGAGTGCGTGGCGGCGGCGGCCCGGGAGGCCGGCCTCGACTACGCCCGGCAGCGTGTCGTCGTGCTGGTCGGCACCGGGCTGCGGGAGCTGCGGGCGGTGGAACGGTGGCGGGCCGACGGGCAGCCGGCGGACCTGGACGCGCTGCACTTCGGCGCCGCCGTGCGCGCCGCGTTGCCCGGCGTCGAGGACGTCGTCACGGTCTCCAACGCCTGCTCGGCCTCCTCGCACGCGCTCGCGCTCGCCGCCGACCTGCTCCAGCTCGACGAGGCGGACGCGGTGCTGGCCTGCGGCGCCGACGCGATGACCGAGAGCATGCTCGCCATGATCGGGCGGGTCGGGGACGAGTCCAGCGACGCGGTACGGCCGTTCGACGCCGACCGCAAGGGGGTGCTGCTCGGCGACGGCGCGGTGGCCGTCGTGCTGCAGCGGGCCCCCGACGACGCCACCGTGCTGCTGCGCGGAGTGGGCATGTCGTGCGACGCGTACCACGAGACGGCGCCCGACCCGGCCGGCCTGCGCGCCGCGATGGACGACGCGTACCGGCGGGCCGGGCTGAGCCCGGCCGACGTCGGGCTGGTGCTGGCGCACGGCACCGGCACCGCGCTGAACGATCCGACCGAGGCCGGGGTGCTGGCCGGGCTGTTCGCCGACGCCGGCCCCGGACCGCTGGTCACCGGGATCAAGGGCGCGATCGGGCACACCTCCGGCAGCGCCGGGCTGATGAGCCTGCTGGTCGCCGTCGAGGCGCTGCGGCACGGCCAGGTGCCGCCGGTGGTCGGACTGCGCACCCCGATCCCCGAGGCGGCCCCGCTGCCCCTGGTGATCGGCGGGCCGGCCGGCACCGACGCCCGGGTGGCCCAGGTCAACGCGTTCGGATTCGGCGGCGTGAACGCCGTCTGCCTGGTGGAGGTGCGGCATGGACGGTGACCGTGTGGTGGTCGGGGCCGCGGCGGTACACGTGCCCGGGATCGCGCCGGAGCGGCTGATTGCCTCGGCCACCGAGCCCGACTGCGGCCCCGACGAGGCGCACACGCTGCTCGGCCGCAAGGGTCTGCTGTTCAAGGAGCCGGCGGTGCGGCTCGCCATGTGCGCCGTACACCGGGCCCTGGGCCTGCCGCCCGGCCGACCGACCGGGCCGGTGCCGGGCGCCGCCGGGACCGCCGTCGTGGTCAGTTCCAACCTCGGCAACGTCGCCACCGTCTGCGACATCGTCGACCAGGTACGCGCGGGCGGCCTGCGCGGGGTGAGCCCGATGCAGGCGCCGAACGCGTCGAGCAACATCATCGCCAGCAGCATCGCCATCCGGTACGGCTTCACCGGCCCCAACCTGATGGTCTGCTCCGGCGCGACCGGTGGGCTCGACGCGGTGCGGCTCGGTGCCCTGCTGGTGCGCAGCGGCCGGGCCCACCGTGCCGTCGTGGTGGGCGCCGAACCGGCCGACGAGATCGCGGCCGGGTTGCGCGCCGCCGGCGGGATCCCGCCGGGGCCGCCGCAGGGGATGGCCGCCTGCGTGGTGCTCGTCCCGGCCGAGCAGCCGGGCCCGGTCCGGCTGCACTCGGTACGCCGGCACCGGGCCCCGGAGCCGGTCCCGGCCGGCGGGCCGCGGACCATCCGGCTGGCCTGCGGCACCGGCGATGGCCCGGACCAGGACCTGGCCGCCCTGCTCGGGGGCGGATACGGCGCGGCCGGGGTGCTGCAGACCGGGCTCGCCACCCGGTGGCTGACCGACCCGGCCACCCGACCGGAAGGTGTCGAGGACGCGGTCGAGGCGGTGCTGACCTGCGGCTCGACCGGCGACGGATTCGCCACCGCACGGCTGTGCCGCGACGGGGACCGGACATGACCTGGCGGCTGCTCGCCGCGCCCGGCGCCGCCCCGGAGCACGGGCGGGCCCGGGTGGTGGCGGCCGTGCACGGCCTGGCCGACCACGGGAGCACCTGGCAGGACCTGGCCGTACGACTCGGCCCCGGCTACCGCTGCTATGCCGTCGACGCCCCGTGGAGCGGCGACCCCGGTCGGTCCCTGGTGGACTCGGCCGGTCCCGCCGAGTGGCTGCGACGGGCCCTGGCGGCCGTGCCCGAACCCGTCGACGTGCTCGTCGGCCACTCCTTCGGCGCCAACGCCGTCCTGGACCACCTGGCCACCGGAGCGCCGCCGGCGGTCTGCGCCGCCGTCCTGCTCGCGCCGCTGGTCCGCCCCGCCGACCGGGCCCCGCACCCGGTGCTGATCGCCCGCACCCGGGCGGCGATCCGGCAGGTGGTGGCCGACGGGCTGCGGGCCCGGCTCGGCCCCCGCGCCGCGCACGTCGCCGACGACCTGCTCGCGGCGATGGTCGACAAGGCCCTGCAGCGGGTGCCCGACGGTGCCGCCGACCTGGTGCTGGACCGGCTGCTCGCCACGCCGCGGCCCGCGCTGGGACAGGTCCGCACCCCGATCCTGGTCCTGGCCGGGCGGGACGACCAGCGGCTGGCCGGGGTGCGGGCCAACTCGCTCGCCGTGCTACCGGCGGCGCAGGTGCGCGTCCGCCCGCACTACGGCCACTTCTGTCACATCACGCAGGCGACCGAGGTGGCCGCCGAGTGTGCCGAGTTCCTCGACCGCGTCGTGCCGGCACTGTCGCCGGCCGGTCCGACCTTGGAGGTTTCCGCATGACCGTCCTGCTCGACGCCCACCCGACGACCTACCGCGGCCGGCCGCGGTACGAGGGTGCCAACATCGGCACCTGGGTCGGTTTCAAACAGTTCGTCTACCTGGCCGAGGACGCGGTGTTGCAGTACTACCGCGACCGCGGGACGGGTCCCGGCCAGCTGTTCCACGGGGCCGGGGTGCAGCTGTCCATCGTGGAGCACTCGGTGCGGCTGCCCGGCCCGGTGTTCGTCGACGACGAGGTGCACGCCGAGGCGACGCCCGCGCCGGGCGGCAACGACGCCGAGGACACCTTCGCCGTCACGCTGACCGTCGAGCGGCACGGACAGCCGGTGCCCGTGCTCAAGGGCAAGGTCCGGGTCGCGTTTGTCGCGCCGACCGGGGTCACCGGGAAGCTGCCCGCGGAGCTGGCCGGCCGGGTGGTGCCCGGCGTCGCCGCGCTGCGCCCACCGGCCGAACCGCCCGCCGCCTTCCGGCCCGGCTTCCGGTGGAGCGAGACGATCCCGTACCCGCACTGCCAGTTCTCCGACCGGATCCAGCACTCCGGTTACGTGCGCGACCTGGAGGAGGTGGTGCACCGGTACCTGGCCGAGCGGGGCATCTCGATCCGGCGGATGCTCACCGAACGCAACTGGATCCCGGCCGTGACGCGCTCCCAGGTGCGGCTGCTCGCCGACGCGCACCTCGAAGAGGAGCTGCACATCGTCTTCACCGTCGACGACATCGTCAAGGACGTCATGTTCAGCGGCCGGATGGACTGCTACGTGGTCCGCGACGGCCGGATCGTGCACACCGCCACCGGATCGATCACCCACGGGTACGGGGTGGCCAGCGGCCCCGACGCCGGCCAGGTCGCCGTCATGGACCCGCAGACGCAGGCCGCGCTGCTGTGGAGCGCGCCGTGACCGGCCGGCCGAGGGTGTACTTCTCGTTCCAGAGCCCGTTCAGCTGGATGGCGTTGCGGCAGCTGGAAGAGCGCGTACCGGACTTCGCGGACCTGTTCGAGTACGTACCCTTCTGGGACCCCGACGACCGGACCCGGGCCGGCCTCGACGCGCACGGTGCGGACTTCCACTACACCGTGATGAGCAAGGCCAAGCACCTGTACATCCTGCACGACACCAAGCGGCTCGCGGCCGGCTTCGGCTACCGCCTGGTCTGGCCGGTGGACGTCGCGCCCTGGTGGGAGCCGTCCGCGCTGGGCTGGCTGCGCGCCCGCGAACTGGGTTGTGAACGGCGGTTCTACCAGGTCGTCACCGAGGCCCGCTGGGACCGGGGCGACAACATCAGCGACCCGGCGGTGCTGCGGGCCGCCTGCGACGCGGCGGGCCTGCCCGGCGCCGAGCTGATGGCCGCCGTCGACGACGACCGGATCCGCGAACTGGGCGTGGCAGCGCTGGTCAGCGCGCACCACGACGAGGTGTTCGGCATCCCGCTGTTCCTCGTCGACCGCCAGCGCTACTGGGGCGTGGACCGGATCGCCGACGTCGAGGCGGCGGTACTGGCGCTGCGCGGTGCCGGCCCGGCGGTCGAGTCGGCCGACCTGCTGGCGAGCCTCCCGGTGGCGGCGCTCGCCACGGTCGGCTCGTTCGACCACGACGAGCCCGGCGGCTGCGGCTGACCGGGCGAGGGGAGGAGATGACAGTGCGCACCTGGCAGGGATCCCGCATCGCCGGGCTCGGCTACTACCAACCGCCGCGGGTACTCACCAACGAGCAGCTCACCCAACTGGTCGACACCGACGACGCGTGGATCCGCAGCCGGGTCGGCATCCAGCAGCGGCACATCGCGGAGGACCAGTCGGTGGCCGACATGGCCTCCGCCGCCGCCGGCAAGGCGCTCGGCGCGGCCGGCATCATGCCCGCCGAGGTGGACCTGGTGGTCGTCGCCACCTGCACGTCCATCGACCGGGTGCCGAACGTGGCGAGCCGGGTGGCGGCGAGCCTGGAGATGGCCGGGCAGGCGGCGTACGACATCAACACCGCCTGCTCCGGCTTCTCGTACGCGCTGGCCACCGCCGACCACGCCATCCGCGCCGGCGCCGCCGGCACGGCCGTGGTGATCGGGTCGGAGCGGCTCACCGACTGGATCGACTGGCAGGACCGCAGCACCTGCATCCTGTTCGGGGACGGCGCCGGCGCGGCGGTGCTGGTCGGGGACGACGACCCGGGCATCGGCCCGGTGGTGTGGGGCGGGTCCGCCCAGCGCGGGCCGGCGATCCGGATCGAGGGCCGCTCGGCGCGGATCGAGCAGGACGGCGCGACCGTGTTCCACTGGGCCACCACCGCGCTCGCGCCGATCGCGGAGGAGGCCTGCCTGCGGGCCGGCATCAAACCGGCGGAGCTGGCTGGATTCGTGCCGCACCAGGCGAACCTGCGCATCATCAACGCGATCGCCCGGGAGCTCGGGGCCGAGCAGGCCGTGATCGCCCGGGACATCGTGTCGTCCGGGAACACCTCGTCGGCGAGCACCCCGATCGCCCTGGCGAAGCTGGTGGAGCGGCGGGAGGTGCCCAGTGGCGCGCCGGTGCTGCTGCTCGGGTTCGGTGGCGGGCTGACGTACGCCGGTCAGGTGATCCGCTGTCCCTGAGCCACCGCCGACCGCCCGGCGCCGCCCGGCGTCCGCCGCCCTGCAGGGCGTCGGGTGCCGGGCGGCGCCGGTTCGCGCCGTCCGGGGCCGAAGGGGGAAGCCCCGGACGGGCGGTCCGGGCCGGACTGGCAGCAGGGCGGGCCGCGTCAACCCCGCGGGTGTGTCCGGGGAGTCGTCGAGTGCCGGGACCGAGATCGTCGACGCCTGGTCCGCGTCCACGCCCTGCCGCGGTGCGACCCTGGCCGGACTCCGGTCGGTTTCCGGCCCGGACGGCCTCTCGTGGCGGCCGCCGGTGTCGCACGGGAACCAGCCTGCCCGGCCACCCTCGAACCGGGATCGACCGTGGCTCGACGGCGGTGGCCCGGCGGCCGACCCCGGCCCGACCGCCCGCCCCCTTCGGCCCGGCCGCCCGCCCGCGGCCTGACCGGCGGCTCGAGCCGGCTGCTAGCCGTCCCCGACCTCGATCCGAGCCCACCCCGAGCCGGGTGGCCGACCGTGAGCGGCGTTCCCATCCGCCCGCCGGTGCCTGACCTGAGCCGCCGGGCCTTCATCGAGCCGGACCGGGAGTAGTCGAGATGGACCAGTGCGGAAGTGATAGCCATGAGCCGTGAGGCGCTGCTGGCGCGCCTGGCCATGGTCGGGCGGGCGATGCCCCGCACCCCGGTGGTGCAGCTGCGGCACGACCGGCTGGACCTGTTCGCCAAGCTGGAGTACGTCAACCCGAACGGCAGCTCCAAGGACCGCTCGGCGTACTGGATCCTGCAGCGGGCGGTCGAGCGCGGCGATGTCACCGAGCGGACCACCATCGTGGAGTCCTCGTCGGGCAACTTCGCCATCTCCCTCGCCTCGTTCTGCCGCTGGATCGGGCTGACCTTCGTCCCGGTGATCGATCCGAACGTCAACGCCAGCACCGAGGCGTACCTGCGCCGGCTCTGCGACCGGGTCGAGAAGGTCACCGAGCCGGACGGGACGGGCGGGTACCTGTCCACCCGGCTGCGGCGGGTGGAGGAGCTGCGGGCGGAGCTGCCCTCGGTCTACTGGCCCAACCAGTACGCCAATCCGGACGCGATCGAGGCGCACGACCGGCTCACCGGCGCGGAACTCTGCGCCGACCTGCCCCACATCGACTACCTGTTCGTCGGGGTGAGCACCGGCGGCACCATCGGTGGGCTGTCCACCCGGCTCAAGCGGCTGCACCCGGACGCCTGGGTGGTCGGCGTCGATGCCGAGGGGTCCGTCATCTTCGGTGGCCCGCCGGCCAAGCGACGCCTGCCCGGGCTCGGCTCCAGCATCGTGCCGCCGCTGGTGGGCAAGGCCAGCATCGACGACGTGGTGATCGTGCCCGAGGTGGACGCGGTACGCGGCTGCCACGAGCTGTTCGAGCGGCACGGGCTGTACACCGGCGGATCGACCGGCAGCGTCTACAGCGCGATCGAGCGGTACTTCGCCGACCACCGGGGACCGCGCCCGACCGTCGCCTTCCTGTGTGCCGACCGCGGCACCGGTTACGCCGACACCGTGTACGACCCGGACTGGGTCGACCGGTTCGTCGCCCAACGCGACCGCGGCCAGTCCGTGGCCCTGGTGTGAGAGGAACAGCATGACCGAGACGCACCGACCGACCGTCCGGCCGTTCACGGTGGTGACCGCGGCCGAGGTGGCCGCGGCCATCGAGGCGGACCGGGCGGCCTGTCTGGACGCGGTACGCCGCTGCTACCTCGCCCACGACGAGGCGACCAGCGCGCTGCCGCACAGCAGCTTTCTGCGCTTCCCGCAGCTGCCCCGGGACCGGATCATCGCGCTGCCCGCCTACCTCGGCGGCGAGTTCGAGGTGGCCGGCATCAAGTGGATCGCCAGCTTCCCCGGGAACACCGCGCACGGCATCCCCCGGGCGTCGGCGGTGCTGCTGCTCAACGACCTGGCCACCGGCTACCCGTACGCCTGCCTGGAGTCCTCGCTGATCTCGGCGACCCGGACCGCGGGCTCCGCGGTGCTGGGCGCGGAGGCGCTGGTCGGCGGCCGGCGGGTCGGCAGCGTCGGCTTCATCGGCACCGGCCTGATCGCCGAGCACGTCCGCCGGTTCCTGCGCGACCTGGACTGGGAGATCGGCGAGTACCGGCTGTTCGATCTCGACCCGGCGGCGGCCGAGCGGTTCGCCGCCACCGTGCAGGCCGACGGGGTGGCCGCGGCCAAGGTGGTCCCCGAGGCCGCCGACGCCTTCGCCGCCGACCTCGTGGTGCTCGCCACCGTGGCCGGCGAGCCGCACCTGCACGACCCGGCGCTGCTCGCCCACCACCCGGTGGTGCTGCACCTGTCCCTGCGCGACCTGTCGCCGGAGATCGTGCTCGCCGCGCAGAACGTCACCGACGACGTCGACCACGCGGTCCGCGAACGGACCTCGCTGCACCTGGCCGAGCAGCGGGTCGGGCACCGCGACTTCGTCGCCGGCACCATCGCCGACGTGCTGCGCGGCCGGATCCGCCGGGACCCCGACCGGGCCGCGATCTTCGCGCCGTTCGGCCTCGGCGTGCTCGACCTGGCCGTCGGGGCATGGGCCTTCGACCGGGTACGCGCCGCCGGCGGCGGCCGGGAGATCGCCGACTTCTTCCCGCTGGCGAACTGAACTAGGGGGTGGGCACGTGGACCTGACGATCGAGGCCGAAGGGCTGCGCAAGACCTACGGCACGCACACCGCGCTGGCCGGGGTGGACCTCGCCGTGCCGGCGGGCACCGTGCTCGGCCTGCTCGGCCCGAACGGCGCCGGCAAGACCACCATGGTGCGGATCCTGTCGACGCTGCTGACGCCGGACGGAGGCACCGCCCGGATCTGCGGACACGATGTGGTCCGGCAGCCGCGCGAGGTACGCCGGCGGGTCGGTCTCACCGGCCAGTACGCGGCCGTGGACGAGCTGCTGACCGGCCGGGAGAACCTGGTCCTGATCGGCGTGCTGCACCACCTCGGCCGGCGGGCGGCCCGCGCCCGGGCCGACGAACTGCTCGAAAGGTTCCAGCTCACCGACGCCGCCGGCCGGGCCGCCCGGACCTACTCCGGTGGCATGCGGCGCCGGCTCGACCTGGCCGCGAGCCTGGTCGCCGACCCGCCGGTGCTGGTGCTCGACGAGCCCACCACCGGGCTGGACCTCACCAACCGCCGCACCCTGTGGACGATGGTCCGGGAGCAGGTGGCCCGCGGCACCACGGTGCTGCTGACCACGCAGTACCTGGAGGAGGCCGACCAGCTCGCCGACCGGATCCTGGTCCTCGACGGCGGGAAGGTGATCGCCGAGGGCACCCCCGACGAGCTGAAGCGCAAGGTCGGCGACGAGCAGCTGCAGATCCGGCTGCGCGACGGCGGGCAGCGCTCCGCCGCCGTCGCCGCCCTCGCCGCCGTCACGGCGCACCAACCGGTGCCCGACGACGACGAGGCGAGCCTGCGGCTGCCGTTGACCGACGGGCTGGCCGGCATCGCGGCCGTGGCGGCGGCGCTGGACGGCGCCAGGATCGACGTCGAGTCGTTCGCCAGCTGCACGCCGACCCTGGACGACGTCTTCCTCTCCCTGACCGGGCGGAGCACCGCCGAGAAGCCGGAGGCAGCGGCATGACCACCCTCGCCGTCGAGACCTCGGCCCTGGTGGGCCGCCACCTACGGCACCTGGCCCGGGTGCCGATGCGGTTGCTCGGCGTGACCGTGATGCCGGTCGCGTACGTGGTGATCTTCGGGTACCTCTTCGGCAGCGTCATCGAGGTGCAGGGCGGCGGCTACCGGGAGTTCCTGATGGCCGGCATCTTCGCCCAGATGATGCTCACCAACCTGCAGCACACCGCGCTCGGCGTGGTCGACGACCTGGGCAACGGCATCGACGACCGGTTCCGGTCGCTGCCGATCGCCGGGCTCGCCGTACCGCTGGCCCGGACCATGGCCGACCTCACCCGGGTGGTGGTCGCCTGCGTCGCCATGGCCGTGGTGGGCTTCGCGATGGGCTGGCGCACGCACGCCGGCCCGGTGCAGGCGCTCGCCGGCTTCGGGCTGCTGCTGCTGCTCGGCTTCGCCGCCTCCTGGCTCGGGGTCCTCCTCGGGCTGCGGCTGCGCTCGGCCGAGGCGGTCAGCGCCGTGGCCTTCCTCGTCGTGATGCCGATGACGTTCCTGTCCAACGCGTTCATCCCGCTGCACGGGCTGCCGGGCTGGCTGCGCACGGTGTGCGAGTGGAACCCGCTGTCCGCCGTGGTCGCCGCCTGCCGGGACCTGTTCGGCAACCCGGGCTCGGCCGGCGACGCCCTGCCGATGCGGCACCCGGTCGCCGCCTCCCTGCTGCTGATCACCGCGCTGCTGGTGGTCAGCGCGTCCCTGGCCACCCACGCCTACCGGGCCGCCGCCCGGGGCCGCTGACCCCGCCGCCCGCCCGGCCGGTTCGCGCGTACGCCGACCGGCCGGGCGGCCACCCGCTCGCCACCCACCGAGCAGCCAGCCACCCCGCGAACACACCACGTCCGTAGCTCCGGAGGACTGCTGTGCCCGACCACGAGGATGTTCACTGCCCGCTGACCACCGCGCAGTTCGGGGTCTGGCTGGCCCAGCGGCTCGACCCGGACAACCCGATCTACCTCCTCGCCGAGTACGCCGACCTGACCGGCCCGCTCGACCACGCGGTGTTCGAGGCGGCGCTGCGCCGGACCGTCGCCGACACCGAGGCCCTGCGCAGCCGGGTCGAGGAGCCGGTCGAGGGCCGACCCGTGCTGGCGGTGTCGCCGGCGGTCGACTGGCCGCTGCCGGTGCTCGACCTGCGCGGGGAGGCTGACCCGTTCGGCGCCGCCCTGGACTGGATGCACACCGACGCCGCCCGGCCGCTCGACCCGGGCCAGGCGCCGCCGTTCCGGTACGCGCTGCTGCGCCTGGCCGACGACCGGACCCTGTGGTACCAGTGCTACCACCACCTGGCCGTGGACGGGTACGGCATGGTCCTGGTGGCCCGGCGGGTCGCCGCGGTCTACACCGCGCTCAGCGGCGGCGACGAGCCGGAGCCGGCGTCGTTCGGGCCGCTGCGGGCGCTGGCCGACGCGGAGGCCGCCTACCGGACCAGCGAGCGGTTCGACCGTGATCGCGGGTACTGGACCGGGCGGTACGCCGACCGGCCCACCCCGGCCAGCCTCGCCGGCCGGCGGCCGGCCACCCCGCGCCGGCTCACCCGGCGTACCGCCCCGGTGGCACCGGCCACCATGGACCGGCTGCGGGCGGCGGCCCGGGAGCGCGGCGTCGCCGTGCCGGCGGTCGTGGTGGCCGCGATCGCCGCCTACCTGCACGGGCTGACCGGCAACGAGGACGTGGTGCTCGCCCTGCCGCTGACCGCCCGGCAGAACGCCGCGGCGCGGACCACCCCCGGCATGGTCTCCGCGATCGCGCCCCTGCGCGTGGCGGTACGCGCCGACGCCACCCTCGGCGCGCTCGTCGCCGGCGTCTCACGGGAACTGCACGACGCGCTGCGCCACCAGCGCTACCGCTTCGAGGACCTGCACCGTGACCTGGGCCTGACCGCCGGGGCGTCGGTGCTCGGCCCGCACGTGAACATCCTGCTCGACGCCGGCGGCGGAGCCGGAACCCGGTTCGGCGCCGCCACCGGCACCGACCACAACCTCGCCGGCGGCCCCGTCGACGACCTGGCCTTCGTGCTCGACGCCCGGCGCGGCGACGCCGACGCCCGGCTGGACCTGGACGCCAACCCAGACCTCTACCCCGACGAGCAGGTCAGCGGGCACGCCCAGCGCGTCGCCGCCTTCCTCGACACCTTCGCCCGGGCCGCGGCGGAAGACCCGGACACCCCGGTCGGCCGGCTCGACCTGGCCGGCCCCGCCGAACGGCGGCTGGTGCTGCACGAGTGGAACGACACCATCCGGCCGGTGCCGGACGTGCGGCTGCCCGCGCTGATCGAGCAGCAGGTGGCGCGTACCCCCGACGCCCCGGCGGTCACCTGCGGGCCGACCACCCTGACGTACGCCCAGCTCAACGCCGCCGCCAACCGGCTGGCCCGGCTGCTGGTCGCCCGCGGCGCCGGCCCGGAGCAACTGGTCGCGCTGGCGCTGCCCCGGTCGGCGGAGATGTTGGTCGCCCTGCTCGCCGTCCTCAAGGCCGGTGCCGGGTACCTGCCGGTCGACCTGCGGTACCCGCCGGACCGGGTCGAGTTCATGCTGGCCGACGCGGACCCCCGGCTGGTGCTCACCGTCGACGGCGCCGGCGCCGGACTGCCGGTCGGCGACCGGCTGCTGCGCCTCGACGAGCCCGCCGTCCGCGCCCTGCTCGCCGCACAGGACGACGGCGACCTGACCGACGCCGACCGGCCGCGACCGTTGCGCGGCGCGCACCCGGCGTACGTCATCTACACCTCCGGCTCCACCGGCCGGCCGAAGGGCGTGGTGGTCAGCCACGACAACGCGGTCGACCTGGCCTGCTGGGCGGTCGCGGAGATCGGCCCGGCCGCGCTGTCCCGGGTGCTGGCCAGCACCTCGCTCAACTTCGACGTCTCGGTGTTCGAGATGTTCGGCCCGCTCGCCTGCGGCGGCGAGATCGAGGTGGTCGACGACCTGCTCGCCCTCGCCGAGCGGGCCGACGGCTGGTCCGGCAGCCTGATCAGCGCCGTCCCGTCGGCCTTCGCGCAGCTGCTGGCCGGCGGGGCGGTCGACGCGCACGCCGACCTCGTGGTGCTCGCCGGTGAGGCGCTGTCGGCCCAGGCGGTGCGGGACATCGGCGCGGCGCTGCCCGGCGCCCGGGTGGCGAACATCTACGGCCCGACCGAGGCCACCGTCTACTCCACCGCCTGGTACGGCGGGGACCTCGCCGACGGCGGCACCCCGCCGATCGGCCGACCCACCACCAACACCCGGGTGTACGTGCTGGACAGCGCGCTGCGTCCGGTGCCGCCCGGCACCGTCGGCGAGCTGTACCTGGCCGGCGCCGGACTGGCCCGCGGCTACCTCGACCGGCCGCGGCTGTCCGCCGAGCGGTTCGTCGCCGACCCGTTCGGCGCGCCCGGCGCCCGGATGTACCGCACCGGCGACCTGGTGCGCTGGCGGGCGGACGGTCACCTCGACTACCTCGGCCGGATCGACCACCAGGTCAAGGTGCGCGGCTACCGGATCGAGCTGGGCGAGATCGAGTCAGTGCTGTCGGCCCACCCGGCCGTGGCCCAGGCCGCGGTGGTCGCCCGCGCCGGGGTCACCGCCCAGCTCGTCGGTTACCTGGTGCCGGCCGACCCGGCCACCCCGCCGACCCCCGCCCAGCTGCGCGACCACATCGCCGCGGCGCTGCCGGAGTACATGGTGCCGGCGGCCTTCGTGCTGCTGGACGCGCTGCCGCTGAACCCCACCGGCAAGCTGGACCGCGGCGCCCTGCCCGCCCCGGACTTCGCCGCGGCGGCCGGCGCCGGCCGGGCCGCGGCCGGCCCGCGCGAGGAGCTGCTCGCCCGGCTCTTCGCCGAGGTGCTGGGGCTGCCCGGGGTCGGCGCGGAGGACAGCTTCTTCGACCTCGGCGGGGACAGCATCGTCTCCATCCAGCTGGTCAGCCGGGCCCGGCAGGCCGGGCTGCGGCTCACCCCGCGCGAGGTGTTCACCCACCGGACGGTGGCCGCCCTGGCCCGGGTGGCCGGCGAGCTCGGCTCGGCCGAGACCGAGGACCCGGACGCCGCGCTGGGGGAGGTGCCGCTGCCGCCGATCGTCGACTGGCTGCGCGGCCGGGCGGGCGAGGCCCACCCGGTCGACGGGGTGGCGCAGAGCGTCGTCGTGCGTACCCCCGCCGGGCTGCGCGCGGCGGACCTGGCGGCCGGGTTGCAGGCGCTGCTGGACCACCACGACGCCCTGCGGATGATCCTGCACCGCGACGGCACGGCGTGGCGGCTGGCGGTGCCGCCGCGGGGCACGGTGTCCGCCGCCGACTGCCTGCGCCGGGTGGCCGCCGACGCCACGGTCGGCGCCGCCCGCGCCGACGCCCTGGCCGGGCTGCGCCCGGGCGACGGGCAGCTGCTGCGGGCGGTGTGGGGTGACGCCGGGGCGGACCACCCGGGCTGGCTGGTGCTCGCCGTCCACCACCTCGCCGTGGACGGCGTGTCCTGGCGGATCCTCCTCGACGACCTGGCCACCGCCGTGGCGGCGAGCGTCGCGGGTGAACCAGCCCGGTTGGCGCCGGTCCCGACCTCGTACCGCACCTGGGCGCGGCGGGTGACGGCCGCAACGCCGACCGGGAACGCGACGGGCGCTGGGCCGGCGGTCGAGCCGGTCGAGTCCATCGTGGACCCACCGTTCGGGCGCCGACCGGTCGGCCCGGACGACACCGAGGCGACGGCCCGCCGCCGGACCGTCGGTCTGCCCGTGGCCCGCACCGAGGCGTTGCTGCGCACCGCCGCCCCCCGGTTCTACGCGGGCGTCGACGACCTGCTGCTGGCCGCCTTGGCGGTCAGCGTGGCCGACTGGCGGCGCCGGCACCGGCCCGGCACCGGAGCCGGACTGCTGGTGGACGTCGAGGGGCACGGCCGGGACGGCGTCGACGGGCTGGACCTGACCCGCACCGTCGGCTGGTTCACCCGGCTGGCCCCGGCCCGGCTCGACCTCGGCGACCTCGACCCGGCCGAGGCGCTGGCCGGCGGTCCGGCCGCCGGCCGAGCGGTGAAACGCCTGAAGGAACAGCTGCGGGCGCCCGGCCGACGGGGCGGCGAGCCGCAGATCGGGTTCAACTACCTGGGCCGGCTGACTGCCGACGACGGCGCCGACTGGTCGCCGCTGACGGTCGACGGCGAGGTCGCGGCCGGTGGGGCGAGCGCGCTGCCGATGGCCCACCCGCTGGAGATCAACGCGGTGGTGGTCGACGGACCGGACGGGCCTCGGCTCACCGCCGAGTGGAGCTGGCCGGACGGGGTGCTCACCGACGGCGACGTCCGCGAACTCGCCGACGGCTGGCTGGCCGCGCTCGAGGCGATCACCGAACACGCCGCCCGCCCGGGCACCGGTGGGCGTTCCCCGTCGGACCTGCCCCTGGTCGAGCTGGACCAGGCCGAGGTGGAACGGCTGGAGCGGAGCTACCCGGCGCTGGCCGACGTGCTGCCGCTCGCCCCACTGCAGGAGGGGCTGCTGTTCCTGTCCGCGTATGACGAGCAGACCCCGGACATCTACACCGTGCAGTTCGTCTTCGACCTCGACGGCGAGCTGGACCCGGCGCGGCTGCGCACCGCGGCCCAGGCGCTGCTCGACCGGCACCCCGGGCTACGCGCCGGCTTCACCCACCGGGACCTGCGCCGGCCGGTGCAGGTGGTGCTGGACGGCGTCGAGGTGGACTGGCGCGAGCCGGACCTGACCGGGATCGCAGCGGCCGACGTGGACCGCCGGCTCGCCGAGCTGCTCGCCGCCGACCGGGCCGAACGCTTCGACCTGACCCGGCCGCCGCTGCTGCGCTTCACCCTGGCCCGGCTGCCCGGCGGGCGGCACCGGCTGGTGCTGACCAACCACCACATCCTGCTCGACGGCTGGTCGATGCCGGTGCTCGCCGGGGAGCTGTTCGCGCTGTACCGCGCGGGTGGCCGCACCGACGGACTGCCGCCGGTCACCGACGCGCGGGCGTACCCGGCCTGGCGGGCCCGGCAGGACCGGCCGGCGGCCGAGGCGGCGTGGCGGGCGGCCCTCGCCGGGCTGACCGAGCCGACCCTGGTGGCGCCGGCCGCCGAGCGGGGTCCGGTGCCGCCGGCCAAGCTGCTGCGTGCGGTGCCGGCCGCGCTCACCGAGGCGCTCACCGCCACGGCCCGGGCGGCGGGCGTCACCCTGAACACCGTCGTGCAGGGCGCCTGGGCGGTGCTCGTGGGCAGCCTCACCGGCCGCGATGACGTGGTCTTCGGCGCCACCGTCGCCGGCCGGCCGGCGGAGCTGCCCGGCGTGGAGACCATGGTCGGCCTCTACATCAACACCGTGCCGGTGCGGGTACGCCTCGACCCGGCCGAACCGGTGGCCACCGCGCTCGCCGCGTTGCAGGAACGGCAGGCCGCCCTGCACCCGCACCAGCACCTCGGCCTGCCCGACATCCAGCGTCTGGCCGGGCACGGCGAACTCTTCGACACCCTGGTGGTCTTCGAGAACTACCCGGTCGACCCCGCCGTGCTCGACCTCGCCGGCACCGGCCTGGCGGTACGCGGGGTGCACGGGCACGACGCCACCCACTACCCGCTCACTCTGGTGCTGGTCCCCGGTGACCGGCTGGGGCTGCGGCTGGAGTACCGGCCCGACCTGATCGACGCGGACACCGCCGGGGCGCTGCTGGAGCGGATGTGCCGGCTGCTCAGCGACATCGCCGCCGACCCGTCCGTCCCGGTGGGCCGGCTCGACCCGGTCACCCCGGCGGAACGCCGGCAGGTCCTCGTCGAGTGGAACCGCACCCGGCAGCCGGTCGACCCGGCCACCCTGCCGCAGCTGCTGGCCCGGCAGGCGGCCGCCACCCCGGACGCCACCGCGGTCGTCTTCGAGGGGAGCAGCCTGACCTTCCGCGAGCTGGACGAGGCGAGCAACCGGCTGGCCCGGCTGCTGGTCGGGTACGGCGCCGGGCCGGAGCGGTTCGTCGCCGTGGCGGTGCCCCGCTCACTGGAGCTGGTGCTGGCGCTCTGGGCGGTGCTGAAGGCCGGCGCGGCGTACCTGCCGGTCGACCCGGACTACCCGGCCGACCGGATCGCGTACCTGCTCGACGACGCCCGGCCCGCCCTGCTGCTCACCACCCGGGCCACCGCCGCGCTGGCCACCGGCACCGCCACCGCCCTGGTCCTCGACAGCGACGAGGTACGCCAGGCCGTGACGGAACACGCCGCGACCGCGCTGACCGACGCCGACCGGGCCGGGCCGCTGCGCCCGGCCAACCCGGCGTACCTGATCTACACCTCCGGCTCCACCGGCCGGCCCAAGGGCGTGCTGGTGCCGCACCAGGGCATCGTCAACCGGCTGCTGTGGATGCAGCACGAATACCGGCTCACCCCGGCCGACCGGGTGCTGCAAAAGACGCCGTCCGGCTTCGACGTCTCGGTGTGGGAGTTCTTCTGGGCCACCATCGTCGGCGCCACCCTGGTGGTGGCCCGGCCCGAGGGGCACAAGGACCCCGCGTACCTGGCCGGACTGATCCGCGCCGAGCGGGTCAGCACCCTCCACTTCGTCCCGTCGATGCTGCAGGCGTTCCTGGCCGAACCGGCCGCCGCCGACTGCACCGGGTTGCGCCGGGTGATCTGCAGCGGCGAGGCGCTCCCCGCCGACCTGGCCGACCGGTTCTTCGCCACCCTCGACCCGGCCGGCGCGCACGGCATCGAGCTGCACAACCTGTACGGGCCCACCGAGGCGTCGGTCGACGTGACGTACTGGGCCTGCCGGCCGGGGGAGCGGAGCGTGCCGATCGGGGCGCCGGTCTGGAACACCCGGCTGTACGTACTGGACGCGTTCCTCCGGCCGGTGCCCCCCGGCGTGGCCGGCGAGCTCTACCTGGCCGGCGTGCAACTGGCCCGCGGCTACCAGGGCCGGGCCGGGCTCACCGCGCAGCGGTTCGTCGCCGACCCGTTCGCCGCCGCGCTGGCCGCCACGGACCCGTCCGTCACGCGCGGGGAGCGGATGTACCGGACCGGGGACGTGGTGCGCTGGCGGGCCGACGGGGTGCTGGAGTACGTGGGCCGGACCGACCACCAGGTCAAGATCCGCGGCTTCCGGATCGAACTGGGCGAGATCGAGGCGACCCTCGCCGAGCATCCGTCGGTGGGGCAGTGCGTGGTCCTCGCCCGGGAGGACCACCCGGGGGTGAAACGCCTCGTCGCGTACGTCGTGGCGGCCGCCGGGCAGCGGGTCGACGCGACCGTCCTGCGCGAGCACGTCGCCGGGCGGCTGCCCGAGTACATGGTGCCGGCGGCGGTGGTGGCCCTGGCCGGCCTGCCGGTGACCGCCAACGGCAAGCTCGACCGGGCGGCCCTGCCGGCCCCCGACTTCGCCGGGGTCAGCGCGGCCGGACGGGCGCCGTCGACGCCGCGCGAGGAACTGCTCGCCGGGCTCGTCGCCGAGGTGCTCGGGCTGCCCCGGGTCAGCGTCGACGACAGCTTCTTCGACCTCGGCGGGGACAGCATCGTCTCCATCCAGCTGGTCAGCCGGGCCCGGCAGGCCGGGCTGGAGCTGACCCCGCGCGAGGTGTTCACCCACAAGACCGTGGCGGCGCTGGCGACGGTGGCCCGGGAGGCGGCCGGCAGCGCCGCGACCGATCCCGATGCCGGCATCGGCGAGCTGCCGCTCACCCCGATCGTGCGGTGGTGGCTGGACCGGGCCGGTTCGCTGACCGGGTTCCACCAGTCCGTGGTGGTGCCCGCGCCGGCCGGACTGACCGCCGACCGGCTGCGCGACGCGGTGCAGGCGCTGCTCGATCACCACGACGCGCTGCGGATGCGGCTGGCCGGCCCGGCCGGGCAGCGGCGGCTGGTGATCGGTCCACGTGGCAGCGTGGCCGCAGCGGACCTGATCACGCCCGTGCCCGCCACGGACACCGGCCCAGCCAGTGCGGACAACGGGTTCGAGGTCGGCGGGACCGACGCCGACGGACCCGACCTGAGCGCACTGGCCGAGGCGGCCCGGGCCGAGCTGGACCCGGTCGCCGGCCGGATGCTGCGCGTCGTCTGGTGCGACGCCGGCCCCGGCCGGCCGGGCCAGCTGCTGATCCTGGTGCACCACCTGGCCGTCGACGGCGTCTCCTGGCGGATCCTGCTGCCCGACCTGACCGCCGCGCTGGACGCCACCGCACCCGACGGGACGGCCGGTGAGGCCGCCGCTGGCAGCCACCCGCCCGGCACGTCGCCCCCACTCACCCCGGTCGGCACCTCGCTGCGGGAATGGGCGGAGCACCTGGTCCGGGACGCGCACAGCCCGGCCCGGCTGGCCGAGCTGCCACTGTGGACCAAGCTGCTCGACCAGCCGGAGCCGGCCCTGGCCGGGCGGCCGCTCGACCCGGCCCGGGACACCGTCGCCACCCTCGCGGACCTGCAGGTGGAACTGACCGCCGCGCAGACGGAGCCGCTGCTGACCGCCGTACCGGCGCTGTTCCACGCCCGGGTCGACGACGCGCTGCTGGCGGCGCTGGCCCTCGCGGTGGCCCGCCGGCGGCAGCGGCGCGGCCTGGGCGACGACCCGGCGGTGCTGGTGGACCTGGAGCGGCACGGCCGGGCCGACCACGTGCCGGGCGTCGACCTGTCCCGCACCGTCGGCTGGTTCACGAGCCTGGCTCCAGTCCGGCTCGATCCCGGGACGGTGGAGTGGGACCAGGTGCGCAACGGCGGTGCGGCCGTCGGAACCGCACTGAAGCGGGTCAAGGAGCAGTTGCGGGCCGCACCCGACGACGGCCTCGGCTACGGCCTGCTTCGACACCTGAACAGCGAGACCGCGGGCGTGCTGGCGGACCTGGCCGAGCCGCAGATCATGTTCAACCACCTCGGCCGGCTGGGCGGCGCCCAGGGCGGCGGTGCGCGGATCGGCGGCGGCGCGGACCCGGAGCAGCCCGTGGCGTACCCGATCGAGGTCACGAGCTGGACCGTCGACGGCGCCGACGGGCCGCGACTCACCGCGGTGTGGCGGTGGCCGGCCGGGCTGCTCGACGAGGGTGACGTGCGTCAGCTCGCCGACGACTGGCGGACGGCCCTGGCCGGGATCGTGGCGTACGCCGCGGCGGGCGGAAGCGGTGGGCACACCCCGTCCGACCTGACGCTGGCCTCGCTGTCCCAGGACGAGATCGACGAGTTCGAGGACGAACTGGAAGCGGAGTGGGGGTAACGTGGTGAAGCAGTCACGCGTCGAGGACATCCTGCCGCTGTCACCGTTGCAGCAGGGACTGCTGTTCCACGCGCTGTACGACGGAGCGGCGTCGGACCTCTACACCGTCCAGTTCGCCCTGGACCTGACCGGTCCGGTCGACGGCGACCGGATGCGTCGCGCCCTCGGCGCGATCCTGGCCCGGCACGCCAACCTGCGGGTCGGCATCCGGCAGCGCAAGACCGGCGAGTCGGTCGCCGTGGTGCCGCGCGAGATCGCCCCGGCCTGGCAGGAGCACGACCTGACCGGCCACGCCGCGGCGGACCGGGACGACGAGGTGGCCCGGCTGCTCGCCGCGGACCGGGCCGCCGGGTTCGACCTGGCCCGCCCGCCGCTGCTGCGCGCCGCGCTGATCCGGACCGGACCGGAGCGGGCGAAGCTGGTGCTCACCAACCACCACGTCCTGCTCGACGGCTGGTCGATGCCGCTGCTGGCCAGGGAGCTGTTCGCGCACTACGTCGCCGGCGGGCACGACCGCACCCTGCCACCGGTCACCCCCTACCGTGACTACCTCGGCTGGCTCGACCGGCAGGACCGAGCCGCCGCCGAGCGGGCCTGGCGGGACGCGCTGCGCGGGCTGACCGGGCCGACCCTGCTCGCGCCGGCCGACCCGGCGCGCCCGGCGGCCGCACCCGAACAGCTCACCGTGGCTCTGCCCGCCGAACTCACCGCCGGGCTGACCGCCGCGGCCCGCAAGCTCGGCGTCACCCTCAACACCGTGGTCCAGGGCGCCTGGGCGCTGGTGCTCGGCATCCTCACCGGCGACGACGACCTGGTCTTCGGCGCCACCGTCGCCGGCCGGCCGCCGGAGCTGCCCGGTGTCGAGTCGATGCTCGGCCTGTTCATCAACACGGTGCCGGTGCGGATCCGGCTCGACCCGGCCGAGTCGCTGGCCGCCCTGCTGGCCCGGGTGCAGGACGAGCAGTCGGCGCTGATGACGCACCAGCACCTCGGCCTCGCCGACATCCGCCGGCTGGCCGGCACCGGCGACGGCGACCTGTTCGACACGCTGACCGTGTTCGAGAACTACCCCCTCGATCCGGCCGCGCTGGACCTGCCCGGCACGGGCCTGCGGGTCACCGCGGTCGCCGGGCACGACGCCACCCACTACCCGTTGACCCTGGCCGTGCTGCCCGGAGAACAGTTCACCCTGCGCCTGGACCACCGGCCGGACCTGCTGGACGCGGCGGCCGCCCGGCGCATCGCCGACCGCCTGGTCCGCCTGCTCAGCCAGGTCGTCGACGCGCCGCAGACCCCGGTCGCCGCGCTCGACGTGCTCGACGGCGCCGAGCGTGACGCCGTGCTCGGCGACTGGGCCGCCGGACCGCCGCCGGTGGCGCCGCGCACCTTCCCGGAACTGTTCGCCGCCCAGGTCGCGGCCCGACCGCAGGCGCCGGCCCTGATCGGCGACGACACCATGTCGTACGCCGAACTGGACGCCGCCGCCGACCGGCTGGCCCGGCTGCTCGTCGACCGCGGCGTCGGCCCGGAGCAGGTGGTCGCCCTCGCCCTGCCGCGCAGCCCGGAACTGGTCACCGCCGCGCTCGCGGTGAGCAAGGCCGGCGGCGCCTGGCTGCCGGTCGACCCGGACTACCCGGCGGACCGCATCGCGTTCATGCTCACCGACGCCCGGCCGGTGCTGCTGGCCACGCGGACCGGGATCGACCTGCCCGACACCGGCGTGCCCCGGCTGCTGCTCGACGAACCGTCCACCGTGGCCGACTGGGCGGCCCGGCCCCCCGGCCCGGTCACCGACGCCGAGCGCACCGCCCCGTTGCGGCCCGGCCACCCCGCCTACCTCATCTACACCTCCGGTTCCACCGGCCGGCCGAAGGGGGTGGTGGTCACCCACGCCGGCCTGTCCAGCTTCACCGCCGCGATCGTGGCCGGCTTCGACGTCGACCCGACCAGCCGGGTGCTGCAGTTCTCCTCGCCCAGCTTCGACGCGTCGGTCCTGGAACTCTGCGCCGCCTTCGGCGCCGGGGCGGCGCTGGTCGTACCGCCGCCGGGGCCGCTCGTCGGCGACGACCTGGCCGCCGTGCTGACCGGCCAGCAGGTGACCCACGCGCTCATCCCGCCGGCCGCGCTCGCCGGCCTGCCCACCGTGGCGCCGCCGGTGCTGCGCACCCTGGTGGTCGGCGGCGACGCCTGCGGCGAGGACCTGGTCGCCCGGTTCGCCCCCGGCCGGCGCATGGTCAACGCGTACGGGCCGACCGAGATCACCGTGGCCGCCACGCTCAGCGCGCCGCTGGTCCCCGGCGCCGGCGCCCCGCCGATCGGCGTCCCGGTCGCCGGTGCCCGCGCCTACGTCCTCGACCGGTTCCTGCGCCCGGTGCCGCCCGGCGTGCCCGGGGAGCTGTACATCGCCGGGGCCGGGCTGGCCCGCGGCTACCTGGACCGGTCGGCGCTGACTGCCGAGCGGTTCGTGGCGGACCCGTTCGCCGCCGAGCACGGTGGCCGGATGTACCGCACCGGCGACCTGGTGCGCTGGCGCGCCGACGGGACGCTGGAGTTCGTCGGCCGGGCCGACGCCCAGGTGAAGATCCGCGGCTTCCGGGTCGAGCCGGGCGAGATCGAGGCGGTGCTGTCCCGCCACCCGGCCGTCGGCCAGGTCGCGGTCATCGCGCGGGAGGACCAGCCGGGCGTGAAGCGCCTGGTCGGGTACGTGGTCCCGGCTCCCGGCGCGCTGGTCGACCCGGCCGCGCTGCGGGCGCACGTCGGCGCCAGCCTGCCCGAGTACATGGTGCCGGCGGCCGTCGTCGGCCTGCCGACGCTGCCGCTGACCCCGAGCGGGAAGCTGGACCGGCGGGCGCTGCCGGCCCCCGGGTTCACCGGCTCCGCCGGCGGCCGGGCCCCGGCCAACGACCGCGAGACCCTGCTCGCCGGGCTGTTCGCCGAGGTGCTCGGGCTGGACGCGGTGGGCGTCGACGAGAGCTTCTTCGACCTCGGCGGCGACAGCATCGTGTCGATCCAGCTGGTCAGCCGGGCCCGCAAGGCGGGACTGTCGTTCAGCCCCCGGGACGTCTTCGTGCACCGGACGGTGGCCGGCCTCGCCGCCGTCGCCGCGGACGACGCCATGCCGGTGCCCACCGACGACGGTACGGGTGAGGTGCCGCTGACCCCGATCGTGCACTGGCTGCGCGAGCGGGGCGGCCCGATCGACGGCTTCCACCAGTCGATGCTGGTGACCAGCCCGGCCGGGCTGCGGCCCGAGCAGCTGGTCGCCGCGGTGCAGGCGCTGGTCGACCACCATGACGCGCTGCGGCTGCGGCTGGTCCGCGACGCGGCGGGCGGCTGGCGGCAGGAGATCGGCCCGCGCGGCAGCGTGTCCGCGGCCGAGCTGGTGACCCGGATCGACGCGGCCGGGCTGGACGCCGACGAGCTGCGCGGGCTGGTCGAGGAGCAGACCAAGGCGGTCCAGGCCCGGCTGGCCCCGGGTGAGGGGCGGGTCCTGCAGGCGCTGTGGTTCGACGCCGGGGCCGACCGGCCCGGCCGGCTGCTGCTGGCCCTGCACCACCTGGTGGTCGACGGGGTGTCCTGGCGGATCCTGCTGCCCGACCTGGCCGCCGCCGCGCAGGCCGTCGCCGCCGGGCGTACCCCCGAACTGGAACCGGTGCGGACCTCGCTGCGCCGCTTCGCGGAGCACCTGGTCGCCGAGGCCGCGCGCCCCGAGCGGACCGCCGAACTGGCCGGCTGGCTGGACCGGCTCGGCGTCGCCGAGACCCCGCTCGCGGGGCGGCCGCTCGACCCGGCCCGGGACATCGTGGACGCCGGCCGACTGCTGACCGTCACCCTGCCCGCGGAGCGCACCACGCCGCTGCTGACCCGGGTGCCGGCAGCGTTCCACGGCCGGGTCAACGACGTGCTGCTCACCGCGCTCACCCTCGCGGTCACCCGGTGGCGGCGCCGGCGCGGCAGCCAGGAGGCCGGACTGCTGGTCGACCTGGAGGGCCACGGCCGGGAGGAACTCGCCGCCGGCCTGGACCTGTCTCGGACCGTCGGCTGGTTCACCACCATGTACCCGGTCCGGCTCGACCTCGGCCGGCTCGACCTGGACGAGGCGTTCGCCGGCGGCGCCGCCGCCGGGCGCGCGGTCAAGCGGGTCAAGGAACAGCTCCGCGCGGTGCCCGACAACGGCATCGGGTACGGCCTGCTCCGCTACCTCAACGCCGACACCGCCCGGCAGCTGGCCGACCGGCCGGCCGCGCAGATCGGCTTCAACTACCTCGGCCGGTTCGCCACCGCCGACGGCGGCGACACGGACTGGACGGTGGCCGCCGACGCCCGGGCCCTCGGCGGCGGTGCGGACGGCGCCCTGCCGGTGCCGCACGCCATCGAGGTCAACGCGGTCACCCGGGACCACGCCGACGGTCCCCGGCTGTCGGCGACCTTCTCCTGGCCGCAGACCCTGCTCGGCGAGGCGGACGTCCGCGAGCTGGCCGACGACTGGCTGGCCGCGCTGGACGCCCTGATCGCCCACGTCGCCACCCCCGGCGCCGGCGGGCACACCCCGTCCGATCTGCTGCTGCCCCTGTCCCAGGAGGAGATCGAGGCGATCGAGGCGGCCCAACCGGCCGCCAGCGACCTGCTGCCGCTGTCCACCCTGCAGGAGGGGCTGCTCTTCCACGCCCTGTACGACGGACCGGACCGCGACGTCTACACCGTGCAGCTCTGCTTCGACCTGGCCGGTGAGCTGGACGCGGAAGCCCTGCGCGGTGCCGCCGACGCCCTGCTGGCCCGGCACGCCAACCTGCGGGCCGCGTTCCGCCAGCGTCCGTCCGGCGAGTCGGTGCAGGTCGTGGTGGACGGGCTCCGAGCCGGCTGGCGGGAGCACGACCTGCGGGAGCTGGCCGGGACCGAGCAGGCCGACCAGGTTTGCGCGCTGCTCGCCGCCGACCGGGCCGAGGGCTTCGACCTGACCCGCCCGCCGCTGCTGCGGTTCACCCTGCTGCGGCTGGCGGACACGGCACACCGGCTGGTGCTCACCAACCACCACATCCTGCTCGACGGCTGGTCGGTGCCGACGCTGATGCGGGAGCTGCTGGCCCTGTACGCCGCCGGCGGCGACGACCGGCAGCTGCCCCGGGTGGCGCCCTACCGCGACTACCTGGCCTGGCTCGGCGCGCAGGACCGGGCGACCGCGGAGCGGGCCTGGGCCGAGGCCTTCGCGGGCCTGGCCGAGCCGACCCTGCTCGCCCCGGCCGACCCGGCCCGGGCCCCGGAGCTGCCCGACCGGCTTGTCCTCGACCTGCCGGCCGAGCTGACCGCCGACCTGCAGGCGCAGGCCCGGCGGCACGGCGTCACCCTCAACACCATTTTGCAGGGCGCTTGGGGGGCGCTGCTCGGCGCGCTGACCGGCCGCGGCGACGTGGTGTTCGGCGGCACGGTCTCCGGCCGTCCGCCGGAGATCGCCGGCGTGGAGACCATGGTCGGGCTCTTCATCAACACCCTGCCGGTCCGGCTGCGGCTGGACCCGGCCGAGCCGGTCGCCCGAATGCTGCTGCGCCTGCAGGACCAGCAGTCCGCGCTGATGGCCCACCAGCACCTGCCACTCACCGAGGTGCAGCGGCTGGCCGGGCACGGGGAACTCTTCGACACCCTGGTGGTCTTCGAGAACTACCCCCTCGACCCAAAGCTGCTGACCCTGCCCGGCACCGGGCTGCGGCTGACCGGGGTCTCCGGCCGGGACGCCACCCACTACCCGCTCACCGTCACCGCGATCCCCGGCGAGCGGCTGCGGCTGCAACTGGACCACCGCACCGACCTGTTCCCGGCCGACGCGGCGCAGCGTCTCGCCGACCGGCTGCTGCGGCTGCTCACCACCGTCGCCGCCGACCTGGACACCCCGGTCGGGCGGCTGGACGTCCTCGACCCGGCCGAGCGGCGGCTCGTGCTGGCTGACTGGAATGACACCACCCGGCCCGAGCCGGCGCTGACCGGCGGGGTGGCCGCCCGGTTCGCCGCGCAGGCCGCCCGCACCCCGGACCAGGTCGCCGTCCGCGCCGCCGACGGCGCCACGCTGACCTACCGGGAACTCGACGCCCGGGCCAACCGGCTGGCCCAGCACCTGGTGGCGCTCGGCGTCGCCGCCGAGGACCGGGTCGCCCTGCTCCAGGAACGCTCGGTCGACCAGGTGGTGTCGGTGCTGGCCATCCTCAAGGCCGGCGCCGCGTACGTCCCGCTGGACCCGCGCTACCCGGCCCACCGGTTGACCCACATCGCCGCCGACACCGCCAGCTCGGTGCTGCTCACCGACCGGGCCATGGCCGGCCTGCGGTTCGACCACGACCTGACCGTGGTGGCCGTCGACGGCGACGCCGCCGCCGAGATCGCCGCCCGGCCGGACGCCGACCCGGGCCGGCCCGCCCACCCCCGGCAGCTCGCCTACGTCATGTACACCTCCGGGTCGACCGGCACCCCCAAGGGTGTCGCGGTCACCCACCACGACGTGCTCAGCCTCGCCGCCGACCGGTGCTGGCGGACCGACCGGCAGCGCCGGGTGCTGCTGCACTCGCCGCTGGCCTTCGACGCCTCGACGTACGAGCTGTGGGTGCCGCTGCTGAACGGCGGTGAACTGGTCGTGGCCCCGCCGGGTGACCTGAGCATGGACGACCTGCGGGCCGTCCTCACCGGTGGCCAGGTGACCGCGCTGTGGCTGACGGCCGGCCTGTTCCGGCTGCTGGCCGAGGAGACCCCGAAGGCGTTCGCCAAGGTCCGTGAGGTCTGGACCGGCGGTGACGTGGTGCCCGCGCCGATGGCGCGCCGGGTGCTGGCCGCCTGCCCGGGCCTCGTGGTCGGCGACGGCTACGGCCCGACCGAGACCACCACGTTCGCCTCGCACCACCTGATGCACGCCGTGGCCGAGGTGCCGGACTCGGTGCCGATCGGCCGGCCGCTGGACAACATGCGGCTGTACGTGCTGGACGACTACCTGCGCCCCACCCCGCCCGGGGTGGCCGGTGAGCTGTACATCGCCGGCGCCGGGCTGGCCCGCGGTTACCTGAACCGGTCGCGGCTGACCGCGGAGCGGTTCGTGGCGAACCCGTTCGGCGCCGCCGGCACCGGTGACCTCGGCTCCCGGATGTACCGGACGGGAGACGTGGTCCGCTGGCGGCCCGACGGCACCCTGGAGTTCGTCGGCCGCGCCGACGAGCAGGTGAAGATCCGCGGCTTCCGGATCGAGCTCGGCGAGATCGAGGCGGTGCTGGCCCGCGACCCCGGCCTGGGGCAGGTGGCCGTGGTGGTCCGCGAGGACCGGCCCGGCGACAAGCGGCTGGTCGCCTACGTCGTACCGGCCGCCGACGCGGCGCCGCCGGACCCGGCCGCGCTGCGCGCGCAGGCCGCCGCGGTGCTCCCGGAATACATGGTCCCGGCCGCGGTGGTGGTGCTGGACACCCTGCCGCTGACCGGCAACGGCAAGGTGGACCGCCGGGCCCTGCCGGCACCCGACTACGCGGCCGGCTCCACCCGGCGGGCGCCGCGCACCCCGCAGGAGGAGGTGCTCTGCGGGCTCTTCGCCGACGTGCTCGGCCTGCCCGAGGTCGGCATCGAGGACAGCTTCTTCGCCCTGGGCGGCCACTCCCTGCTGGCCACCCGCCTGGTCAGCCGGATCCGCACCGCGCTCGGTGCGGAACTGGCCATCCGGGACCTGTTCGAGTCGCCCACCGTGGCGGGGCTCGCCGCCCGGCTCGGCGGCGCGAAGCAGGCCCGCCGGGCGCTGGCGCCGATGCCCCGCCCGGAGCGGATCCCGCTGTCGTACGCGCAGAACCGGCTCTGGTTCATCAACCGGCTCTCCGGCGCCGACTCCCCGTACAAGATCCCGATCCTGCTGCGGCTGACCGGCGACCTGGACGTGGCCGCGCTGCGCGCCGCGCTGCGCGACGTGCTCGAGCGCCACGAGAGCCTGCGCACGATCTACCCGGACGCCGACGGCGACCCGTACCAGGTGATCCTGACCGCCGACGCGGCCTGCCCGCCGATCACCGTGGAGACCGTCGACCCGGCCGAGGTACGCGAGCTGATGCTCGCCGAGACCCGGCGCGGGTTCGACCTGGCCGTCGACCCGCCGCTGCGGACCCGGCTGTTCGACCTCGGCGGCGGCGAGTACTTCCTGCTGCTCGTGCTGCACCACATCGCCGGTGACGGCTGGTCGATGGCCCCGCTCGGCCGGGACTTCTCCGCCGCGTACGCCGCGCGGGTCGCCGGGCGGGCACCGGAGTTCCTCCCGCTGCCCGTGCAGTACGCCGACTACGCCCTCTGGCAGCGCGCGGTGCTCGGCGATGAGTCCGACCCGGACAGCGCCATCGCGGAGCAGGTGCGGTTCTGGCGGGACACGCTGGCCGGCGCGCCGGACGAGCTGACCCTGCCGGCCGACCGGCCGCGCCCGCCGGTCGCCAGCCACCAGGGCGGGATGCTCGGCTTCGTCGTCGAACCGGCGCTGCACGAGCGGCTCAACGCGCTGGTGCACGCCACCGGGGCCAGCCTGTTCATGGTGTTCCAGGCGGCCCTGGCGGCGCTGCTCACCCGGCTCGGCGCCGGCACCGACGTGCCGATCGGCAGCCCGATCGCCGGCCGTACCGACGACGCCGTCGACGAGCTGGTCGGCATGTTCGTCAACACGCTGGTGCTGCGCACCGACACCGCCGGTAACCCCACCTTCCGGCAGCTGCTGGACCGGGTCCGCGAGGCCGATCTGGCCGCGTACTCGCACCAGGACACCCCGTTCGAGCGGCTGGTCGAGGTGCTCAACCCGCCCCGGTCGATGGCCCGCAACCCGCTGTTTCAGGTCATGCTGGTGCTGCAGAACAACGCCACGGTCGACCTGGACCTGCCCGGCCTGCGGGTCGTGGTGGACAACGTCGGGGCGCACGCCGCCCAGTTCGACCTGTCCATCGACCTCACCGAGCGGCCGGCGGGCGCCGGCGGCATCGACGGCCGGCTGGACTACAGCCACGACCTGTTCGACGAGACCACCGCCGAGCGGATCCTCGCCGGGTTCCTCCGCATGCTGGAGGCCGCCGTCGCCACCCCGGACGCGCCGATCGGCGCCGTCGACGTGGTCGGCCCGGCTGAACGGCAGCGGATGCTGGTCGACTGGAACGCCACCGGCCGGCCGGTGCCCGGCGAGGACCCGGTGACCCTGATCCGGGCGGTGGCCGCCGCGCGGCCCGACGCGGTCGCGGTGACCGACCCGCGGCAGACCCTCACCTACGCCGGGCTGATCGCCCGCGCCGACGAGCTGGCCGCCCGGCTGCGGGCCGCCGGCACCGGGCGGGGCTCCCTGGTCGCGCTGCTGACCGACCGGGGCGCCGACGCGATCACCGGGGTGCTGGCCGCGCTCACCGCCGACGGCGCCTACCTGCCGCTGGACCCGCGCTCGCCGGTGGCCCGCAACGCTGACCTGCTGGTCGACAGCGGCACCCGCTGGCTGCTGGTCGACCAGGCGCACGAGGCACTGGCTGCCGAGGTGGTCGCCGCCGCCGGTGTCCCGGTCACCGTCCTGCCGCTGGCCCAGGCCGGCCCGCCGGTCGGGTCCGCGCCGCTGGCCGCCGGCCTGGCCGACCTGGCGTACGTCATCTTCACCTCCGGCTCCACCGGCCGCCCCAAGGGTGCCATGGTGCACCGGCGGGGAATGCTCAACCACCTGCTGGCCAAGGTGGAGGACCTGGACCTCACCGAGGCGGACGTGGTGGTGCAGAACGCCGCGCTCACCTTCGACGTCTCGGTCTGGCAGATGCTCTCCTCGCTGCTCACCGGCGGCAGCGTCGACGTGGTCGACGACGACACCGCGCTGGACCCGGGCGCCCTGTTCGGCCGGGTGGAGCGGCACGGCGTGACCATCCTCGAGGTGGTGCCGTCGCTGCTGCGCACCGCGCTGGACGCCTGGGACGCCGGCGCCCCGGTGCCCGAGCTGCCGAAGCTGCGCTGGCTGCTGGTCACCGGCGAGGCGCTGCCGCCGCAGCTGTGCCACCGCTGGCTCGCCCGGTTCCCGCAGATCCCGCTGCTCAACGCGTACGGGCCGACCGAGTGCTCCGACGACGTGACGCACGCGGTCATCGCCACCCCGGCCGACGTTGACGCGGACCGGGTGCCGATCGGCCGGGCCATCCGCAACACCCAGCTGTACGTGCTCGACGCCAACCTGCAGCCGGTGCCGCCCGGGGTGCCGGGTGAGCTGTGCGTCGGCGGCGTCGGGGTGGGCTTCGGCTATCTGGGCGACCCGCGCCGCACCGCCACCGTCTTCGTCGCCGACCCGTTCACCGACCGGCCCGGCGCCCGCCTCTACCGCACCGGCGACCGGGTCCGCTACCGCCCCGACGGGCAGCTGGAGTTCCTCGGCCGCAACGACGACCAGGTCAAGATCCGCGGCCAGCGGATCGAGCTGGGCGAGGTCGAGGCGGCGCTGCGGGCCGCGGTCGGGGTGACCGCCGCCGCCGTGGCGGTGAACACCGACCCGGCCGGCACCAACCGCCTCGTCGGCTACGTCGTCGGCGACACCGACCCGGAGGCGGTCCGCGACCACGTGGCCGCCCGGCTGCCGGACGCCATGGTGCCCTCGGTGGTGGTCCGGCTGGACGCGCTGCCGTTGAGCGCCAACGGCAAGGTCGACCGCAAGGCGCTGCCCGCGGTGGACTTCGGCTCGGCCGGCGGGCGGCCCGCCCGCACCCCGCAGGAGGAGCTGCTCTGCGGCGTCTTCGCCGACGTGCTCGGGGTGGCCCGGGTCGGCGTGGACGACGACTTCTTCGCCCTCGGCGGCCACTCGCTGCTGGCCACCCGGATCGTCAACCGGATCCGCGCGGTCTTCGGCGTGGAGCTGCCGATCCGGGCGGTCTTCGAGACCCCGACCGTCGCCGGCCTCGCCGCGCGGCTGCTGGCCGGCGGGGAGAGCCGCCCGCCGCTGCGCCCCGGGCCGCGCCCGGAGCTGGTGCCGGTGTCCTACGCCCAGCGGCGGCTGTGGTTCCTCAACCGCTTCGACGACTCCGACGTCAGCTACAACGTGCCGCTGGCGCTGCGGCTGCACGGCGACCTGGACCGGGCCGCGCTGCACGCCGCGCTGGCCGACGTGACGGCCCGGCACGAGACGCTGCGCACCGTCTTCGTCGAGGTCGACGGCGAGCCGTACCAGGGGGTCCTCGACCCGGCGGCGGCGGTGCCCACGCTGGCCGAGCACGACGTCACCGAGGCGGACCTGCCCGTCGCGCTGGCTGCCGCGATCGGGCACCGGTTCGACCTGGCCGGCGAGCCGCCGCTGCGCGCCGACCTGTTCCGGCTCGCCGACGACGAGCACGTCCTGCTGCTGCTGATGCACCACATCGCCAGCGACGGGCAGTCGGCCGGGCCGCTGTCGGCCGACCTGGCCGCCGCGTACACCGCCCGGCGGGCCGGCCGGGCGCCCGACCTGCCCGCCCTGCCGGTCCAGTACGCGGACTTCGCGCTCTGGCAGCGTGCCGTGCTGGGCGCGGAGACCGACCCGGACAGCCTGGTCAGACGGCAGACCGGCTACTGGGCGCAGACCCTCGCCGGGCTGCCCGAGCAGCTGGAGCTGCCGGTCGACCGGCCCCGCCCGGCGGTGTCCAGCCGGCGCGGCGGCAGCGTCACCTTCGAGGTGCCGGCCGACCTGCACGCCCGGCTGACCGACCTGGCCCGCGAGCGGCAGGCGAGCCTGTTCATGGTGGCCCAGGCCGGCCTGGCCGCCCTGCTCACCCGGCTCGGCGCGGGGGAGGACGTGCCGTTGGGCACCCCGATCGCCGGTCGGGTCGACGAGGCGGTCGACGGGCTGATCGGGTTCTTCGTCAACACGCTGGTGCTGCGCACCGACACCTCCGGAGACCCGACCTTCGGCGAGCTGCTGGACCGGGTCCGGGCCACCGACCTGGCCGCGTACGCCCACGCGGACGTGCCGTTCGAGCGGCTGGTCGAGGTGCTGAACCCGGCCCGGTCGGTGGCCCGCCACCCGCTGTTCCAGGTGGTGCTGGCGGTGCACAACCACGCCCGCCTCGACGTGACGCTGCCCGGCCTGACCGTGTCAGGGCTGCCGGCGGGCACCGGCGGGGCCAAGTTCGACCTGAACGTCAGCCTCGCCGAGCAGGTGGACGACGCCGGCGCTCCGGCCGGGCTGGCCGGCCGGATCGAGTACAGCGCCGACCTGTTCGACCACGGCACCGTCGAGCGGATCGCCGACCGGCTGCGCACCATGCTCGCCGCGCTCGCCGCCGACCCGGACCAGCCGATCGGCGCGGTGGACCTGCTCACCGGACCGGAACGCGAGCAGGTGCTGGTGACCTGGAACGACACCGCCGCCCCGGTGCCGGCGGCCACCCTGCCGGAGCTGTTCGCCGCGCAGGTCGTCCGTACCCCGGACGCGCCGGCCCTGGTCGACGCGGACACCGAGCTGAGCTACGCCGAGCTGGACGCGTACAGCAACCGGCTGGCCCGGCTGCTGATCGCGCGGGGCGTCGGTCCGGAGCGGTTCGTCGCGGTGGCCCTGCCCCGCTCGGCCCGGCTGGTCGGCTGGCTGCTCGCGGTGCTCAAGGCCGGCGGCGCGTACGTGCCGGTCGACCCGGCCTACCCGGCGGACCGGATCGCCTTCATGCTCGCCGACACCGCGCCCGCGTTGCTGCTCACCGACGCGGCCACGGCCGCCGAGCTGCCGGCGGGCGGGGTGCCGCGGCTGCTGGTGGAGGAGTGCGACCCGGACGGCTTCGCCGCCGAGCCGGTCACCGACGCCGGCCGGGCCGCCCCGCTGCGGCTGACCAACCCGGCGTACGTCATCTACACCTCCGGCTCGACCGGTCGGCCCAAGGGGGTGGTGATCGAGCACCGCTCGCTCACCGACTACCTCACCTTCGCCGGCGGCGACTACCAGGGCGTACGCGGCAGCGCGCTGCTGCACTCGTCGATCTCGTTCGACCTGAGCGTCACCGGCATGTGGGTGCCGCTGACCGTCGGCGGCACGGTGCACGTCGCCGGCCTGGACGACGACCCCGCGACCCGGGAACGGCTGGGCCGGCACGCCTGCACCTTCCTGAAGGCCACTCCCAGCCACCTGCCGCTGCTGGCCGCGCTGCCGGACGACTACGCCCCGACCGCCGAGCTGCTGCTCGGTGGGGAGTTGCTGCTCGGCGAGGTGGTCGACGAGTGGCGCCGGGAGCACCCGGGCGTGGCGGTGTACAACATGTACGGCCCGACCGAGACCACGGTCAACTGCACCGAGTACCGGATCGCACCGGGTGCGGTGATCCCGCCCGGCCCGCTGCCGATCGGCGGCCCGCTGGCCAACACCCGGCTGTACGTGCTCGACGCCCGGCTGCGGCCGGTGCCGCCCGGCGTGCCCGGTGAGCTGTACGTCGCCGGTGGCGGCCTGGCCCGCGGCTACCTGGCCCGGCCGGGCCAGACCGCCGGGAAGTTCGTGGCCGACCCGTTCGGCGCGCCCGGCACCCGGATGTACCGCACCGGCGACATCGTGCGGTGGACCGACACCGGCGACCTGATGTTCCTGCGCCGGGTCGACGACCAGGTCAAGCTGCGCGGGTTCCGGATCGAGCTGGGCGAGATCGAGGCGGTGCTGGCCGGTCACGACGACGTGGCCCGCTGCGCGGTGATCGTCCGCGAGGACCGCCCCGGCGACCAGCGGCTGGTCGGGTACGTCGTACCGGCACCCGGCCGGAGTCCGCAGCCGGCCGAGCTGCGCGCCACGGTCGCCGCGGCGATGCCGGAATACATGGTGCCGGCGGCCGTGGTGGTGCTGGCCGAGCTGCCGCTGACCCCGAACGGCAAGCTGAACCGGGGTGCCCTGCCGGTGCCGGACGCGGCCGACACGGGCGCCGGCGCGCAGCGGCGCGCCCCGCGCAGCCACCGGGAGCGGGTGCTGTGCGGGCTGTTCGCCGAGGTGCTCGGCGTACCCGAGGTGGGCATCGACGACGCCTTCTTCGACCTGGGCGGGCACTCGCTGCTGGCCACCCGGCTGATCAGCCGGGTCCGCGCCACCTTCGAGGTGGACCTGGCCCTGCGTACGCTGTTCGAGGCGCCGACGGTGGCCGAGCTGGCCGACCGGCTCGACACCGCCGACGACGACGGCCGCAGCGCCTTCGACGTGCTGCTGCCGCTGCGCCGGCACGGCGCCCGGCCGCCGCTGTTCTGCGTCCACCCGGCCAGTGGCTTCAGCTGGTCCTACTCCGGCCTGATGGGGCACCTCACCGACCGGCCGATCTACGGCCTGCAGTCGCGGGGCCTGGCCGAGCGCGCCGAACTGCCGGGCAGCGTCGGGCAGATCGCCGAGGACTACCTGGCCCGGATCCGGGAGGTCCAGCCGGCCGGCCCGTACCACCTGCTGGGCTGGTCGTTCGGCGGGCTGATCGCGCACGAGATCGCCGCCCGGCTGCGGGCCGACGGCGAGCAGGTGGCGCTGCTGGCGCTGCTGGACTCGTTCCCGAAGACCGAGGCGGAGCGGGCCGAGCCGGGCATCCTCAACCGGGCCGAGTTCCTGGCCGGGATGCTGCAGCTGGCCGGCTACCCGGGCGACGCCGCCGCCGCGCAGGTCGACGAGGAGCAGGTCGCCGAGCTGCTCAGCCGCAACGAGGGAGTGCTCGGCCGGCTGGAGGCCCGGCACATCACCGCCCTGTACGAGGTGTTCGCCAACAACTCCCGGCTGGCCCGGGAGCACCGCCCGGGGCACGTCGACCTCGACGCGCTGCTGTTCGTCGCCACCCGCGACCGGGCACCCGGGGCGGACCCGCGGGCCGCCTGGCGGCCACACCTGTCCGGCGGCGTGCGGACGCACGACGTCGACTGCCAGCACAACGACATGACCCAGCCGGAACCCCTGGCCGCCATCGGCCGGGTGCTGGCCGAGCGGCTGAGCGCGATCGACACCGAGCGAGAGGGAGAAACGCGATGAGCAGCAACCCGTTCGAGAACGAGGAGGGCCGGTACGTGGTGCTGGTCAACGACGAGGGGCAGCACTCGCTGTGGCCGTCGTTCGTGCCGGTGCCCGACGGCTGGCACACCGCCTTCGGCGACGACAGCCGGCAGGCCTGCCTCGACTACGTCGAGCGCGAGTGGACCGACATGCGCCCGAAGAGCCTGATCGCCGCGATGGCCGCCGACGGCGTCGCCGCGGCCCGTTAGGAGGACCGGATGGAGCAGCGCACCGCGCTGGTCACCGGCGGCTCGCGCGGCATCGGCCGCGCGGTGGCGCTGCGGCTGGCCGAGGACGGGTACGACGTGGCGTTCTGCTACCGCAGCGGCGGCGAGGCGGCGGCGGAGACGGCCGACGCGATCAAACAGCGGGGGGTGCGCTGCTTCCACGCCCCCTGCGACGTGGCCGACCCGGACGCGGTGACCGCGTTCGTCGCCGCCGCCGAGGCGGAGCTCGGGCCGGTGGAGGTGCTGGTCAACAGCGCCGGCATCGTCCGGGACAAGCCGCTGGTGCTGATGCCGTTCGCCGACTGGGCGGCGGTGCTGGACACCAACCTCACCGGCACCTTCAACTTCTGCCGGACCGTGGTGTTCGGCTTCATGAAGCGCAAGCGCGGCACCGTCATCAACATGTCCTCGGTGGCCGGGGTGTACGGCAACGCCACCCAGGCCAACTACTCGGCCAGCAAGGGCGGGATCAACGCGATGAGTCGCGCGCTGGCCAAGGAGCTGGGCCCGTACGGGGTGCGGGTGAACGTGGTGGCGCCCGGGTTCATCGAGACGGACATGACCGCGGCGCTGTCCGAGAAGGCGCGGGCGAAGGCCGTCGGCATGATCCCGCTGCGCCGGCTCGGCCAGCCGGCCGACGTCGCGGAGCTGGTGTCCTTCCTGGCCTCCGACCGGGCCGGGTACGTCACCGGCCAGGTGCTGCAGGTCGACGGCGGGATCGTGCTCTGACGGCCCGAGCCGACCTTAAGCCGGCCTCGAGCCCACGCCGGTGCAATACGGACAGCGAATCGGAGAGGAGGGCCATGAGCCGCAGTTTCGCCGCACCCCTGGACGCGGTCGACGAGGTGCGAACGAGCGCCGACGGCATCACGGCGACCAAGCGGATCGTGGCCACCGACCCGTATCTGGCGGGCCACTACCCCGGCTTTCCCATCTACCCGGGAGTGTTCACCGTGGAGACGGTCCACCAGGCGGCCCGCCGGGCCGTCGAGGCCAGCCGCGGCCCGGACGTCCGGGTGGAGCTGGCCGCGGTGCGGTCGGTGCGGTTCAAAGCGCCGCTGCTGCCCGGTGACCTGCTCACCGTGAGCTGCCAGCTGCGCGACGACCCGGACGACCCGCGCCGGGTCCGGGTGGTCGCCGACTGCCGCCGCGGCGACGGCGCGGCCAGCGCCAAGGTCACCCTGGAGCTGCGCGTGCGGTCGGGGGCGACCCATGCTTGAGTACGCCGACCTCACCGCGATCCTGCCCCACCGGCACCCGATCCTGCAGGTGGACCGGGTCCTCGAGGTGGAACCCGGCCGGCGCATCGTGGCGACCAAGGCGGTCACCGGCACCGAGCCGTGCTTCGCCGGTCTCGCCGAAGGACTGCCAAACTCCGCGTACGCCTATCCGGCGGCGCTGATCGTGGAGTCGCTCGGGCAGGCCGGGGCGGTGCTCTGGCTGCTCTCCGCCCGCGCCACCGGCGAGACGCCGGAGGGCACCCTCGTCTTCGGCGCGGCCCGGGACTTCGAGTTCCTCGGCGCCGCGTACCCGGGCGACGTCCTGCGCCACGAGGTGGTGGTGGAGTCGCTCAAACCGAACAGCGCGGTCATGCGCGGCGAGACCTGGGTCGGTGAGCGGCGGATCGCCGTCGTCGGCTCGATGCTCGCGGTCGCCCGGCCGGACACCGAACTGGCCGCCGGGCCGACCGGCTGAGCCATCCAGTCACACCTAGAGAAGGGAAGGCAGCACGATGACCCAGGTCATGAGCAACCGGATGAACGAGTTGCGCGAGATCGTCGCCGAGGTGCTCGAGGTGGAGCCCGAGGAGATCACCGAGACCAGCCACTTCATCGACGACCACGAGGCGGACTCGCTGCGGGCGATCGAGATCCTGGCCCGGCTGGAGAAGATGTACAAGATCGAGATCCCGCAGACCGAGCTGCCCAAGATGGAGAACCTGCGCGCCGTCTACGACGTCGTCAAGCAGCATGCCGGCTGGCAGGACTGACCCACATGACCGCCCCGGTCCCGCCGCGGGCAGCCACCACCTGGTGGCCCCGCGGCGGGCGAGGCTCGGAGGTACGCCGTGACCTGGTATCCCGTCGTCGAGGCCGAGTGCCACGGCGAACGCCTTGCCGTGCACCGCGGTCCGGGCCGCGGCCCGGCGCTGGTGCTCGCGCACGGCATGGAGGACTCCTGGCACACCTGGCAGCCGTTCCTCGACGCGCTGGGCGCTGACCTCCCCTTCACCCCCTACGCCCTCGACCTGCCCTGGCGCGCCGGCGCCGAGTACGAATGGGTGCACCGCACCAGCCCCGCAACGCTGCTGCGGCACGCCCTGGCCCTGCTCCCCGAACCGCCCGCCCTGCTGGTGGGCCACTCGTTCGGGGCGAACGCGGTGCTGGAACTCCTCGCCGCAGCCGAACTGCCCGCGGCGGACGGTGTCGTGCTGCTCGCCCCGTACTTCCGGCCCCCCGACGACCCGGTCAGCTGGCGGCTCTTCGACCGGGAACTCGCCCGGTTCCGCGCCGTGATCGGCGAGGGACTCCGGCTCCGGCTGGGCCGCCGGCGGCACACCCTGGACCCGGACCTGGTCGACACCATGGTCGCGAAGGCCCTCGACCGGGTTGGCCCGCTCGGCTTCGTCGCCCTGCTCCGCCAGTTCATCACGACCGCCGATCTCGGACTCGACACCGTCACGGTGCCCACCCTGGTGGTCACCGGCGCGCTCGACCCGGCCCTCGCCGGCGCCCGCACCGAGGCGCTCCGCCGGGCGATGCCGGTGGCGTCCGTGCACACCAGGTCCGACGGCGGTCACTTCTGCCACCTGGAGCAGGCCGCCGCGGTGACCGCGGAGATCCGGCGGTTCCTCGCGGCGCTGCCCACCCCGACCGTCGCCTGACCCCGAGGAGACCCCCCGACATGCGTAAGCCTCCCCGGCTCTACTTCTCGTTCCGCAGCCCGCGCAGCTGGCTCGCCGTACGTCAGCTCACGGAACGCTGGCCCGAAGCGCCGGACGCCATCACCTTCGTGCCGCACTGGGTGCCGGAGGACGGGCTGCGCACCGCGTTGGCCGAGGCGGACTCAAGCTTCCTGGACACCCCGATCAGCCGCGCGAAGCACGAGTACCTGCTGACCGACACCAACCGGCTGGTGCACCGGCTCGGGTACCGGATGGTGTGGCCAGCCGACATGGACGTCGACTGGGCGGTGCCCCACCTGGCCTGGCTGTACGCCCGCCAGCAGGGGCGCGGCTGGGACTTCTACCAGGCGGCGGTCCGCGCCCGGTGGGAGCAGGGCGAGAACATCAGCGACCCGGGCGTGCTGGCCGGCCTGGCCATTGAGGCGGGGATCGATCCGGCCGGGGCGATCGGCGCCGCGGCCGACCCGACCCTGCGCGAGGCGGCGGTGCAGGCCCTGGCCGGCGCGTACGACGACGACATCTTCGCGGTGCCGTACTTCATCGTGGGCCGGCACCGGTTCTGGGGCCTGGAGCGGCTGGACGGCTTCCTCGACGCCCTGCACGCCGCGGGGGTACGCCGGTGACCGTGCTGGCCCCGGCCCAGCCGGCCGCGACCGGCGGCGGCCGCACCGTGCTGCTCGGCACGGTCTCCTCCGACGCGCACACCTGGAACCTGGTCTACCTGCAACTGCTGCTCGAGGAGGCCGGGCACCGGGTGATCAACCTGGGTGCCTGCGTGCCGGAGGAGCTGTTCGCCGCCGAGTGCCACCGGAGCAACCCCGACCTGGTGGTGGTCTCCAGCGTCAACGGGCACGGCTGCACCGACGGCAAACGGCTGGCCGCCGTGCTGCGCGCCGACCCGGCCCTGGCCGACGTGCCGATCGTCATCGGCGGCAAGCTGGGCGTCGACGGCAGCCTGACCGGGGCACAGGTCGCCGAGCTGTTCGCCGCCGGCTACACGGCCGTCTTCGACGACGGCGCCGACCGGGACCGCTTCCTGGACTACCTCGGCCGGCTCGAACTCGTCGCGGCGGACCGGCCGGCATGACCGAGCGGAGCGCCGCCGGGGTGCCGCGCGGCCCGTTCGCCGCGGCCGTCGCCGCCGCCCGGGCGCGGGGCGAGCTGGTCGTGCAGCCCCGGATGGGCTTCGGCGACCCGGCCGCCATGCGGGCCGGGCTGGACGCCGTGGCGCGGGCCCGGGCGGCGACCGCGGCCACCGTCACGCTGGACAGCTACACCCGGGTCGGTGACCACGCGGCCGCCCGGCGCGCGCTGGCCGACGGATCACCCCTGAACGGGTATCCGATCGTCGACCACCCCCCGGAGGTGACCCGCTGGGTGCTCGCCGCCGCGCACCGGCACGACGTGCCGGTGCAGGTGCGGCACGGCTCGGCGCGGCCCGAGCAGATCTTCGCCGCCCTGCTGCGGACCGGGGTGGACGCGACCGAGGGTGGCCCCGTCTCGTACTGCCTGCCCTACAGCCGGGTGCCGCTGCGGGACGCGGTGGACAGCTGGGCGCGCTGCTGCGCCGGCTACACCCGGCTGCGGGACCTTGGCGTCGAACCGCACCTGGAGAGCTTCGGTGGCTGCCTGCTCGGGCAGCTCTGCCCGCCCAGCCTGCTGCTCGCCGTGACCGTGCTGGAGGGCATGTTCTTCCGGCAGCACGGGCTGCGCAGCGTCTCGCTGAGCTACGCCCAGCAGACCTCGCCCGAGCAGGACGAGGAGGCGCTGGCCGCGCTGCGCCGGCTGATCGCCGAACTGCTGCCCGACCTGGACAGCCACGTGGTGCTCTACACCTACATGGGGGTCTATCCACGGACCACCGAGGGGGCGCTGCGGCTGCTCGGCACCGCCGCCCGGCTGGCGGTACGCGGCGGAGCGGCCCGCCTGATCGTGAAGACCCCGGCCGAGGCGCACCGCATCCCGACGGTCGAGGAGAACGTGGCCGCGCTGGAGCACGCCGCCCGGGCCGCCGCCGCCGAGCAGCCGGCCCCGGCCGAGGTACCGGACACCGGCATCTACGCCGAGGCGCGGACCCTGATCGAGGCGGTGCTGGAGCTCAGCGAGGACGTGGGCGTCGCCCTCCGCCGTGCCTTCGCCCGCGGCTACCTCGACATCCCGTACTGCCTGCACCCGGACAACGCCGGACAGGCCCGCGGCTACATCACCGACCGGGGCCGACTGGCGTGGTCCCGGGCCGGCCGGATGCCGGTGACCGTCGACCGGTCGGCCGCCGGGCGGCCGGTGGAGATGACCAGCGACGGGCTGCTCGCCGCGCTGTCGTACGTGGCCGGCCGGTACGACTCGGTCCCGCCGCCGGTGGCCGGGCCCGGGCCCACCCCGGCCCTGCCGGCCACGGAGTTCATCCGTCAGCGGGCTCAGCAACCGGCCGTACCATGACCGTCCATGACCCGCTCCACACCGATCGCGCCTCCCGCCACGCCGCTGACTGACGGCACGGTCGCCCTGCGGCCACGGCGGGAGTCCGACGTCGAGGCGATCGCCGCGGCCAGCCACGATCCGGAGATCCGCCGCTGGCTGGACGACGAGCCGATGGACGCGCAGGCGCGCCGTGACTTCGTGGCGCGGGGCGCGGAGATGTGGCGCAGCGGGAAGGCCGCCCCGCTGGTGATCGCGGACGCGGTGACCGACGAACCGGTCGGGAGCATCAACCTGCAGTTCCGCAGCGACGCGGTGGCCACCGTGGCGTACGGGGTGTTCCCGCAGTGCCGGGGGCGGGGTGTCGCGCCCCGGGCGGTCCGGCTGCTGGCCCGTTGGGCGCTCGCCGACCTCGGCCTGGAGCAGGTGATCCTGGAGGCGGACGAGGCGAACACGGCCTCGATCCGGGTCGCGGAGAAGTGCGGGTTCCAGCCGGCCGGCACCCGCACCGAGCCGGCGGGCGACGGCGGCGAGCGGACCGTCGTCGTCTTCGCGCTCGGCGACTCCGGCGGGCCAGGCTGACGCCGGCCGGGCTCGTCAGGGCTGCGGGGCGGTGTCGCGCCGGACCCGGTAGCGCAGTCCGTCGGCCGAGCACCACGGCGCCCGTGTTCGCCATCGTCCCGCGGGGATCTCCGCGTCCACCTCGTTGGACGAGGCGTTGAAGATCCACTCGTGCAGGCGCAGCCCGCCCACGCCCATCGGGTGCTCCACGTCGACGTCGGGGCCGGCCATGAAGCCGTCCAGCGACATCGTCACATCCAGCAGCACGCTCATGGCAGCCCTTCCTTGCTGGACGCGGCGCCGTCCGGGTAACAGCATGTGGTGGACACCGTACCGATCGCAGCGGCGGGCGGCGGCACGGGCGGCAGTGCGCCCGTCACGTCCCCGTGGTTCGGCCTGGTGGCCGGGACGGCGGGTGGCGTGGCGCACGGCGTGGGCCGCCTGGCCGGCCGCTCAGACGGCGCCGGCGGGGCGGTGGTCGGTTGCGCCACGCTTTGGAGCTGATGGCGCAGACGATTCAGTCGGCGTCGCCGTCAGCGACCGCCGGTCGGTCCGTCGGCGTCGCCCATGAGGGAGGAGAGGCACGACCCGCACCCTGCAACGAGCCAGAACGACGCTCAAGGCCGCACGGCCGTGAGGCCGAGCTCGTTGCCGGCGGCGGGACCGCGCGGACGGGATGGCTTCGCCCTCGCGAGGCCGGGCGGCTGAGTCGTTTGCGCCATCAGCTCCAAAGGCGTCGCCACAGTGACGCCCGCCCGGCGGGCTGGCCCGGGTGAAGGCCACCCGGCGCCCCGACCGATCGACCCCTCTGGCGCCTACGACGGGCAGCCGCCTCGGGCAGGCCGGGCCGGCAGCAATTCGACGCGAGGGGACGCGGTCAGCGGGACCGGCCTCGGGGGAGCGGGTTGATGTTGCCGAGCCAGTCGACCACCTCGTCCTGCAGCGGCGACACCACGGCGTACGCCGCGTTGTACCGGCGGGGCGCCTGGTCGTCGGGTTGGAGGTGGGCCTGTTCGCGCCAGGTCACGGCCACGTCGGCCAGTTCGTCGGCCACGTCCTGCACCCGTTGGGCGAGCCGGGCGTTCTGTTCTGCGACCAGCGCCGCGGCGAGCCGTAGCTGGAAGTTGAGCACGGCCACCGCTTCGTAGTCCTCCCGCCAGGGCCGGTTGTCGGGCACGCCGACGAAGGTGTGGATGCTCGCCTCGATCGCCTCGATCAGCTTCTGCCGGGCCTCCTGCCGGCGGGTGAGCAGGCGGGTGCCGGCGTTGGTGCGGTTGACCACGGCGAAGCTGACCACGGCCGCGACCGCGCCGGTGATCGCGCCGCTGAGCAGACCTTGGAGGAGGTTCGGCCAGCCACCGGCGACGGTGTCGAACCAGGTGGGCGGGACGGCGGTGAGCATGCGGCGACCCTACCGGCCGCGCCCGACCTTGATCAGGTCGGTGGACGCCCGCCGGGCCCCGGGCGGACCGGACCTGCCGGCCCTGCTCAGTCGAGCGCGGGCGGGGTCGGCGGCACGGCCAGGGCCAGCGTGAGGTCGAGGACGGTGGCCGGGTGGTGGAGTCGCTCCCCGTACAGCTCGCGCAGCTTGCCCATTCGGTAGCGGACGGTCTGCGGGTGCACGAAGAGGTCGGCTGCCACGTCGTCGCGCCGGCCCTGGTGCAGCAGCCAGGAGCGCAGCGTCTCGGCGAGCCGGTGCGCGGTGGCCGGGGGCAGCGCGGCCAGCGGGCGCAGTGCCTGCGTGCGCAGGTCCGCCAGCCCCTCCGGGTCCATGCTGAGCAGCAGTTCGGCCAGGTGCTGTTCGGTGTCGACCGGGCCGGCGTCCGGCTCGCCGAGGCCGAGGGCGAGCGCCCGGGTGGCCCGCTGGTAGGAGGCGGCGACCCGGTGCCAGGGCCGGGCCGGCCCGAGCACCGCCCGGTGGCCGGGCAGCAGCCGGGCGAGCTGGCGGCGTCGGCCGCCGTGCATGTCCGGCACCAGCAGCACGGCCAGTTCCTCGGCCGGGTCCATCCCGGGCAGGTCCTCGCCGCTCTCGAGGGTGTGCGGGCTGAGCAGGGCGAGCACCGCGCGCAGGTCGCGGCGGGGCAGCAGGACGACGGTGAGGGTCTGCGGCAGCGGCCAGTCGGCCCGCTCGGCGCTGCGGCGCAGGATCTCCTCCGGCTCTCCGGCCAGGAGTTGCTGGGTGAGGCGTTCCAGGTTGCGGCGGCGGGCCCGGCCGGCGCTGGCCAGTTCGTCGGCGTGCCCGGCCACGCTGGCCGCCGACAGCTCGTCGATGTACGCGAACATCAGCTCGGCGAACTCGGCCACCGTCTCGGCGGCCAGCCCGCTGCGTACGGTGGTGGCGGACACCTCCCGCCAGGCCACCCGGGCGCCCACCCGGTACGCGGCCAGCAGCGCGTCCATGCTCCGCCCGGAGCGGGCCTCGCCGCTGCCCAGCGCGTACGCGGCTTCCAGCGCGGGGGCGAGTGGGGTGCTCGGGTCGGCGGCCTGCGCCCCCTCGATGAGCTGCAGGAACGTGCCCAGCGCGATGCGTACCGCGTTTTCGATCTTCGCCCGCATCGTGCCGGTGAGGGCGCCGGAGTAGGCGGTCACCTCGGCGGTGATCGCGCTGACCGTCCGCTCGGCCACCACGGGCAGACGGTCGCGGAGTCGGGAGGCGACCCGTTCGTCCAGTTCGAGGTGGGTGGCGTGGCGCGCCTCGTCCGACATCTTGTTCACCCCGCACAAAAACCCGTGGTCAATTCACCTTTGTCGGACAAGATGTTATGCGATCGGGTAGCCACCCTGGTCACATGACCACAACCGCCCGCCCGAAGGCCAGCTTCCGGCACCGGCTGCTGCGGCTGGCCGAGACGGTCACCACCCCGCTGCTGCCGGCGGACTACCTCGACTTGGTCGCGCCGCTGCGGGCCGGCGCCGCCCTGCGCGGCCGGATCGTCGAGGTGCGTCCCGAGACCCCGGACGCGGCGACCGTGGTCATCCAGCCGGGCCGCGGCTGGCGTGGCCACCTGCCCGGACAGTACGTGCGCCTCGGGGTGGACGTCGACGGGGTGCGCCAGTGGCGGGCGTACTCGCTCACCTCGGTGCCGGGCGGCGCCGATCGCCGGATCACGGTCACCGTGAAGGCGATCCCGGACGGCAAGGTCAGCAACCATCTCGTCCGCCGGGCCAGGCCGGGCACGATCGTCCAGCTCGACCAGGCACAGGGCGACTTCGTGCAGCCCGCGGCGACCCCCGAGCGGGTCCTCTTCCTCACCGCCGGCAGTGGCATCACCCCGGTCATGGCGATGCTCCGCGCCGGCCTGCCGGCCCGGGCCGACATCGTGCTGGTGCACTCGGCGCCCCGCCGGGACGACGTCATCTTCGGCGCCGAACTGCGGGCGCTCGCCGCCACCGGCGCGCTGCGGCTCATCGAGCGGCACACCGACACCGACGGGCTGCTCGGCGTACCCGAGCTGGACGAGCTCGTGCCCGACCACGCCGAGCGGCAGACCTGGGCCTGCGGCCCGGTCGGCCTGCTCGACGCCGTCGAGCGGCACTGGGCCGACCGCGGCGTGGCCGACCGGCTGCACACCGAGCGGTTCCGGCCCACGGTGATCGCCCCCGGGGAGGGCGGGGCGGTGACCTTCACCGGCGCCGGCGTGACGGTCGAGGCGGACGGGGCCACCCCGATCCTCGACGCCGGTGAGAACGCGGGGGTGCTCATGCCGTCGGGCTGCCGGATGGGGATCTGCTTCGGCTGCGTGGTGCCGCTGCGCCAGGGCGCGGTCCGGGACCTGCGCAACGGCGACCTCACCACCGCCGTCCCCGGCGACGGCGTGCTCATCCAGACCTGCGTGTCGGCGGCCGCCGGTACCTGCGACATCGAACTCTGACAGGAGGCCCCCGACGTGACCGCGATCCAGAAGAAGGCCGTCAACCCGATCGCCCACCTCACCGCCGAGGACATCGAGATCCTCGGCAAGGAGCTGGACGCCATCCGGGACCGGGTGATCGCCGACCGGGGGGAGCGGGACGCGCAGTACATCCGGAAGGTCATCAAGACCCAGCGGACGTTGGAAATCAGCAGCCGGGCGGTGCTGCTCTTCTCGCTGTTCCCGCCGGCCTGGATCCTCGGCACCGCCGGCCTCGCCGTCGCCAAGATCCTGGACAACATGGAGATCGGCCACAACGTCCTGCACGGCCAGTGGGACTGGATGCGCGACCCCAAGATCCACTCGACCACCTGGGAGTGGGACCACGTCACCCCGGCCGAGCAGTGGAAGCACTCGCACAACGAGCTGCACCACCGGTACACCAACGTGCTCGGCAAGGACAACGACCTCGGCTACGGCATCATGCGGGTCGACGAGGACCAGCCGTGGAGCAAGGGCCACCTGGGTCAGCCGTTCTACAACCTCATCAACGCCTGCTTCTTCGAGTACGGCATCGCCGCGTACGACCTGGAGCTGGGGAAGAACCTGCGCGACGGCGGGCACAAGAGCCCCGAGTTCCGGGCTCGGGCCCGGGCGGTCGGCCGCAAGATCCGCCGCCAGGTGCTCAAGGACTACCTGGTGCACCCGCTGCTGTCCGGCCCATCGTTCCTGAGCACCTTGGCCGCCACGTTCACCGCGAACCTGATCCGCAACGTGTGGAGCCACTCGGTGATCATGTGTGGCCACTTCCCCAGTGGGGTGGAGACCTTCGAGAAGACCTCCATCGAGGGCGAGACGAAGGGCGAGTGGTACCTGCGGCAGATGCTCGGCTCGGCCAACATCAGCGGCAGCCGGCTGCTGCACATCATGACCGGCAACCTCTCGCACCAGATCGAGCACCACCTCTTCCCCGACCTGCCGAGCAACCGCTACGGAGAGATCGCCCCCCAGGTCCGGGCGCTGTTCGACCGGTACGGGCTGAAGTACACCACCGGGTCGATGCCCAAGCAGGTGGCCTCCGCGTGGTGGAAGGTCATCCGGCTGTCGTTCCCCAACCGGCGCCGCAAGAGTGTCGAGCCCGTGGTGCCGGCACCGCTCGTCTCCGCCAGCGCCTGACGAGTCAGTCTGACGGCGTCACGACCCGACCCGCGTAGCGCCGGCGGGACGGCCGGAGCGCGCCTCGTCGTACAGCTCTTCCAGCAGCCGGGTCTGCCGGTGCAGGTCGAAGTGCGCCTCGACGTGCGTGCGGGCGGCGGCGCCGAGGCGGGTCCGCAGCGCCTCGTCGCCGAGCAGCGTGTCGAGGTGCGCGGCGAGCGCGGTCTGGTCCCGTTCGGCGCTGAGCAGCCCGGTCACGCCGTGCCGCACCGCCTCCGGGATGCCACTGTGGTAGGTCGCCACCGCCGGCAGGCCGGCGCTGCCCGCCTCCAGGATGGTGGTGGGCAGCCCCTCGCAGTCGCCGTCCGGGGCGGTCCGCGACGGCGCCGCCAGGATCCGCGACTCGGCGAGGTGACGGCGGACCACCTCGGGGCTCTGCGCGCCGAGGAAGGTGGCGTCCAGGCCGAGTTCGGCGGCCCGGCGCCGGACCGGCGCCTCGAGCGGCCCGCTGCCCACGAGGAGCAGCCGGGGCCGGCGCGCGGCGGGCAGCATCCCCACCGCCTCCACCAGGTCGTCGACGCCCTTCTTGGCCACGAACCGGCCGACGAAGATGACGTCCCACCGCTTCGGCGCCGCCGCCGGCGGGGGCGGGATCGGCACGCCGATGTGGTGCACCCGGACCTTCGCCGGGTCGGCGCCGAGGACGACCGCGCGGTCGCGGATGAACTCCGACACCGCGATGACCAGCGCCGCCCGGTCGAACGCCTGGCGCAGGTGGCGCCGGTTGCGGGCGCCGCGCGCCCCGGGCAGCGCGGGCTGCCGGGTCACGTCCTGCCCGTGCAGGGTCACCACCAGGGGTACGCCGAGCCGCCGCGTGCTGCCGCTGACCAGCCAGCCGTCGCCGCCGAAGTGGGCGTGCACCAGATCCGGCGCGAGTCGCGCCAGCGCCGCGTCGAGCCGGGCCGACCGGCCGGTGAGCTTGAGCCGCAGCAGTTCGGCCCGGCCGCGCGGGTCGTCCGGAAACGCGATGGCGTCGCTGTCCCGGGCCAGCGGGGAAGCCACCTTGACCGCGCCCAGGTAGTGGGGCGCCCAGCGGGTCAGCGCGTCACCCTGGTTGCGGACGAAGGTCTCCGACCCGGGCAGCAGGTGGCTGCGCCAGATCACCGCCCTGGACTGGGACATGACCGCGACCCTACTGCCGTCCGCCGCCACCGGACCCGGCCACCGGCTCCGGTTGGCCGACCACTGACGGCGTCGGCTCGGCGTGGCCGGCGCGCGGGCCGGGCACCCCGCTGTCCGGGCTCTGCGACGCCGGCTGCGCGGTGCGGCGACGGTTGAGCACCCGGTCGCGCAGCTGGTGCCGCAGGTCCGGCGGGATCAGCCAGATCTGCAGGTAGGTCACGTAGTCGATGAGGCTCGGGCGGCCGTGCCGGCGGGCCTCGGCGAGCAGCAGCCGGAACACCCGGAAGCTGCGGGTGGTCGCCGCCATCGAGCTGATCACGCTCATCGCCAGGGCCGCGTACGCCCGCGGGGTGAGCAGCGGACGGATCTCCTGGAGCCATTCGAACTGGGCCGCCCACGGCGACTGCAGGCTGATCCGCGGCCGGTCCTCGTCCTGGTGCCAGACGACCAGCGCCTCCTCGGTCATGACGAGGTCGACGTCCGGGTGGCTGACCGCCCGCAGGGTCCAGTCCAGCTCCTGCTGCCGGCGCAGGCCGACGGTGAACGGGACCCGGCGCAGCAGCTCGGTCGGCGCCATGATGGTCGAGGTCTGGATGAACCCGTCGCCGTGGAACAGCCCGCGCCGCACGGTGAGGTACTCGCTGATCGGCTCGCCCGGTTCGGGCAGCCGGCGGGGCAGCACGAACTCGGCCCGCGGGGTCCGGTTGACCAGCCGGCTGGCCACCACCGGCAGGGGCGCCTCGGCGCTGCGGGCCGCCGCCAGCTGCACCGCCAGCTTCTCCGGCAGCCACTCGTCGTCGTCGTCCAGGAAGGCGGTCCACTCCGCCCGAGCCTCCCGCGCCCCGACGTTGCGGGCGTTCGGGGCGCCGCCGCGCTCGGCCAGCGGCACCACCCGCAGCCGGTCGTCCGGCACCGCGGCGAGGGCCTGCAGGGTCGCCTCGTCGGCGCCGTCGACCACGACGATGACCTCGATGGTGTCGACGGTCTGGGCCAGTGCGCTGCGGACGGCGCGGAGCACCAGGTCCGGCCGGTCGCAGGTGGGAATGACCACGCTGACGTCAGGTGTACGGGTCATGAATACCTGCCCACTCGTACGTGACTTCGAGATGTATTCGCCGCCGTCGAACCAGGCGGGGTCGGTGAATTCGCGGGACTGGTGCGCCCCGAATGGTCCTGAGCACGCTAATTGGCGCTACCTGTGCACCGGGTTAACAACGAGTGCCAATCGGCTTCCGAAACGAACTATCTTTGATGTCTTCCCAGGTGAAAGCCCTACGGATTGGCCGGCACGGCGACGGTTGCATCGCAATTCGACCGGCCCCGGCCCGTCGCCTTGCCGGGCGTCGAACCTGCCGTACACTCGCCGGGCACCGGCCGGACGGAGAATGGGAGCGATCGTTCATGCAGCTCGACGTCGCAGCGCCGTCCGCCCCCCGGGGCCGGGTGGTCATGCTCGTCGACAACGCCGTCGAGGGAGACTCCCGGGTGCAGAAGGCCGCCCGGTCGGCGGCCGACGCGGGCTGGGACGTGACCCTGCTCGGCTGTGCCCGAACCGACGGCGAGCGGGACTGGCGGCTCGGCCGGGCGCACGTCCGGGTGCTGCCGATGGGCGGGCCGACCGGCGGCCCGACCGGCCCCCGGGGGCTGCGCCAGCGGCTGGTCAGCCGCGGCGGGCTCCCCCTGCGCGCCGCCCGGCTGGCCCGCCGGCCGGTCGAGCACGGCCAGGTCCTGCTTTGGCGGACGCTGCAGGGCGATCGGGCCTGGCGGCGGCTGGAGCCCGGCCTCTGGGGGTACGAGCGGCTCTTCGGCCCGGTCATCGACGAGCTGCGGCCTGACCTGATCCACGCGCACGACTTCCGGATGCTCGGGGTGGCCGCCCGCGCCGTGCTGCGCGCCCGGGCCGCCGGCCGCCCGGCGAAGCTGGTCTGGGACGCGCACGAGTGGCTCCCCGGCGCTAAGCCCCGGCGGGACAACGTCCGCTGGCTCCCCGCCCACCTGGCGTACGTGCGGGAGTACGTCGGGCACGCCGACGCGGTGGTCACCGTCTCGGACGCGCTCGCCGAGCTGCTGCAGCGCGACCATGGTCTGACCGAGCGCCCGACCGTGCTGCTCAACGCGCCGGCGACCGCCGACGAGCCGGCCGGCGACACCGAGCCCGCCCCTGACCTGCGGCGGCTCTGCGGCGTCGACCGGGACACCCCGCTGCTCGTCTACAGCGGCGCCATGGCCGTGCAGCGCGGCCTGGACACCGTGGTCGACGGGCTGCCCCGGCTGCCCGGCGTGCACCTGGCGCTGGTCGTGGGCGATCCCACGGCGGCGTACCTGCGCCAGCTCGCGGCCCGGGCCGCCCGGCTCGGCGTGGCCGACCGGGTGCACCCGGTGCCGTACGTGCCGCACCGGCAGTTGGTGGCGTTCCTGAGCGGCGCCGACGTGGGGCTGATCCCGCTGCACCACTGGCCGAACCACGAGATCGCTTTGATCACCAAGTTCTTCGAGTACTCGCACGCCCGGCTGCCGATCGTGGTCAGCGACGTGCGGACGATGGCCGACACGGTGCGGGCCACCGGCCAGGGCGAGGTGTTCCGGGCCCGCGATGCCGCCGACCTGGTCCGCGCCGTCCGCGCCGTGCTCGCCGACCCGGACCGCTACCGGGCCGCCTACGCGGGGCCGGACTCGCCGCTGCCCGGCTGGACCTGGGAGGCGCAGGCGCAGAAGCTGGACGCCCTCTACCGGCGGCTGCTGTCCCCCGAGGAGTCGACGGTGGAGGCACAGGCGCGGTGAACGCCCCCGACGTGAGCGTGGTGGTGGCGGTCTACAACACCATGCCGTACCTGACCCGCTGCCTGGACTCGCTGGTGGCGCAGACGATCGGCCCGGACCGGCTGCAGATCGTCGCGGTGGACGACGGGTCGACCGACGCCAGCGGCGCCGAGCTGGACCGGTACGCCGCCGGCCATCCCGGCCTGTTCACCGTCATCCACCAGGCCAACTCCGGCGGCCCCGCCGCCCCGTTCAACCGGGGCCTGGACGCGGCCACCGGCCGGTACGTCTTCTTCGTCGGCGCCGACGACCACCTCGGCCCCGACGCCCTGCGCCGGCTGGTCGAGGCGGCCGACGCGTGGGAATCCGACGTCGTGCTGGGCCGGGTGGTGGGGGTCAACAGCCGCCACATCTACCAGGACATCTTCGCCCGTACCCAGGTCGATGTTGACCTGTTCGACTCGCCGCTGCCGCGCTCGCTGGCCAACACCAAGCTGTTCCGGCGGGAGCTGCTGGAGAAGTACGGCATCCGCTACCGGGAGGACCTGCCGCTCGGCAGCGACCTGCCGTTCACGCTGGAGGCCTGCTACCGGGCCCGGCGCATCTCGGTGCTGGCCGACTACGACTTCTACTACGCGGTCCGCCGGCACAGCGCCACCAACATCACCTACCTGAGCCGGCACGCCGATCGGCTGCGCACGGTCGAGGCGACCACCGCCTTCGTCGCCGAGCTGATTCCGGCCGGCCGGCAGCGCGACGCCGTCCTCGCCCGCCGCTTCGACCACGAGATCGCCAAGCTGCTGGAGGACGACCTCCTCGGCCTCGACCGGGAGACCCAGCAGCTCGTGCACGACGGCATCGGCCGGCTGGTCCGCGCCCACCTCACCGAGGGGATCGCCGCCCAGCTCAACGCCGAGACCCGGATCCGGCTGGCGCTGACCCGTGACGGGGCGCTCGACGACCTGCTCGCGGTGATCCGGCAGGACGCGCGGGCCGGCGTGCCGGCGACCGTCGTCGAGGGCGACCGGCGGTACGCCGCCTATCCCGGCTTCCGCGACCCGGCCCGCGGCCTGCCGGACGCCTGCTTCGACGTGACCACCGTTCCGGACTGGTGCGCCAAGCTCGACGCGACGGCGCTGGCCTGGGAGACCGACGAGCGCGGCGAGAAGGTGCTGACCGTCACCGCGGTCAGCCCGGTGCCGGACCTGGCGGCGGCGGGCGCGGAGCCGGTGACGGTCAGCGCCGAGGAGATCCCGGGCGAGGTCACCACGGTCGACCAGGGCGCGCGGGGCACCACGCTGCGGATCCGGTTCCGCGCCACCGACCTGCTCGCCGGCACCGGGTCGACCGGGCAGCGGCGGGCGGTCTCCGCCCAGGCCGGCGGCTTCGACCCGGGTCGGGCGGCGGGCGCGGCGACGGCCACCGGCGCGGCCGGCTCGGCCGCCGTGCGCGCTCCCCGGGTACGCGCGACGGCGCCGCTGGTACGGCGGCGCGGCGCCCGGCTGTTTGTGGTCACGCCGGTGCTCGACGCGTCCGGCCGGCTGATGATCTCGGTGGTGCCGGTGACCGTCGCCCGGGTGGCCGCGCAGCTACGCCGGACCCTGCGCCGCGGCCGCTGACGCCCGCCCCGCCGGGTAAATCCGCTGGGCGGCGGCGTTCTCACTGAGCTACCGTCGGGGCATGCAGATCAGGCGCACCACCGTCGCGGCCGCGCGAGCTTCCCGCTCGCCGGTTGCCGCCGCCTGACCGACTCTTTCTCGCCGGCGACCGGAAACGGTCCGCCGGCGTCGTCGTGTCACGCCACCGCCCGCGCGGCGGACCCTTCCGGTCGCTCCGACCCGGAAGGCCCATGCCATGACACCCGACGAGATCGTCCGCATCTTCCTCGACCACTACCACCGCCGAGAGCACCGGGACGCGCCGGAGAGTTCCCTGATCCCGCCGCTGGGCGACCCGGTGCTGTTCACCACCTCCGGCATGCACCCGCTCACCCCGTACCTCCTGGGCCGGCCCCACCCGGGCGGCCGGCGGCTGGTCGACGTGCAGCGCTGCCTGCGCACCACCGACCTGGACGAGGTCGGCGACCGCACCCACCTGACCGTCTTCGACATGCTCGGCTCCTGGTCGCTCGGCGACTACGACATCGCGACCAGCCTCCGCTGGGGGCACGAGCTGCTCACCGGGGGCTTCGGCGTCGATCCCGGACGGCTGCACGCGACCGTCTTCGGCGGCGACGAGCAGGTCGGGCCGGACGAGACGGCCTGGGCGACCTGGACGGAGCTGGGCGTACCGGTCGAGGCGACCGGCGTGGACAACTGGTGGGACAACGGCCCGACCGGCCCGTGCGGGCCCGACTCGGAGATCTTCGTGTGGACCGGCGACGGGCCACCCACCGGCACGCCGAGCACCGACGAACGGTGGTTGGAGGTCTGGAACCACGTCCAGATGCGCTACCACCGGCACGACGACGGCGGGCTGACCCCACTGCCGACGTCCAGCATCGACACCGGGATGGGACTGGAACGCCTGGAGATGGTGCTGCGCGGCCACCTGTCGGTCTTCGCGGGCGACGGGCTGCGCCCGTGGATCGACGCGGTCCGCGACCGGTGGCCGCTGGACGGGCCGGAACTGCGGATCGTCGCCGACCACCTGCGCTCCACCGTGGTCGTGCTCGGCGACGGCGTACGACCCGGGAACACCGGGCGCGGGTACGTGCTGCGCCGGCTCATCCGGCGGGCGCTCACCGTGCTGTGGCGGGACGACCCGAGGCGCGGCCTGACCGAACTGCCCGTCGAGGCGTACGCGGACACGCTGCGCCGGTTCCGGCAGCGGGCGGAGGTGGAGCCGCTGCGCGCGGTGCTTCTCGACGAGGAGCGGCGCTTCCGTGGGCTGCTGCGCCGGGGTCGCCCGCTGGTCGACCGGCTCCGCGGGCGCGGGCCGCTGACCGAGCGCGACTACCACTGGCTGCACGACACGCACGGGCTGCCCCGCGACCTGGTCGACGGCCTGCTCACCGAGACCGGCTGACCCGGGCAAAGGACACAGGAAGATAACTCAGGGTTCACGGCCAGCGAAGATCGTTAGCCTCGATGGCTGACCGGACGATGTCGTCTGGAGTTAGGTGGAGGATGGATGAACCTTCGGCGGAAGGTGGTGTCGCCGGTCGCGGCGGCCGGCGCGCTGGCCATCATCACGAGCCTCACCGCGGGCGCCCTGCCCGCGGCGGCACAGGCCGCTCCGGCGGCTGCGGCAGCTGATGCCCCGATCACCCATGAGGAGAATCCGCGGGTTCCCGTGGGGGCGGCGTGGACGGAGGCGTACTTCCCGTCCTCGGACGGGAGTGACGTCGAGCTGCACGCCGACGTCCTGCGCCCGGCAAACCTGCCGGCGGACGCGAAGACACCGGTGATCCTGTCGGTGGGTCCGTACTTCTCGCACGCGGGGCAGACCAGCCCCGAGGGATGGGACCGGGTTGGGCCGTCGGCGCGCTTCCAGGACTTCATCGACGGCGCCCGGCTCATGGAGCGCGGATACACCGTCGTGATGGTCGACCTGCGGGGCTTCGGTGGCAGCACCGGGTGCCTGGACTTCCTCGGCCCCGGGGAACAGGCCGACATCAAGGCGGCCGTCGAGTGGGCGGCGAGCCAGCCGTGGTCGACCGGCAAGGTGGGCATGTACGGCAAGTCGTACGACGCCAACACCGGGCTGGCGGCCAACACCCTCAAGCTCAAGCCGCTGCAGGCGATCGTCTCCCAGGAGCCGACGTGGAACAGGTACAACTACCTGTTCAGCAACGGGGTGCCGCGTTCCAACGCGACCAGCACGCCGCGGAGCTACTACTCGATCGCGACGATGGCCCCGCTTGCCGATGACAGCGACCACTACAAGGCGAATGCGGCGTACGAGAAGAGCCACCCCGAGTGCGAGAGTGACAACCTCACCAACACCCAGAACCCCGACCCGAAGTCGTCGTTCTGGCGGGCCCGTGACTTCGCCTCCCGCGCCGCCGGGTCCCAGACGCCGCTGTTCGTCACGTCGGGCTTCATCGAGGACAACACCAAGCCCGAGGAGATGCAGAAGTACCTGGCCAACCATCAGGGTCCGGAACGCGGTTGGCTCGGCCCGTGGGAGCACGTGCGCGGTAACGAGACCAACGCCAAGGGCCAGCTCAAGATGGGACGGGCGGGCTGGTTCGACGAGGTGATGCGGTTCTACGACCAGCACCTGCGCGGCATCGAGCCGTCGGTGACCGACCCGGCGTTCTCCATCGAGGACAGCCTCGGCCACTGGCGCGCCCAGCCGACCTGGCCGGTGACCAACGACGCGTACAAGGTGCGGCTGTCGCCCGGGCAGTACGTCGACAACGGCAGCAACGCGCAGGTGGCCGCCCGGTCGATGACGACGCCGCAGGCCCCGGGCTGGGACATCGAGTACGCGCCGGAGGCCGGCTCGCTGACAACTGACCAGACGACGCTGCTCAGCGCCGACGCGCCCGGCAACAGCTACTGGTCCTGGTCCACGCCCGCCGCCGAGCAGGTGCGGATCACGGGCAGCCCGCAGATCAGGCTGATGACCAGGGGCCAGGGCAACGTCTGGGTACGGCTGTGGGACGTCGCTCCGGACGGCAAGGCGACGATGTTCAACGAGAACGTCGCAGTGCTGGACCACAGCGGATCGACCTCGTTCGAGCTGAAGGCGACGGACTGGACCTTCCAGCCGGGGCACCAGCTGGGGGTCCAGATCGGGACCATCGCCTCGAGGGGCTGGCGGGCCGTACCCTCGGGTGAGACGGTCACCGTCACCGACGCGCACCTCGCCGTCGAGGTGCAGGACCCGCGGTTCGACTCGCCGACCCAGGGTGACCGCTCGCCGTACCTGGACACGTACGTGAGGGCGAACAGCACCACGCTCAACGACGTCGGCACCGGCACCTTCCCGCTGGGCGTCTCAAAGCAGGGATGACCAGACGGCTGCCCGGCACCCGCACAGGCGGGTGCCGGGCAGCCGCCCGTTCCAGCCGTGCGACTCGCCGAGGCGACGCGGGAGGCAGCGGAAAGTGCGTTGGGCGCCGCGATCCGTCACGATGACCTCCGAGAGACCTTCGCCGGGCCGCGCCGCGCCGGCCCGACGACGGTCCGGCCGGAAGGAGACCTGTGTCGTCCTCGTCCACCCTGTTGTCCCGCCGCGACCTGGCGTTCCTGCTCTACGACTGGCTGGACGTGGCTCGGCTGATCGAGCGGCCCCGCTACGCCGAGCACTCCCGGGAGACCTTCGACGCGGCGCTGGACCTCTCCGCCCGCGTCGCCGCCGAACAGTTCGCCACCCACAACAAGGCCGCCGACGCCACCGAACCCACCTTCGACGGGCGCCGGGTGCACACCATCCCGCAGGTCAAGGCCGCCCTGGACGTCTTCGCCCAGACCGGGCTGCTGGCCGCCACCATGGACACCTCGATCGGCGGCATGCAGCTGCCGCACGCGGTCGCCGCCGCCTGCTTCGCCTGGTTCCAGGCTGCCAACATCAGCACCGCCGCGTACCCGTTCCTCACCCTCGGCAACGCCAACCTGCTGCTCACCCACGGCAGCGCCGAGCAGATCGACACCTGGGTCCGGCCCATGGTCGAGGGCCGGTTCTTCGGCACAATGTGCCTGTCCGAGCCGCAGGCCGGCAGCTCCCTCGCGGACATCACCACCCGTGCCGAGCCGCAGGACGACGGGACGTACCGGCTGGTCGGGACCAAGATGTGGATCTCCGGCGGGGACCACGAGCTGGCCGAGAACATTGTCCATCTGGTCCTCGCGCGGATCCCCGGCGGGCCGCCCGGGGTGAAGGGACTCTCGCTGTTCATCGTGCCGAAGGTGCTCCTCGACGCCGACGGCACGCTCGGCCCGCGCAACGACGTGGTGCTGATCGGGCTCAACCACAAGCTGGGCTACCGAGGCACTGCCAACACGTTGCTCAACTTCGGTGAGGGGGTGCACCGGCCGTACGGGCGACCCGGAGCGGTCGGCTACCTGATCGGCGAGCCGCACCAGGGGCTCGCGCAGATGTTCCACATGATGAACGAGGCGCGGATCGGTGTCGGCGCCGGTGCCACCGCCCTCGGCTACACCGGCTACCTCAAGTCCATGCAGTACGCCCGCCAGCGCCCCCAGGGCCGGCCGGTCGCCGACAAGGACCCGACCGCGCCGCAGGTGCCGATCGTGGCGCACGCCGACGTCCGGCGGATGCTGCTGGCGCAGAAGAGCTACGTGGAGGGCGCTCTCGCACTGATCCTCTACTGCGGCCGGCTGCTCGACGAGGAGAAGACCGCCCCCGCCGAGGCCGACCGGAGCCGGGCCCACCTGCTGCTGGAGCTGCTCACGCCGATCGCCAAGAGCTGGCCGTCGCAATGGTGCCTGGCCGCCAACGACCTGGCGATCCAGGTGCACGGCGGCTACGGCTACACCCGGGACTACGACGTCGAGCAGCACTGGCGGGACAACCGGCTCAACGCGATCCACGAGGGGACCCACGGCATCCAGGCGCTGGACCTGCTCGGCCGGAAGGTCACCATGCGCGACGGTGCCGGGCTGGAGCTGCTGCTGGAGACGATGCGGGCGACGGTGACGCGGGCCTGGAAGGCGGAGGGGGAGGCGGCCGAGCTGGCCGGGCAGCTCGGGGCGGCGGTTGATCGGATCGCGGTGGTGACGCGGCGGCTGTGGGGGACCGGAGATCCGGAGCGGGCGCTGGCCAATGCCTCGCTTTATCTGGAGGCGGTCGGGCATGTGGTGATCGCGTGGATGTGGTTGGAGCAGTTGCTTGCTGTGGAGGCGTTGGGGGGCCGGGAAGGGGCGGACGGCGACTTTCTCGCGGGGAAGCGGCAGGCGGCGCGGTACTTCTTCCGGTACGAGCTGCCGCGGACGGGGGCGCAGTTCGACCTGCTGGAAGGCCTGGACCGGACCACGTTGGACACGCGGGAGGCCTGGTTCTGACCTTCGGCGAAGGACGCTGACGGACAGCAGTTGTGATTGTCGGCCGCGATCGTGAACGCTGCTGTGGTGGAGAACATCGAGAGGTTACTGGCCGCTGTCGCAGCGTGGGCTCGGCAGCGACCCGACATCCATGCCGCGCTGGTGGTCGGGTCTCACGCCCGTGTCGAGGTTCCCGCGGACCAGTGGTCTGACATCGACATCGTCCTGATGGTCGACAATCCAATGGCCTACGCGGCCGATGCCAGCTGGGTGGCAGCTTTCGGTCGACCGTTGCTGACTTTTACCGAACCCACTGCGATCGGCGGATTCGTCGAGCGCCGGGTGCTCTTCGACACTGGGCAGGACGTCGACTTCGCGCTGTTGCCGGCAGGCGCGGCGCAGCAGATCGCTACCCACCCTGAGATCGCCCAAGCGCTCGGCCGGGGGTTCCGGGTGCTGGTCGACAAGCTCAACCTCGGCGAGACGCTCCCGCCAAGCGGTGCATCGATGCCGCCGGCTCAGCCGGATGCCGCTGCCTTCGGGCACCTGACCCACGACTTCTGGTATCACGCACTGTGGACCGCCAAGAAGCTACGACGCGGCGAGGTCTGGGTCGCCAAGCAGAGCTGCGACTGCTATCTCAAGGCGTTGCTGGTCAGGCTGCTCGCGTGGCATACGCAGGCATCGCATCCGCTGGTCGACACGTGGCATGAAGGGCGCTTCCTGGAGCGGTGGGCTGACAAGCGAACGCTCCTGGATCTCCGCAGCACTTTTGCCAGCTACGACCCCATCGACGTCGCCCGTGCCCTGTGGGCGACTGCCGACATGTTTGAACGACTTGAGCGCGAGTGCGCCGAGCGTCTCGGGCTCGAGCTGACCGTTGCCCATGACGAGATCCGGGAGCACCTGCGGGCAGTACTCGCGTAGACCGTGATGCAGCCCAGGCGGTGTACCGTCCGAGTGGCGGCTCGTCAGGGCGTGTTTGGCAAGCAGTCCCAGTCGTCCACCTGGGAAGCAGGCGAAGGTATGGCTAGGCAGACAGACACGATCGGTGCCCGGATCCGGTACTGGAGGATGCGCCGTAGCGGGATGAGCCAAGCCGTCCTCGCTGGACTCGCGGGCGTCAGCCAGTCGTACATCTCGCAGGTCGAGTCCGGTCGCAAGACCGTTGACCGTCGGTCCACCCTGGTGGCCATCGCCGCCGCGCTGCAGGTCACGGTGGCTGACCTGCTCGGTCAGGGCACCGAACCCGGCGACCCGGCGCGGGAGCGTGCCGCCGAGTGCGTACCGGCGATCTGGTCCGCGCTGATCGAGATCGAGGATGGCGAGCGCAGGCCGTTGACCCGGACGAGGGATGAGCTGGCCGCCGACATCGCCCGCAGCGACCAGCTGCGCAACCGCTCGAACTATCCGGCGATGGCCCGGTTGCTTCCGGACCTTCTGCTGGACGCCGCCGCCGTCGGTGGGACCGTGCTCGCGCAGGTGGCGTACCAGGCTTCGACATGCCTGCGGCACCTCGGCTACCGGCACCTGGCGCTAAACGCCGCGCGGGTCGCGGTGGCCGCCGCTGAGGACGTCGAGGAGCCGGCCTGGCTGGGGGCGTCGCGGTTCGCGTACGCGCAGAGCCTGCCGATCGAGTCCGCGCCGCTGGCCGCCCGGTCCGCCGATCGGTCGCTGGCTGAGCTTCAGGCCGCTGCCAGCGACGAGCGGGTCCGGCAGATGCTTGGCCAGTTGCACCTCTCGGCCGCGCTGGCCTCGACGGTGAGCGGGCAACCGGACGTCGCTCGCGACCACCTGGCCGAGGCGGCTCGTGAGGCGGCGATCCTCGGGGATCCGCCGGACGGTGCCGGGTTCAACGGCTGTGGGTTCGGGCCGACGAACGTGGGGCTGTGGGAGATGTCCATCGCGGCGGAGCTGGGTGAGTCCGGCCGGGTGGTCGAGCTGTCTCGGACGGTACGGCCACAGGTCCTCGCGGCGTCGAACCGCCAGATGTCGTATTGGCTCGACCTCGGCCGGGCGCTGGCCGAGTCCGGCCGCCGGGACGCCGAAGCGCTGGTGGCGTTCGTGCGGGCGGAGCAGGCCGCGCCGGTGCCGTTCGCGCTGAACCCCCTTGCCCAGGACACCGTCGTGGCGATGGCACAGCGGGTGAGGCGGCGAGCTGTCCCTAACGAACTCCGATTGCTGGCCGGCCGGTTGGGCATCAGCCTGGCGCCATAACCAGCGGTAATTAGGTCATCACCAGTCCGCCCTAGTGTCCGGTTCGGGTGAGGCACTCGCCTCCCTTGGCCGGGTGCGGCGCAGTCACGTTCTCTCACGGGCTGACCGTCGCGCCCCTACCAGTGGAGGTGGGGATGGGTGGCCGGGACGACGCCGCCAGGCAGAGCAGGGGCGAGCAGATCCAGGCGGCCGAGCGGGAGGCGGCGAAGCGGCGGCTCCTTGCTCTGGCCGAGGGGGATCGGATGCCGGTCGAGGAGATCACCCGGGCGGTGCCGGAGCGGCGGTGGCGCCGCTCCATGTGTGATGACCTCTCGGCACCACGCAGACAACGCGTCGCATACGAGGAATACCTGCTCGCCGTGGCGCTTACCCTCGCTCGGCGCCATCGGCCGGTCTGGTCCTGGCGGAGGTGGCGGCGGGTCTGTCGCTGCGGCGCCGACCTGCCCTGTCACACCCGGCACCGGATTCCGATCCACCGGGGTCGCTGGCCGCAGGGAGAAGCCGAGTGAACGACGACCACGAGCAGGTGATCCTTGCCGTGCACGTGCGTGGGCTCGACGGGATGTGCGTCGGGTGCCGGGCGTGGTGGTCGCGGTTGACTCCGTACCCGTGCTGGCAGGTGGAGTGGGCGACCAGCCGGCAGGCTCGGGCCGTCACCGCGCGTTTCCTGGGGGTTCGCGGGTGACCACCCACGGGCCGGTGCTGCCGATCTGGACCTGCGGCGGCTGTGGTGCAGCGTGGCCGTGCGCGACCCGGCGGCGCGAGTTGCGGGCGGAGTTCGAGGATGCCCCGGTCTCGCTGGCGCTCTACATGGGGGCGCAGCTGGTCCGCGCCACCGCGGATCTGAGCTGGGCGCCCGCCGGCACGCTGCATCGGCGCTTCCTCGGCTGGCTGCGGTGAGCATTCGGCGGCCGGGCGACGAGAGGTCCCACTAGCTCGTGACGAGAAGGTTCTTGTGGTGGCTCCACAGCCACTGTAGGTACTGCTGCACTTCCTCCGGCGTGGCGACCCAACCGTTGTCCATGTAGTCGAGGATGCGTTTGATCTCGCCGGGTACGAGGTCGTAGGCGGTCGCTCCGGTTTCCGGGACGGGTGTGTCAGGGGAGACGGCCACGGGGAGCGGGATCATGGGGAGGCGAGATCCAGCCCTGGTGAAGGCCTTGAGAACCGTGAGGTAGACGCGGGTCAGGTGGTACGGGGAGACAGCGAGCGCGAGGCTGGTGATGCCGCGGGCTTGGACCTGGTTGACGATCCACGCGGCCTGCAAGCCGGTGTTGGGGGCGGGCTCGGCTTGGAGGTGGACACCATTGGTGCGACGAAGGCCGAGACTCCGCAGGTAGTCGAGCGTGATCTCGACGTAGGTCTCCTCATCCGGGTTTCCGTTCGCCACCAAGAGGTGGCGGAGGGTCGGGTTCGCCTCCCAGCTGCGGACCGCATGAGTGAGACGCCAGTCTTCGCCCTGACCGGTGACCACCACGAGCGCGTCGACGTGGTCGGCAGCCGACTGGGGCAGCGTCAGGATCACCGTGAGGGCTTTCATGACCTCCAGAAACTGGCCGGCGGTGAAGCCGGCCAGATCCTCTTCCGCCACAACCCGAGGGGCCGCCTTGTGGGGATTCATCGGACTGTCCCGCCCGCGTCGCCGTGCGAGCCGGTGCGCAAGGGCAGGGACGCCAGATCGTCGGAGATCATGCCTGCGATCCTTCCAGCCTTCAATCGAGCCATGGGCCCCAACCACTTCCAATGCGGCAGAGGGATCGCGTTGACGTGCAGGGCCGGGGCGAGACACAACGGTCGTATGACGCCGGAAGCGACCTACAACCCTGGTCGTAGGTCACCGCAACGCTGGCACGACGACCCGTGGCCATGCCGGTACATACGCTGCCGCCTGTACCCGTCATGCGAGCGAAGGGATCTCCGATGTCCGTCCGCCACCTGCTTGCCGCCGCCAGCGCCGCCCTGCTCGGGGCAGTTGGGCTTGCCGAACCGGCGGCCGCGCACGTCTCAGTCCAGCCGGCCGCCGTCAGTGCCTACACCCTGAGCGCCGGGCGGATCGGGGCCATCGTGGCCGCCCTGCTGGCGTTGACCGGCGTGGTCCTCGGTGGGCTGGCCATGGCCCGCTCCGCCGGTCGGATCGGCGGCGGCAGCGGGCGACGCGGGGCCATCGGGGCCCTGGCGTTGGGCCTGACCGGCATGGTCATCGGTGGGCTGGTCGTGGCCACCGCCGACGGTGGTCTCGGCACCGGCAACGGGCTCGGCGGGGGCGTGGTGGCCCTGGTGGTGGGGCTGATCGGCGTGGCCCTCGGTGGGCTGACTCTGGCGCGCTCCCGCCGCATCGGCTGACCCGCAATACCGGGTTCGCCGACCGCCCGCACCGTCCCGCACCGTGCTGACCAGCCCGGCGGCACGCAGCCTGCCGCCGTGACGCCGGGCGGGTCAGCGGCGGTCAGCTCTGCTTCGTCTCCCAGAAGATCTTCGAGATCTCCTCGATCTTCGCGAGCAACTGCTCGGCCACGGCCGGGTCCGGGGAACCCTTCGCGCCGCCGGCGCCGGCCAGCTTGGTCGCCTCGTTGAACAGGCTGTGCAGCTGCGGGTACTTCTCGAAGTGCGGGGCCTTGAAGTAGTCGGTCCACAGCACCCACAGGTGGTGCTTGACCAGCTCGGCCCGCTGCTCCTTGATGATCAGAGCCCGGGTACGAAACTCCGGGTCCTCGTTCGCCTGGTACTTCTCGGCGATCGCCTTGATCGACTCGGCCTCGATGCGCGCCTGCGCCGGGTCGTAGACCCCGCACGGCAGGTCGCAGTGAGCGCTCACCACGGTGCGCGGAGTGAACAAGCGTGACAGTCGCATGGGGGCTCCCTTTTCTCCGAGTGGTACCGCTGAACGCTAAAACCTCCACCCCACTTCAGGTCAACGCAAGATCAGCAGGACGTTCGTCACGTCACCATCGGCAGACCCGGCGCGGGCGGGGGAGATACCTTGAAGGATGCTGTGACCGTTGGGGCCGTTCGAAAACCCTGCTCAGGAGAGTGCATGGCATCGCGTACCGATCTCGTCGAAGATCTGATGAGCCGTTTCCCGCACGTGCCGCGCGAGGCGGTCATCAAGGAGGACCTGCTACGCGGCGGTCTGGCCTTCGACGACTCGGCCCTGACCGACAACGAGCACGGCGACGTCAAGCCGAAGTCGTACTTCATCTTCTCCTTCGACCACCGCACGCTGCCTGAGCTGGGCACTGCCGCGCTGCGTCGGCCGCCGGAGGAGATCGTGCTCACCGGCGGCCCTTACGGGCTGCGCCGCACCGTGGTCTCGGTCCGCACCAACCCCGGCTCGCCGTACCGGGTCAAGAGCGACGACGAGGGACGGCTGCGCCTGTTCCTCGACGACCGGCCGATCGCCGAGGTCGGGCTCCCGCCGATGCCGGACTACTACCGGCACACCCTCGCCAACGGCAAATCGGTCATGGAAGTCGCCCCGACCATCCAGTGGGGCTACCTGATCTATCTGACCGCCTTCCGGGTCTGCCAGTACTTCGGCGCCAAGGAGGAGTGCCAGTACTGCGACATCAACCACAACTGGCGCCAGCACAAGGCGGCCGGCCGCCCGTACACCGGGGTCAAGCCGGTCGACGAGGTCCTCGAGGCCCTGGCGATCATCGACAAGCACGACACCGAGAAGGCCTCCCAGGCGTACACCCTCACCGGCGGCAGCATCACCTCCCACGTCGGGGGACTGGCCGAAGCGGACTTCTACGGCCGGTACGCCCAGGCGATCGAGGAACGCTTCCCGGGCCGGTGGATCGGCAAGGTCGTCGCCCAGGCCCTGCCCCGCGCCGACGTGCAGCGCTTCCGCGACTACAGGATCCAGATCTACCACCCCAACTACGAGGTGTGGGACAAGCGGCTGTTCGAGCTCTACTGCCCCGGCAAGGAGCGCTACGTCGGCCGCGAGGAGTGGCACCGCCGCATCCTCGACTCCGCCGAGGTCTTCGGCCCGCGCAACGTCATCCCGAACTTCGTGGCGGGCGTCGAGATGGCCGCTCCGCACGGCTTCACGACCGTGGACGAGGCGATCGACTCCACCGCCGAGGGCCTGCAGTACTTCATGTCCCGCGGCATCACGCCGCGGTTCACCACCTGGTGCCCGGAGCCGACGACGCCGCTCGGCCGGACCAACCCGCAGGGCGCGCCGCTGGAATACCACGTCCGGTTGCTGGAGGTGTACCGGGCGGTGATGGAGGCCAACCTCCTGTCCAGCCCGCCCGGTTACGGCCCGGCCGGCCCCGGGCGAGCGGTCTTCTCGGTCAGCTCGTTCATGGACAGTCTCCCCGGCGAACCCGAAGCCGACCGAGCCTAGCCCGCGATCGGCTGGTGGCGGGCCAGCGTCGCCCGGCGGCCGCGCCCATGGGCCGTCGCCTGCTCACGGATGGGGACGGACGCGGTGGTCGCGATAGGTTGCACAGTGATGGCCACGATCGACGACGTCCGTCACGACCTCGCCAGCCTCGCCGACCCGGATCGGGCCGAGGGAGTGAGCCGGTATCTGCAGATGGTTCCGGGCGGCTATGGCGAGGGCGACCGGGCCATCGGCGTCTCCGTGCCGGAACAGCGCAGGGTGGCCGGCCGGTACTGGCGCGACCTGTCCCTGACCGACACGGCGGTGCTGCTGACGAGCGGCGTGCACGAGGAGCGGCTGACGTCGCTCCTCATCCTGGTGCGCAAGTTCGCCAAGGGGGGCGAGGCCGAACGGGGCGAGATTTTCAGCATCGTCCTGGCCAACACCGACCGCATCAACAACTGGGACCTGGTGGACTCGTCCGCGCCGTACATCGTCGGCCCCTGGCTGAGTGACAAGGACCGGAGCGTACTGGATCGGCTGGCCGAGTCGAGCCTGGTGTGGGACCGGCGGATCGCCATCATGGCAACTCTCGCCTTCATCAGAGCCGGCGACTTCCACTGGACCTTCCGGCTCAGCGACCGGCTCCTGCGCGACCCGCACGACCTCGTCCACAAGGCGGTGGGCTGGATGCTGCGCGAGGTGGGCAACCGGGACCGGGCGGCGGAGGAGGAGTTCCTGGCCCGGCGTTACCGGGCCATGCCACGGGTCATGCTGCGGTACGCGATCGAAAAGTTCGAACCGCAGCGACGTAGGGAGTACCTGTCCGGCCTGGGGTAGCTGATCGATGCTCGAGCGGATCGGCCGGGCGGGTCGTTGCCGGACGTCGGTTCAGTGGCCGGGCCGGCGCGGGCGCAGGCCGTTGAGGGCGGTGGCGACGACGCGGTCGGCGTATTCGGCGGTGAGCGGGCCGCTGCGCTGCAACCACCGGTTGAGCACCGGCCCCCAGATCATCTCCACGGCCACGTCGAGGTCGAGGTCCTCGGCGAGTTGTCCGGCCTGCTGGGCGCTGCGCAGCCGTTGTCGCTTGAGTTCCTTCAACGGCCCGTCCAGCCGTGCGGCGTACGCGGCTGCCAGTTCGGGGTCGTGCGCGATCTCGGTGGCCAGCGCGCGCATCGGTTGGTCGTAGCGGGGGTCGGTCAACTCCGCGACCGTGGCGTGCAGCACCGCCGTCAGGTCGGCCTCCAGGTCGCCGGTGTCGGGCAGCGCCGCGGGTTCGCCGTCGTTGCCCTCACTGAGCATGAGGAAGGCGTCGAAGAGGATCGTGCCCTTGGACGGCCACCAGCGGTAGATGGTCTGCTTGCCGACGCCGGCCCGCGCGGCGATGCCCTCGATGCTGAGTTTGGCGTATCCCACCTCCTGCACCAGGTCGAACGCCGAGGTGAGGATGGCCCGCCGGGAGGTCTCCTTCCGGCGGGCCGCGTTGGCGGGGGCTTTGCGCTGCGTCGTCATGGGGCCAACGTACCGGAGGTGAGACGGACCGTCTCGTCTTGACCCGAAGATTCCGATCGCCTATTGTTCCAGGCAATAGCGAGACGGACCGTCTCGTCTCGTGCGAACTACGGAGGCCTCGTCCATGCGCACCTCATCCAGCCCTGCTCCGCGTACCTGGTTCATCAGCGGCGCCAGCCGCGGTCTGGGCCGCGCGTTCACCGTGGCCGCGCTCGAACGTGGTGACCGGGTGGTCGCCGCAGCCCGGACCATCGACCGGGACGACTTCGACAAGCGCCACGCTGACCGGCTGCTGACCCTGGCGCTCGACGTGACCGACCGGGCGGCGGTCTTCGCCGCCGTGGCCACCGCGGTGGAGCACTTCGGGCGGCTCGACATCGTCGTCAACAACGCCGGCGCCATGTCCATGGGCATGGTCGAAGAGTTCACCGAGGCTGAGGCGCGGGCCCAGTTCGAGGTCAACTTCTTCGGCGCGTTGTGGGTCTGCCAGGCCGTGCTGCCGCACCTACGCGCCCAACGGGCCGGCCACATCGTGCAGATCTCCAGCATCGCCGCTCTCGGCGGCTTCCCCAGCACCGGGATGTACAGCGCGAGCAAGTTCGCGCTGGAAGGCATGAGCGAGGCCCTGGCGCTGGAGGCGGCGGCCTTCGGCGTCACCGTCAGCATCGTGCAGCCCGGCGGCTATTGGACCGACCTGTACACCAGCATGACGTCCGCCAAGCCGCTGGCGGCGTACGGCCCGCTCCGCGCCGAACTGGAGCGGCAGTGGGCGGACGGCTCGATCGACAGTGAGCCCCGGCTGGCTGCCGAGGCACTGCTGAAGCTGGTCGACAGCGACGACCCGCCGCTGCGGCTCCTGCTCGGCAGCATGGTCTACGACCTGGCGTTCGACATCTCGCGCCGACGAATGGACACCTGGGCGGGCTGGGAGCAGGTCAGCCGGGCCGCAGAGCATGCTGTCCCGGCACCCGGGCCTGCGCACTGACTGGTTACGTGCCGGATCGCTGCGCCTCGGGGTGCTGGCCGGCGAACGCCCGGAGCAATGTCGCGATCGCGATCGTCAGGTCCGCTCGGTTCGCGGCTGTTCCAGGTGGTGGGGCGGTGCGGGCGCCCGCACCGATCAGACGGTCGAACAGCAGGCCGTCGATGCAGGCGACGAGGTGGTCGCCGGCCTGCGCCGGATTCCGGGCGCCGGCGGCCGCCAGCATCGCCCTCGATTGCGCGCGTGAGGCGTCGCCGTATTCCAGGATGGTCCGTAGCTCGGGATGGTGCGTGGCTTCGAGCAGGCAGGCGTAGCGGGCCAGCGTGCGATGGCGCGCGGTGCTCATCCACTGGTCGAGGAGGGCGGCGATGCCGGCGGCTGTCCGGTCGATGTCGGTCAACGTGACCGCCGCCGAGTCGGCCCCGGCCGGCAGTTCGCGGGCATCCAGGTCCGCCCGGTCGAGGTCGGCGAGCCGGCGTACGACCGCTTCGATGAGCGCCTTGCGGGTGCGGAAGTAGGCGGACGTGGTGCCCTGCGGCATTCCGGCCCGAGCATCGACGGCGCGGTGGGTGAGGCCGCGCATGCCGAGTTCGGCGAGCACGTCGATCGCGGCGTCGGTCAGGACCGCGAACCGGTCGGTCGTCATGGTGTTGCGTCTCCCTTCTACGGCTGTAGTATGATCTTCTACACCTGTAGAAAGACGGTGTGCGGATGGACCGGACGGCCGTGGTGATCGGTGCAGGTATCGGCGGGTTGAGCACGGCCGTGGGCCTGCTTCTCAAGGGCTGGCAGGTGACCGTGCTCGAGCGTGTCGCCACCTTCAGGCCGGTCGGGGCTGGCCTGGTGCTCCAGGCGAACGGGCTGCGCTGTCTCGACACCCTCGGTCTCGGCGCGGCCGTCCGGGATCTGGGGCGTGCCGGTATGTCCGGTGGCACCCGCCGGCCCGACGGCCGGTGGATTGCCCGCATCGGCGCTGACGAGATGGAGCACCTGCTCGGCACCGCAGCGGTCGGTGTCCACCGTGCCACCCTGCACGAGATCCTGCTCGGCGCCTTGCCGGAAGGCACCGTCGTGACCGGTGCCGAGGTCAGTGCCGTCACCGCCGACGGGGACGTCACGTATCGAAGCCGGGACGGACTCGTCCGGAAACGAGCCGATCTGGTGGTCGGGGCGGACGGGATCCACAGCACCGTGCGGAGACTGCTGTGGCCGGATGGCGCCGGCCCGGTGCGCGTCGGCGTGACCGCATGGCGCGGAGTGACGCCGACCTGGGACAGGGACCTCGTCGTCGCGATCACCTGGGACCGTGGCGCCGAGTTCGGGATGGTGCCGCTCGCCGACGGACGGGTGTACTGGTTCGCCGCCGTCAACACCGCGCCCACCCAGCCGGACGTCGACGAGGTGACCCAGGTGCAGGCCCGGTTCGGCAGTTGGCACGACCCGATCCCCGCCCTCATCGGCGCGACCGACACCGTCCTGCGCGACGAACTTGCCTGCCTCGACGAGCCGCTCCCCACCTACGTCAAGGGCCGGGTCGTCCTGCTCGGCGACGCCGCTCACGCCATGACACCCAACCTCGGCCAGGGTGCCAACCAGGCGCTCGAGGACGCCGTCGTCCTCGCCGCCGTCGCCGATCGGCCGGACGACCTGGTTACCTACGACCGGCAACGCCGCCCACGGAGCCAGCAGGTGGCGAAGGCGTCCCGCGCGATCGGCCGCTTCGGCCAGCAACTGCACACCCGGTCGCCGTGGCCGCCCGCAACATCATCATGCGCGTGACCCCGCCGCGGTTGGCTCTCCGCTCGATGGCCCGCTACGCCGACTGGCGCCCGCCGTCGATCGAGTAGGGACGGCTCCCCGCGGCGGCAGCCGTCGCGCGGGAACCCGGCTTCAGCTGACACCTCACCGCCGGTTCGCCTTGACTGCGCGGACTATGGCATTGCGCGCTTCCGCACGAGCGGCAGGTATACCTCGTCGACGATGGCGATGAGGACCTCGTCGGGTGCGGTGGGCACGCCTCGCGTGACGAACTCGTTCCGGAGCAGGACGATCGCCACGGTGGCGACCCGGGGGTGGAGGGATTCAGGGGAGGCTTCCCCGCGGGCGACGGCGCGTCCCAGGATCGCCAGCCACATGGCGGTCATGGCGTCGGTGGATTGCTCCGGTAGTTGCGCCGCGAGGTTCTGCGCGCTGCCGGCCGCCGCCAGCAGTTCCCGCAGGATGGCGCCGAGCGGCGAACTCCAGTGCTGATTGGCTCGGCGCAGCAGTTCCAGGGCATCCTCGCGCAGACTGCCGGTGTCGGGGGCTTGGATCGTCGTGGCCAACTGCTTGTAGGCGGCGATGCCGAGAGTGAGGCGGTCCGGCCAGCGGCGGTAGATCGCGTTCTTGTTGGTGCCTGCCCGCTTGGCGACCCGGTCCATGGACAGCCCCGCGTACCCGGACTCGGTGAGTTCATCGGCCGCGGCGCGCAGGATCGCCTCCTCCAGTGCCGCGCCCCGTCGTCGGGTCTGTCCAGCACGGGCCTGCGTCATCGGGTCGTCCGACATGCTCTTCCTTGCGCTCGGTACTGCTCGTTCCTTCCAAGCATCCACTTGACGTGCGACCTCCGTCAAAATACGGTACTACCAGTACCTTATTGAGACGCGGAAGGGACCCACGCGTGCGTGCCAGAGGCATCACCTACGACACCGGATTCGTCCGCCATGGCCTGAACTCCCGCCAGCGCTTCGAGCTGGAGCTGGTCGAACGCGAACTACACATCATCCGGGATGATCTGCACTGCACTGCCGTCCGCGTGACCGGCGGCGATCCCGAGCGGCTCGAGACCGCCGCGACGTTCGCCGTCGACCTGGGCCTGGAGGTCTGGTTCTCGCCGTATCCGCTGGAGATGACTGCCGACGAGATGCTGTCGCTGTTCGCCGACTGCGCCGAGCGGGCGGAGCGGCTGCGGCGGCGCGGCGGTGAGGTCGTGTTCGTCACCGGCGCCGAGCTGAGCCTGATGAACCCGGGATTCCTGCCCGGCGACACCACCGAGGAACGGATCGGGCTGCTGAGCCAGCCGCACCGCGTGCGCGACCTGATTGCCGAGGCCGGCGCCCGGGTCAACGACTTCCTCGGCAGAGCCGTAGCCCTGGTCCGCGAGCGGTTCGGTGGCAAACTCACCTACGCCTCGGTGCCAATCGACCGCGTCGACTGGACGCCCTTCGACATCGTGTCCATGGACGTCTACCGGTCGGCCGCGACCGCCGCGACGTTCGCCGAGATGTTCGCCGAGGGCATGCGCAGCCCGGCACTTCAAGGAAAGCCGGTCGCGATCACCGAATTCGGCTCAGCCACCTACCAGGGCGCGGGCGACCGGGGCGCGCAAGGACTGGAGATCGTCGAGTACGACCAGGACACCGGGCCGGTCCGACTCAACGGGAAGTACGTCCGCGACGAGGCCGGCCAGGCGGCCTACCTACGCGAACTGTTGGAGGTCTTCGACGCCGAGGGCGTCGACACCGCCTTCGTGTTCCTCTTCGCGCTCTACGACCACCCGCACCGCCCCGACGGCGATCCCCGCGACGACCTGGACCTGGCCAGCTACGGCATCGTCAAGGTCTTCGACGACCGCCACGGAGACACCTACCCCGACCTGCCGTGGGAGCCCAAAGCGGCGTTCACCACCATCGCCGAGCATTACGGAAGGCGATGAGAGCGTCGCGCTGCCGCAGGCGGTCGGCCGGCGTCTCGGCCGGCGTCGACATGGCGCTCACCATGGCCGGCCGGATCGCCGGCGACGGGGTCGCCCAGGCCCTCCAGCTCGGCATCGAGTACGACCCGCGGCCCCCGTACGCCGCCGGGTCGCCGAGGACCGCGCCGGCCCCCGTGGTCGCCGCGCTGCGGGCGAACCCCGCGCTGGTGCTCGGCTGAGATCTCCCACCGCGGGCGGCTCCCGGCGTGCCGGCCGGGAGCCGCCCGCACGACCGGGGCCGGTCAGTGCCGGGCCACGTAGACGGTGTTCGCGGACTCCCGGCGCTGCAGCGGGTTGGCGAAACGGACGACGTGCGCCACCGAGGTCGGAAACACCTCGGTGAGTACCCGCTGGAACGCCGGATCGGGCGGGTCGTTCGACCACAGCGCGAAGACCCCGTCGCGGTGCAGCAGCGCGGCGAGCCGGCGCAGCCCGTCCACCGTGTAGAAGCCGGCGTGGCTGGGGTGCAGCACCTGACGCGGCGAGTGGTCCACGTCGAGCAGCACCGCGTGGAACCGCCGGCCCGGCGACTCCGGGTCGAAGCCGGCGCCGCTGGCCACCGCCGCGAAGAAGTCCGCCCGGACGAACCGGGTACGCGGGTCGGCGGCCAGCCCGGCGGCGAACGGCAGCAGGTCCTGCCGATGCCAGTCGATCACGTCCTCGATCGCCTCGACCACCAGCAGCGACCGGACCCGCGGGTCCTCCAGCGCGGTCCGCGCGGTGTAGCCGAGCCCGAGGCCGCCCACCACCACGTCCAGGGCGTCCCCGGCCAGCGTGGCCAGCCCGAGCCGGGCGAGTTCGATCTCCGCGACCGGGAACAGGCTGGACATCAGGTACTCGTCGTCGAGCTTCACCTCGTACACGTCGACGTCGAGCGAGGGCTCGCGGCGCCGGCGCAGGCTCAACTCACCGATCGGCGTCTCCCGCCAGGCCAGTTCTTCGAATCGCGCGCCCACCGGGTGGTCCTCTCCGCCGGTTCCGTGAGGCGGATGTTACCGGCCCGTCCGGGCCCGGCCCGGCCGTCCGCCGCGCTCGGACCCCCTTTTTCCGCCGCCGGGGGCATCGCCCGGTCCACCCCGGGTACGCCCACGACGACTCCAGCTCGGCTGGCGGCCAGAACGCGGCCTCCGCACCGCCAGGCGGCGCTCCGGACCGGACACCGGTCTGCCGCCGCGCAGCGACCTGGAGCCGTCGGGATCAAGGACGGCTAAGGAAGGAGCCGAGCGTGGCGGACATGCTGGCCGGACGGCTGCACCTGACCGAGCGGGCACTGCGGATGGAGCAGGTCCCGGTGCCCGAGCCGGGACGCGGCGAGGTCCGGATCCGGGTCGCCGCCGCCGGGGTGTGCCTGTCGGACGTGCACCTGATCGACGGCACCCTCACCCCGCTGTACCTGCCCGGCGACGTGGTGACCCTCGGCCACGAGGTCGCGGGCACCGTGGACGCGCTCGGTGAGGGGGTGCGGGGCTGGGAGCCGGGCCAGCGGGTGCTGCTTCAGGCGGGGGAGCGGGACCGCTTCGACCTGGTGCTCACCCGCGGCGTGGACTACGACGGCGGCTGGGCCGAGTACGCCCTGGCCCGCGAGGGCACCCTGGTCCCCGTCCCGGACCTACTCCCGTTCGAGCAGGCCTGCATCATCCCGGACGCGGTCTCCACGCCCTGGGCCGCGATCACCGACACCGGGCGGGTCCGACCGGCGGAGGCGACCGCGGTGTGGGGCGTCGGTGGTCTCGGCGCGCACGCGGTGCAGCTGCTGCTGCTGGTGGGCGCGGCCCCGGTGATCGCCGTGGACCCGCTGCCGGCGGCCCGGGACCGGGCGCTGGCCCTCGGCGCGGACCTGGCCCTCGACCCGAAGGACGGCGGCTTCAAGGACGCCATGCTGGAGCTGGTCGGTAGCCGGGGGCTCGACGTCGCCTTCGACTTCGCCGGCGTCCCCGCGGTCCGCGAACAGGCCCTGACCGTGCTCGGCCGGCACGGGCGGCTCGTGCTCGCCGGCATCGCCAACCAGCCGGTCAGCATCCCGTCGGACAGCCGGTTCACCTACAACCGGCAGGCGGTGCTCGGCCACTACGGCTCCGAGGCCGAGCACGTCGGGCAGTTGGTGACGCTCACCGGGCTGGGTCGGCTCGACCTGTCCGCGTCGGTCAGCGACGTGCTGTCGCTGGCCGACGCGCCGGAGGCGGTGCGCCGGGTCCAGGAGAAGCAGGGCAACCCGATCCGCCTGATCCTGCGCCCGTGAACGCGGGAGACGCCGCCCTCACGCCGTCAACCGCAGGAGGAAGAGCCCGACCACGCCGGCGATCGCGAGCGCGCCGAGGGCGGCCGCGACACGGTTCGACCCGCGCGCGTACAGGGCGATCGCCGTGACGGTGGTGGCGCCCACGGCCACCGTGCCGGAGAGCAGAAGCATGACGTACGCGGCCAGCCCGGCCATGCCCTCGGGGCTGTTCCGCGCGCCCACGGCCATCCAGCCGCCGCAGGCGACGCCGATCAAGCCCAGCCCGGCGAACACGGCCGCCAGCAGCGCCACCGCGTCCACGACGAGACGTGGTCGCCGCCAGGACGCCGGTGGGCGTCGCTCGGCCGGGTCTCCGAGGGGGCACCGGTCGTGCCCGCTTCCGTCAGCGCCGGGCCGCCCGGCACGGGGCCGTCGGTCGTCTCAGCCTCGGCCGGGGCGCGGCCCGCCGGGCGGACCTGATCGGGTAGGGCGGGCCGGATCGGCGGCCGGTCGGCGTCCATGGCCCGACGCTAGCCTCCGGGCCGGCGGGGCGGATCAGGCGTCGGGTCGGGTCGCCACGACGACCGTGTCGAGGGCGTCGACGCTGCCGCCGTCGCGGGTGGGCACCGGACGGCGGGCGGTCTCGGCCCGCTGGATGCGCAGCCCGGCCAGCCCGTCGACCACCGCCTCCGGGGTGAGCAGGATGGCCGGGTCCTGCGGGCCGCCGGTGCCGCCGGTGAGGTTGGCTCGGTCATGGCCGATCACGACCAGGGTGCCGCCGGGGCGCAGCGACTGCCGCGCCGCGTCGAGCACCCGCGCCAGGTCCTCGGCGGGCAGGTGCAGGTAGCTGATCAGGACCAGGTCGTAGCTGCCCGGCACCGGCCGGTACGTGGTCACGTCCGCGACCCGCCACTCCACCGCTACGCCCCGGCGGGCGGCCAGCTCGCGACCCCGCTCGACGGCCACCGGCGAGAAGTCCACCGCCGTGATTCGCCAGCCGCGCTCGGCCAGCCAGGCCGCGTTGCGTCCCTCGCCGGCCGCCAGGTCGAGCGCGCTGCCGGGGGTGAACCCGTCGACCGCCTCGACGACGAACCGGTTGGGCTCAGCGCCCCACACCAGATCCGTACTGCTCGCGTAGCGCGCGTCCCAGCCGTTGCTGTCCACTGTGTTTCCTCCTTCGGCGGCGTCGCCCCGCCGCCACGGTGACCGTACCGGCCAGTGCGAGCGCCCCCAGCGCGGCCACCGCCAATCCCAGTCCGGCCGGAAGCTGCTGGGCGAGCACGAAGACGCCCATCACCACGACGAACCAGCCGAAGGCCCGGCGCAGCAGGTCGGCCGGGACGCGTCCGGCGAGCCGGCCGCCGAGGACGCTGCCGAGCACCGCGGCGACGGTCACCGTGACCGCCAGCCCCCAGTCGATGCGCACGCTGGACAGGTACCCGGCCAGGCCGGCGAAGGACTTCATGGCGATCACCACCAGCGAGGTGCCGACCGCCACCGGCATCGGCAGCCCACCGAGCAGGGCCAGGGCGGGCACCACCAGGAAGCCGCCGCCGGCGCCGACCAGGCCGGTGACCAGCCCGACCACGATCCCGTCGAGGACGACCCGGAGCACCGGCAGCTCGTGCGGCACCGGCCGCCCCGCGGTGGCGCGCCGGCCCCGGATCATCGCGACCGCGGTGGCCAGCATCATCAGCGCGAACCCGGTGAGCAGGAACGCCGACGGGACGAACGCGGCCAACCGGCCACCCGCGTAGGCGCCGGCCATCCCGGCGACACCGAAGACCAACCCGGTACGCCAGCGGACCCGTCCCGCCCGGGCGTGCGGCAGCAGGGCCACGGCGCTGGTGGCGCCGACCACGAGCAGGGAGGTGGCGATCGCCTCCTTCGCGGGCAGGCCGGCGACGTAGACCAGCAGCGGCACCGCGAGGATCGACCCGCCGCCACCCAGCAGGCCGAGGCTGACCCCGATCAGCACGGCGAGGCCGACGGTGAGGACGACGGTGCCGGTCATGGCCGGGTGTCGCGCAGGTGGCCGACGATGGTGTCCAGGTCGCAGCTCGCGCCCCGGTTGTACGGCAGCTTGCTCAGCAGCATGCCCATCGCGCAGGTGTTGGTCACCGCCGCGAAGGTCAGCCCGGCGCCGATGAACCCGGCGACCCACTTCAGACCCGGCGCCAGCACCGAGCCCAGGACGCTGAGCAGCACGATCGAGCCGGCGACGAGCCGGACCTGACGCTCCAGGTCCCAGCGCTGCCTGCCCTGCTTGATCGGAGCGTTCGTCGCCTGCCAGGCGAGCATGCCGCCGTCGAGGACCTTCAGGTTCGGCAGGCCGAGCTCGGCGAGCGCCTGGTGGGCCTGCCCGGCGCGGGCGCCGGAGCGGCAGATCAGCACGACTTCCTCGTCGAGGTGGTCGCGCAGCTCCGCCCGGTGTTCTTTAAGCAGGTCCAGCGGGACGTTGTAGGCGCCGGGGATGTGGGCGGTCTCGAACTCGGCCGGGGTGCGTACGTCGAGCAGGCGGGGAGACCGCCCGGAGTCGATCAGCTCGCGCAGCGCGGCGGCGTCCAGGGTGGCCGGGCGGGTGGTCTCGGAAGCGCTCATCTCTCCTCGTTCTGGGGCAAATCGCCATGGGTTGGCGGCAGGGTGGGGCACCGGCCGGCGCCAGGACGCGCCGGCCGGATTCGGGTCCGGCTCAGGCGTTGCCGGCCATGGCCACGCCGGCCGTGGCGGCCCGGTCGAACCTGTCGTCGATCACGACGACCTCGCGGCCGGCGTTCGCCAGCAGCGACGCCGCGGCGGTGGCGCGGTAGCCGGAGCCGCAGTGCACCCAGACGACGCCGGCCGGTACGTCGGTGAGCCGCCGGGGCAGGTCGGGCAGCGGGATGTGCACCGCGCCGTCGACGTGGCCGGCGCGCCACCCGTTGGTCATCCGCACGTCGAGGACCACGTCCGGCGCGGGCAGGCCGGCGGGCGTGTTGCCCGCGTGGGCCGCGGCCAACGCCGAGAAGTCGGCCATCCGCAGCTCCCGGAGCTGGTCGGGCGTGGCCGCCCACTGCTCGGCCGTGCCGGTGGCCTGGGCGGCGGGCCGGTCGATGCCGATCCGGACCAACTCGCGCTGGGCGTCGGCGACCTGCTCCGGCGTCTCCGCGAGCAGCGTGATCGGTACTCCCCAGTCGATCAGCCAGCCGAGCCAGGTCGACATCGGCCCGTCCAGCCCGAGGCTGACCGTGCCTGCCAGGTGCGAGGCGGCGTACGCCTTGCGGTGCCGCAGGTCCACCACCCACTGGCCGGCGGCGATCCGCTCGCGCAACTGCGCGGGGTCGGCCCGGGTCACCGGGGTGAGGTCCACCGGGACCGGCCCGGCCAGGTTGGCCACCCCCATGTGGGCGTAGTACGCCGGGTAGGCGTCGAGCCCGGCCAGGGTCTCGGTCACGAACTGGTCCGCGGCGAGTCGCAGCACCGGGTTCGCCTGCTTCTCCCGGCCGATGGTCGAGTCGGGGGCGTCGGCCTGGGCGGCCGAGCAGAAGCTGCCGAAGCCGTGCGTGGGCCACACCTGGGCGCCGTCGGGCAGCAGGTCGGCCAGCCGCTTCGCCGAGGCGTGCTGGTGCTGGGCCAGCTCGTGGGCGTGCTCCGGGCCGAGCAGGTCGGTGCGCCCGGTCGTGCCGAACAGCAGGGAACCACCGGTGAAGACCCCCGCCGGCTGCCAACCGTCGTCGGTGGCCTCGTCGAGGACGTACGACAGGTGGTGGAAGGTGTGACCCGGGGTGGCCACCACCCGGAGGCGCAGGGCGTCCGAGATGGGCACCACGTCGCCGTCGGAGACCGGCATCCGGTCGAAGCCGACCTCGTCGGCCGCGGCCACCAGATAGCGGGCGCCGGTCAACCGGGCCAGTTCGAGCCCGCCGGAGACGTAGTCGTTGTGGATGTGCGTCTCGATCACGTGGGTGATCCGCACCCCCTTCGCCCCGGCCAGGTAAAGGACCCGGTCGATGTCCCGTTGCGGGTCGACCACGATCGCGACCCGTCCATGGGAGGCCAGGTAGCTGCGGTCGCCGAGCGAGGACGTCGCCACGACGGACACCTCGACTGCCATTTGCCGTTCTCCTTCCCCATCCTCCCATATACCCCGGGGGGTATCTGGAAGGCAGACTTCGGCCCGGGTTACGGGCGCGATTACCCGCCCACGCCGCGCTCAGGCGGCGTGGGCGTCGAATTCTTGGTCAGGCCAGGGCGAGGAAGAGCTTCTCCAGCTCCTCCTCGGTCATCTCCGGCTGCTCGCCCCGGTCGCCGGCGGTGCCGCAGTGCCGCATCCCGGAGGCGATGATCTTGAAGCCGGCCCGGTCGATCGCCTTGGACACGGCGGCGAGCTGGGTCAACGCGGCCCGGCAGTCCTCGCCGTTCTCCATCATCTCGATGACGGCGTTGAGCTGGCCCCGGGCCCGCTTGAGCCGGGTCAGCGCCTCGCTGGTCATCTCAGGCTGAAGCTTCATTGCGTTACCTCCCGTACCCCAGCATACCCCCGGGGGTACCCGTCCGCCACTGATCGGGGTCTCGGCCAGATCCGCACCGGCTCGCCCTCGGGCCGGCCCGACCGCGAGCCGCTGACACGCAGGGTCAACGAGAGATCGACACAGCGCTTATCCTGTGGCCCCGACGATCCACCGGAAGGGACCCGATGCCGTCGCGGCAGGACCAGCTCCACTCGTACCAGTTCACCGTCCAGCGGGCGGTCGCCGCGCTGGTGATGCGGGAGACCGACCCGGCGCAGTCGCCGTTCCGGCGGTTGGCCGGCGCCGGCCTGGCCAGCGTGCTGGTCGCCGTGATCGCGCTCGGCGGCGTCGCCCTGTACGGCCTCTTCGCCGGCGGCGGCAGTTCCTGGCGCGACCCGACCGCGGTGATCGTGGAGAAGGAGTCCGGCGCACGGTTCGTCTATCGCGAGGAGAAGCTCCACCCGGTGCTCAACTACGCCTCCGCGCTGCTGATCATCGGCGCGGAGCGGCCGAAGACCGTGCTGGTCACCCGCCGCACCATCGACGGGGTGCCGCGCGGCCTGCCGCTCGGCATCGCCGACGCCCCGGACTCGCTGCCCGCCCCGGGGCGGCTCGTCACCGGAGCGTGGACCGTCTGCTCGGTCAGCGCGACCCAGGCGGGGCGTACCGGGGCGCGGTCGGCGCTGCTGGTCGGGCGGGACGCCACCGGCGGCCGGCCCCTCGGCGAGCAGGGGCTGCTGCTGCGCCACCCGGACGGCACCCTGCACCTGCTCTGGCACGACCGGCGCTACCTGCTCCGCGACACCGACCGGGTGCTGGCCGCGCTGGCCGCGACCCGGGAACGGGCCGTGCCGGTGGCCCCGGCGCTGCTGCACGCCGTGCCGGCCGGCGCCGACCTGGCCCCGCCCCCGGTACCCGGCCTCGGTGCGCCCTCCGACCGGGTCGCCGGCGCCACCGTCGGCGACGTCTACCTGGTCCGCAACTCGGGCGGCGGCCGGCAGTACGCGGTGGCCGAGCGGGACGGGCTGGCCGGGGTCACCGAACTCCAGGCCGCCCTGCTGCTCGCCCGCACCGGTCAGGGCGACCCGAAGCCGATCACTCTCGGCCGCTTCGCCGCCCTGCCCAAGCTCCGCGACCGGGTGCCCGCCGGGCCCACCGCCCCGCCGGCCGTGCCGCCCCGGCTGGCCACCGTCGACGGCGGGGCGCTCTGCGCCCGGGTCGGCGACGACACCGGCGTACGCGACGTCCGGGTGGGCGCCACCCCGCCGGACCTCTCCGCCGCCCCGGGTACGCCGACCGGGCGTGGCGGCCTCGTCGACCAGCTGGTGGTCGAACCGGGGCGGGGTGCCGTGGTCGAGTCCGTCGCCGCGCCCGGTGCCACCGGCGGCGCGGTCAACGTGGTCACCGACCTCGGCCGGCGGTACGCGCTCACCGGCGCGGACGTGCTCGGCATGCTCGGCTACGCGGGCGTCCGCCCGGTCCGGCTGCCCGCCAGCCTGGTCAGCCTGGTCCCAGCCGGCAGCCCGCTCGACCCGGCCGCCGCCCGCACGGTCGCCGCCCCGGCCTGACGATCAGCCCGACCGGCCGCCGCCAAGATCCACACCGGCTCGGTGAACTTGCGGCATCAGGGCAGGCCGGAAGCCGCAAGCTCGCCGAAGTCGCGTCGCTCTCGCGAGTCGCGCATGCCGTGGCGAGGTCGGCCGCCGTGGGTCAGGCGGCCGGTTTGCGTAGGACGGCGACCGCGAAGTCGGCGTCCTCCTGCCACCGGCGCAGGTCCCAAGTGGCGAAGCGGTGCTCCAGCCGGAGCCCGGCCGCCACCGCGTCGTCGTCGAAGTCGGCGAGCGGGTAGCCGCGGTCCGTGCCGAAGCCGACCACCACGAGTCCGTCCGGGTGGACGTGCGCCGCGATCCGGCTCAGCACCGCGCGCTCGGTGCCGGGCGCGACGAACGTCATCACGTTGCCGGCACACAGGGCGGCGTCGAACGGCTCCGGCTCGCCCTGCGCGGCCAGGTCCAGCTCGGCGAGGTCGCCGACCAGCCAGCGCGGCCCAGGGTAGTCGGCCTGGGCCGCCTCGATCAGGGCCGGGTCGGCGTCCACCCCGACGACGCGGTGGCCGCGGGCGGCGAGTGCGGCGCCGACCCGGCCGGTGCCGCTGCCGGCGTCCAGGATGCGGGCGTGCGGCGGGACCAGTGCGTCCAGCAGCCGCGCCTCACCGGCCAGGTCCGCCCCTTCGGCCGCGAGCCGGCGGAACCGGTCGATGTACCACTGCGAGTGTCCGGGCTGGGTGTCGGTCACCCAGCGGGTCGGCTTGCCCATGCCGCCACGGTAACTGATCTCGTGAGCGGCCTCGGCAGGGCACAGGTTCACCGAGAGCGTGGCCACTATCGCCCGGCTGACCAGCGCTTTCCGGGAACAGGCCGAGAATCGGATGATCCGGGCGGGAAGGGTGGTGCCGCCAGGCGCGGGGGTGAAATCCGGGCGCCTGGCGGCGGGGCGGTCAGCCCTTCTCGGCGCCGCTGGTGAGCCCCTCGGTGAGCAGCCGCTCGCTGGCGAAGAAGAGCACCACGATGGGCAGGGTGAGGATCACCGACCCGGCCATCAGCACGGTCTTGGGGACCTCGACCCCGTCGGAGAGCAGCGACAGGCCGAGCGACACGGTCCACCGGTTCGGCCGGTCGATGAGGAACAGCAGCGCGAACAGGAACTCGTTCCAGGCGATCATGAAGTCGTACAGGGCGACCGCCATGACCGACGGCGCGGCCAGGGGGAGGCTGACCCGGCGGATGACGCCGAGCCGACCGGCGCCGTCGATCGCGGCGGACTCCTCCAGGCTGACCGGGATCGTCTCGAAGTAGTTCTTCAGCATGTAGACCGAGACCGGCAGCGTCTGGGACAGGTAGACCAGCACCAGCCCGACCAGCGACCCGCGCAGCCCGGCCCGGGTGAAGACCACGAACAGCGGGATCGCGATGACGATCGACGGGAACAGGTACACCGCGAGGAACAGCGCGTGGACCTGCCGCCGGCCGAAGAACCGCAGCCGGGACACCGCGTACGCGCCGGGGATGGCGACCAGCAGGGTGAGCGCCGTGGCGGCCAGCGCGACGAGTCCGCTGTTGCGGATGAAGGTGAGGAAGCCCTGCCCGCCGTCCTCGGTGGCCTTGAGCACCTCGACGTACGTGGCGACGGTCAGCTCGCCGGCCGGCACCAGCAGCGAGCCCGGGTCGAGCAGCAGCCGCTCGATGGGGCGTACCGAGAGCACCAGCATGTACCAGAACGGCAGCAGGGTGACCAGCAGAAAGCCGGCGATCACCAGCCGGCGCAGCCAGCGCAGGCTGACCGTCTCGATCCGGTCCCGGTCCATCACGCCTCCCCTCGCCGGGCGAAGAAGCGCAGGTAGATCGCGACGAAGACGATCAGCACCACGGCCAGCACGACCGCCTGCGCCGCCGCGGCGCCGATGTCGGTACGCGCGGTGAGGAACTGGTAGACCCGGACGCTGACCACCTCGGTGCCGGCCGAGCCGCCGGTGAGCAGGTAGACGTCGTCGAACTTGTTGAACGTCATGATGAACCGCAGCACCCCCAGCAGCGCGATCACCGGCATCAGCTGCGGCAGCAGGATGTGCCGGAACCGTTGGGTCGGGGTGGCCCCGTCGACCCGGGCCGCCTCCTCCAGCTCACCGGGTACGGCCTGCAGCCGGGCCAGCAGGAACAGGAAGGCGAACGGGAAGTACCGCCACGCCTCGAACGCGATGACCGTCCAGAGCGCGGTGGAGTCCTGGGAGAGGAACGGGATCGGCGTGTCCCAGCCGAGGAACCGCCGTCCCCAGTCGTTGACGATGCCGAGCTGCGGGTCGAGCATCACCTGCCAGACGAAGGTCATCGCGACCACCGGCGCCACGTACGGCAGCAGCATGGACGCCCGGACCACGGTGCGGCCCCGGAAGGGGCGGCGGACCACCAGCGCCGCGACGAGCCCGACCAGGATCGACCCGGCGGTGCCGCCGACGCTGTAGACCAGCGTGGTCCAGAGCGTCCCGGCGAAGCCGGGGGTGTGCAGCACCCGGTCGAAGTTGTCCAGCGTCAGCTCGCCGAACAGGCCGGTCTTGCGCAGGGTGGCCAGGCGTACCCGCTGGAAGGCCAGGACGATCGTCCAGACGATGGGGATGCCGATCACCGCCACCACGACGAGCAGCGTCGGGGTGACCAGCGCGAGCCCGGCCCGGGACTCGCGGTGGCGCAGGGTGAGCGGGCGTCGGCCGGGGCGGGGCCGCTCCCGGGTGGGGGAGCGGCCGGCCTGCGGTGCGGTGGCGGTCAATTGACGCCCGCCTTGATCGCCTCGACGTCCTTCTTCGCCCGCCTGGCGGCACCGACCGGGTCGGACTTCCCGGCGATCACGTCGGCGAGGGCCTTCGGCACGGGCAGCTCACCGAGGATCGCCCCGACCAGCTTGCCCTGGCCCTGGGTGAGCCCCCAGCGCTCGAAGGTGTCCGGGCTGCGGCGCAGGGTGGCCAGCACGTCCTCGCCGTACACCTGCGCCAGTGGCCGCTTGGTGTCCACCCCGGCCTGGCTGGTGTTCCAGGCGGTGAGGAACTTCTCCTTGTCGTCGCCGGTGCCCTTGCGGACGGGGAAACGGCCCTCGGGGGACATCCCGAACCAGCGCGGGTAGCCGTCGGAGAGCATGAACTCCACGAAGGACTTCGCGGGGTTGGCCGCGCCGTCGAGCACGGCCCACGAGCTGATCTCGCCGTACTGGGCCGGCTCCGTGCCGTTCGGGCCCTTGATCGCGGTGACGAAGCCGCTGTTCTTCGCCAGGAACGCCCGGTCCCGCTGGCACTGCGGGCAGGTCGGCTTGGCGTCGTTGCGCAGCCCTGCCAGCTCGTCGAGGATGAACGGCGACCAGATCAGCATGGCCGCCTTGCCGGCGAAGTAGGTGGCCCGGGTGGTGTCCACGTCCTGCGCGCCCTTGACCGAGTGGTCGCGCATCAGCTCGCCGTAGAAGCGGAACGCCTCGACGCATTCCGGGGAGTCCAACTGCACCGCGCCCGAGTCGTCGGTGAGCTGGCAGTTGTTGGCCAGGGCCAGGTGCTCGAAGGTCTGCTGGGTGAACACGTCACCGGGGGCGGTGGCCGCGGTGATGCCGGCGACGCCGCCGGTGTCCAGCTTCGCCGCCGCGGCGGCGATCTTCTCGTACGTGTCGGGGGCAGGCAGGCCGGCGGCGGCGAACAGGTCCTTGCGGTAGATCAGCAGTTGCCCCCACCCGTCGCTGGGGACGGCGAGCTGTGTGCCGTCCTCGGCGGTCAGCTCCAGTGCCCGCGGGGAGAAGGTGTCCCGACCCAGCTTGTCGACGATCGCCGTGTTGGCGTCCGGCTGCAGCAGCTCGTTGCCGGCGAGGGTCCGGACGCCGGCCAGCGGGAGCGACCCGACCACGTCGGGCAGGTCGCCGGCGGCGGCGCTGGAGGCGATGAGGGAGGGGAACTGGTCCTCGTTGACGGTGACCAGGTCCACCTTGACCCCGGTCTTCGCGGTGTAGTCGGCGATGATCGCCTTGGTCGCGTTGACCCGGTCGGCCACGTCCTCCAGGCTCCACACAGTGAGCCGGGAACTGTCGTCTTTCTGCTGGTCGTCGCTGCAGGCCAGCAGCCCGGTCCCGGCAAGTGCCAGGATCAGACTGGTGGCGAGCAGCCGCCTCGAGGGTGATGACATCGTGGCACTCCTCTCAAAAGAGCACGGCGTGCCTTCAATACCCATCGATTGATCAATCGAACCACATATGCCGATTTTTTCGGTTAGAATCGTGGTCGGCACTTCCCTCGGAGCGACGCCATGGCCAATTGGGTTGTCTCTCTGGCCGGGCCCCGACGCGTCAGCCTGGAGCCCTGCCCCCCGGACCCGCTCGGCCCCGGCCAGGTCCGCGTCCGCACCCGCTACTCCGGCATCTCCGCCGGCACCGAGCTGACCCTCTACCGGGGCAGCAACCCCCGGCTCAGCAAGGACTGGGACGACGCCACCCGCATGTTCGTGCCCCGGCAGGCCGCGCCCGCGTACCCGGTGGTCGGCTTCGGCTACGAGGAGGTCGGCGAGGTGGTCGAGGTGGCCCCGGACGTCGCCGACCGCCGGCCCGGCCAGCTCGTCTGGGGCATCTGGGGGCACCGGGCCGAGGCCGTGCTGGCCGCCGCCACGGTCACCCCGCTCGCCCCCGGCCTCGACCCGCTCGCCGCCGTCTTCGCCCGCCCGGGCGCCATCGCGCTGACCGCCGTGCTCGCCGGCGACCTGCACCTCGGCGACTGGGTCGGCGTCTTCGGGCAGGGAGTGATCGGGCTGCTCGGCACCCGGCTCGCCGTCCTGTCCGGGGCCCGGGTCGTCGCGGTCGACCGGGTGCCGGTCCGGCTGGCGCACGCCACCGCGTTCGGCGCCCGCCGGGCGGTCGACGTCGCCATCGACTCGGCCGCCGCCGTGCTGCACGCGGCCACCGACGGCCGCGGCGCGGACGTCTGCCTCGAGCTGTCCGGGTCGTACCCGGCGCTGCACGAGGCCATCCGCGCCACCACCCACGCCGGCCGTGTCGTGGCCGCCGGCTTCTACCAGGGGTACGCCCACGGGCTGGGGCTCGGCGAGGAGTTCCACCACAACCGGATCCAGCTGGTGGCGGCCCAGGTCTCCGGGCCCACCCCGGCGCCCGGCACGGCCGGCCGGTGGACCGGGCCCAGGATCGCCGACACCTTCATGGACCTGGTGGCCGAGGGCAGCGTCGACCCGCTGCCGCTGGTGAGCCACGTCGTCGACGCGGGCGCGGTGGCCGACGCGCTGGCGTTGCTCGACCGCGGTGACGATGCCGTCCTCCAAGTCGTGCTGAGGTTCTGATGGCCATTCCACTCGCCTGCCAGGAGCAGCTGCTCCCCGGCGCCAGCCTGTCCGACAAGTACGCCCTCGCCGTCTCGCTCGGCTACCAGGGCATCGAGCTGCGCGGCCGCGGCGAGCTGGCGTTCGCCCGGCGGCTGCCCGAGCTGCGCCGGGCCCGCGCCGACGGCGTGGTGCTGCCCACCGTCTGCGTCGAGATGGACCACTTCATCGGTGACTTCGACCCGGAGCGGGCCGGGGACGCGGTGCGCAACCTCCGCTCCCAGCTCTCGGTGATCGCCGAGATCGGCGGGATCGGCGCGATGACCCCCGCGGCCTGGGGGATGTTCTCCCGCCGGCTGCCGCCGTTCGAGCCGCCCCGCTCGCCCGACGGCGATCGGCAGGTGCTCGTCGACGCCCTGGGCGAGCTGGGCGAGCACGCCCGCGCCGAGGGGGTCACCCTCTTCCTGGAACCCCTCAACCGGTACGAGGACCACATGGTCAACCGCCTCGACGAGGCGGTCGCCCTGTGCCGGGCGGTCGGCCTGCCCTCGGTGCGCGTGGTCGCCGACACGTTCCACATGAACATCGAGGAGGACGACGTGCCCGCGGCGCTGCGCGCGGCCGCGCCATACCTGGGGCACGTGCAGGTCAGCGACTCCAACCGGTACCAGCCCGGCGCCGGCCACCTGGACTGGCCGGCGCTGCTGCGTACCCTCGACGACCTCGGCTACGCCGGCTGGCTGGCCGTCGAGTGCCGGCTGCGCGGCGAGCCCGTCGCCGCCCTGCGCCAGGCGGCCGCCGTGCTCGCCCAGGCCCGCCCCCGGCAGGCAGCCGCATGAGCGAGCGGAGTGAGCGAATCATCGGGCGCAGTGCGGGGGAGTCTCATGGGGCTGCCGAGCGGAGCGAGGTGGCCGCATGAGCGAGCGGAGTGAGCGAATCATCGGGCACAGTGCGGGGGAGTCTCATGGGGCTGCCGAGCGGAACGAGGTGGCCGCATGAGCGAGCGCAGTGAGCGAATCATCGGGCACAGTGCCGGGGAGCCTCATGGGGCTGCCGAGCGGAGCGAGGTGGCCGCATGAGTGCCGGCACACCTGCCGAGTTGCGTGCGGGGGATCCGTCGGCTCGGGTGGCCGGTGCGGAACGCGCCGCCGCGCTGCGCCGGCTGGCGATCACCACCCTCGACGCCAACTGGGAACACGACCACACGGTGCCGTCGCGCACCCTCTACCCGCACCAGTGGAGCTGGGACTCGGCGTTCATCGCGGTCGGGTTGGCCCACTTCCGCCCGGACCGGGCCTGGCGGGAGCTGCGCACCCTGTTCGCCGCGCAGTGGGCCGACGGGCGGGTGCCGCACATCGTGTTCAACCCCGCGCTGCGGGCCGGCTCGTACTTCCCCGGACCGGAGTTCTGGGACTCGACCCGCGTCGACGGCGCCCCCGCCGCGGCCACCTCCGGGATCGTCCAACCGCCGGTGCACGCCCCGGCCGCCTGGCTGGTGCACCGCCGTGCCCCCTCCGAGGCGTCGGTGCGGGCGCTGCGTGAGCTCTACCCGCGGCTGGTCGCCCAGCAGCGCTACCTGACCGGGCGGCGCGACGTCGGTGGCGCCGGGCTGGCCGCAGTGGTCCACCCGTGGGAGTCCGGGCTGGACAACAGTCCCGCCTGGGACGCCCCGCTGGCCGTGGTGCCCGCCGAGGCCGACATCATGCGGGCGTACCGCCGGCACGACACCGCGCACGCCGACGCGGCGCACCGCCCCACGGACCTCGACTATGCGCGCTACGTGGCGCTCGTCGACGCCTACCGGGCGGGCCGCTACCGGGACGACGGGCTGCTCGGCCGGCACCCGTTCCTGGTGGAGTGCCCGCTGGTCAACGCGGCGCTCGGGCTGGCCGAGCACGCGCTGGCCCGGATCGCCACCGTGGTCGGTGCCGACCCGGGGCCGCACCGGGAACGGGCGGCCCGGATCACCGAGGCCCTGGTCGACCGGCTGTACGACCCGGCCACCGGCACCTTCCATCCGCGCGACGTACGCGCCGACCGGCTCATCCCGGCCCGCACGGTGCTCGGGCTGATGCCACTCGTCCTGCCCGACCTGCCGGCCCGCCAGGTGCAGGCGGTGCTCGCCGAGGCGGGCTCGCCCCGGTTCGGCCTCGCCGCCCGGATGGATCGCCCGCTGCCCACCTACGACCGCACCGCGCCGGACTTCGAGCCGCTGCGCTACTGGCGTGGCCCGAGCTGGCTGAACACCAGCTGGCTGCTGTGGCGCGGGCTGCTCACCCACCACCGCCCCGACCTGGCCGCCGGGCTGCGCGAGTCGATGCTGGCGCTGGTCGCCCGCAGCGGCTGCCACGAGTACTTCCACCCGGACACCGGGGCGGGGCTGGGCTCGCCGGCGTTCAGCTGGACCGCCGCCCTGCTGCTGGACGCCCTCGCCGAGGGGTGAGCCGCCCCGCTGGTATCCGGCGGCTCATGGCGGACGGACGGGTCCGGGCCATGCGGCCCCGGGGACGCCGACCGGGTGCTGGCCGGCGTGAACGACGGCGTACCCGCCGAGCGGAACCCGCCGCCTCATCCGGCCGGCACGGCCTCCGGCGATCGTGACGCCGGCCCGGCCGGGTCCTCCGTCGCCTCGCGCGGTGGCGGCGGCGCGGCCTTCTCGTCCTGGGGCGGCTCCGCCGTCAGCAGTTCGGCCGGCACCGGCTCGACCTCCACGCGGCAGTCGTGGAAGGTCGGCGCGCCGCCCAGGTCGGCGTCGCGGACCGCGGTGACCGCGTTGACGGTGGCCCGTCCCGGGCTCAGCCGCGCCCAGTACGCCTTGTAGGTGAACGCCAGCCCGGGCCGCGTCGCGTCGTCCACGGCGACCGCCGCCAGGAACGCCCCGCGGTCGTTGTGCACCCGCACCGCGTCCCCGTCGGCGAGGCCGCGCGCCGCCGCGTCGTCGGGGTGCAGGTGCACCCGGGGCGGCCCGGTCCGCCGGGCGTGCCAGGGCAGCGAGGCGAAGGTGGAGTTCATCAGGTACCGGCCGGCCGGGGCGATGAGCACCAGCGGGAACCGGCCGGCCAGCGCCGGGTCGGCGGCCTCGATCGGCGGGGTGTAGCCGACGACCGGATCCACCCCGTGCCGGGCCAGCGCCGGGTCGTGCAGCCGGGCCCGCCCGTCCGGGGTGGGGAAGCCGCCGTCGGCGTACGGGGCGGATCCGACCGCCACCCCGCTGGTCCGGGCGTACGTCCGCGCGCGCAGCTCCTCGAAGCTGACCGGCGTGCCGTGCAGGAGCTGCCGGGCCAGGTCCTCGTCGCTGTCCCGCAGCCGGGGATGGTCGATCCCGAGCGCGGCAGCGATCCGGCGGAAGATCTCGGTGTTCGGCAGCGCCTCGCCGGGCGCCCGGGTCGCCGGCAGGTTGAGCGTCGTGTAGTGGTGCCCGTAGGAGGAGTGCAGGTCGAGGTGCTCGGGCTGCATGGTGGCCGGCAGCACCACGTCGGCGAAGTCGCAGGTGTCCGTCCAGCGTTGCTCCAGCACGACGGTGCACAGGTCGGCGCGGCGCAGGCCGGCGAGCAGCCGGTTCTGGTCGGGGGCGGTGGCGGCCGGGTTGGCGTTGAACACCACCAGGGACGTCACCGGCGGGTCGGCCTCGCCGGTGAGCACGGTGGCGAGCCGGCTCATGTTCACCGACCGGGCCCGCGGGGCGGGCATGTCCGGCGGCCGGATCACCGGTCCCTCGTCGATCGGGTGGTGTCCGCTGGTCGAGACGAGCGCGCCCCCGCCCGGATACCGGAAGTCGCCGGTGACCAGCGGCAGCGCGCAGATCGCCCGGATCGCCTGGCCCGCGCCGTGGTGCCGTTGCAGGCCCAGCCCGACCCGGACGGCGGTCGGCCGGGTGGTGGCGATCCGCTCGCCGAGGCGGCGTACCACCTCGACCGGCAGGCCGCACTCGGCGGCCGCCCGCTCCACCGGCCACTCGCCGAGCCGGGCCGCCAGCTCCGGCCAGCCGACGGTGTGCGCCGCCAGCCACTGCTGATCCGCCGCGCCGGCGTCGAGGACGTGCCGCATCAGCCCCAACGCCAGGGCCGCGTCGGTGCCGGGCAGCGGCGCGACGTGCTCGTCGCTGCGTGCCGCGGTGTCGGTGCGCAGCGGGTCGACGGTCACCAGGTGTGCGCCGCGCTCCCGGGCCTGCTGCACGAACGGCCACAGGTGCAGGTTGGTGGCGAGCGGGTTGGCGCCCCAGAGCACGATCAGCCGGGCGTCCACGATGGATTCCGGCTCGAAGCCGACCGAGCCGCCGTAGATCGAGCCTTGCGCGGCCCGCGCGGCGCCGGTGCAGATGGTGGTGTCCAGCCGCGACGCGCCCAGGTACGCGAAGAGCCGGGGACCCATCGTCCAGCCCTGCACATGTCCCATGGTGCCGGCGAAGTAGTAGGGCAGGACCGATTCCGGGCCGTCCCGGTCGATGCTGGCGCGCAGCCCGGCGGCCACCCGCTCGACCGCCTCGTCCCAGCTCGCCGGGCGGTAGGCGACCCGCCCGACGCCCTTCGGCCCGGTCCGGACGTACGGGGTGGTCAGCCGGTCGGGCCCGTTGACCGCGTCGAGGTAGCGGTTGACCTTGCCGCAGAGGGCGCCCCGGGTGAACGGGTGGTCGCGGTCGCCGCGCAGCGCGACGGCCCGGCCGTCCTCGACGGTGAGCTGCCAGACGCAGGTGTCCGGGCAGTCCAGCGGGCAGGCGCCGGGGTGGGTGGTGCGGGCCATGCGGGCAGCCTACTCAGCGGGTCCGATAACCTCGTGCGGCAGCCGAGCCGGGAGAGTGCCGTGCGTGAGATCGACAAGGTGGCCTGGATCCGGATCGAGGACGGCCGCGTGCTCTGCGCCCGGTCCCGGGGGAAGGACGTCTGGTACCTGCCGGGCGGGAAGCGGGAGCCGGGCGAGACCGACCTGGCGACCCTGGCCCGGGAGATCGCCGAGGAGTTGGGTGTCGCGATCGTGCCGGAGTCGGCCGTGCCGGCCGGCACGTTCACCGCGCAGGCGCACGGGCGCGCCGCCGGGACGCTGGTGCGGATGACCTGTTACGCCGCCGACTACCGGGGCACGCTGCGGCCGGCGAGCGAGATCGAGGAGCTGGCCTGGCTCGGCTACGCCGACCGGCACCGGGTCTCCCCGGCCAACCAGCTCGTCTTCGAGCACCTGCGGTCGACCGGCGCGCTGCGCTGACCCCTGGGCCGGGCGGTCATCGGCGCGGCCGTCCGCCGTTTGCCCCGCCGGGTCGCGGGTACCCACCGGCGGCTCCAGGTCGTCGCCGGTCGTCAGCCGGTTGAACTGGGGTCGTCGGCAACCCGGCAGCGGGCCGGCGACGACAGGAGGGCGGCGTGCGGTTTCCCCGATTCGTCGAGGCGGTGTCCAGCCGCGCCGAGCTGCCCACCGAGCAGGCGGCCACGATCTCCCGGGCGGTGCTGCAGACCCTCGCCGAGCGGGTGACCGGCAACGAGTCGGCGGAGTTGGCCGCGCAGTTGCCGGACGAGCTGGGCAGTTATCTCTCCGCGCCGGTCGGGCCCGCCGGGGGCGGGGGAGCGGTCGCCTTCGTGCAGCGGGTGGCCGAGCGGGCCGAGGTGGACCCCGCGGTCGCCGAGGTGGGCACCCGGGCGGTGCTCATCACGTTGCGCGAGGCGGTGACGGTCGGCGAGTTCCAGGATCTGCTGGCGCAGCTGCCGAGGGGTTTCGACGTCATGGTGGACCCGATCCCGCGTCCGCCGTACGATATGTGAGGACGCTCCCCAGTAGACCGGGTTGAGCTCCGGCAATTGCACCGCTTGACCGAAGATTCCACGGTTCGGAAGTACTTTCACCGGAAAATAACTTGCGAGTAGCTCTCTACGCTGAAAATCGTCTTCGCGCTAGAGGGATGATCGGACGAATTCTGCCGTCCGAGGTTCCAGCCCCCCGTCCCCCCTTCGGCTCGACCTTCATCGATCCGCTTCCCATCGAGAGATTGAGTTTTATTCTGCATCCATTGTGAAGTCCTGGGGGGGATCATGATCACAAGCGTGGAATCCTGCGCGCCTGCCATCTGTGGGGAAACGTCAACCCCCTGACATGGCAAATTCTATGATCATCAATCGCTTCGGCGACGTCGCGGCGCGGCACGGTGATCGTCCGGCCCTGCTCGGCGAGACCCACGAGGTCAGCTACGCCGAGCTGGCCGGCGCGGCCGGGGGCCACGCCGCCGCGCTCGCCGCCGCCGGCGTCCGACCCGGCGACCGGGTCGCCCTGCTCACCGCGCACGGGGCGCCGACCGTCGCCGCGCTCCTCGGCGCCCTCGCAGCCGGGTGCGCGTACGTGCCGCTGGACCCGGGGTTCCCGGTCGAGCGGCTGCGCCACATGCTCGCCGCCGCCGGGGTCGACGCGATCGCCTGCGCCGCCGAGCACCGGGAGCTGGCCAGCGGGCTCGCCGACGGCCGGACCGTGGTGCCGCTGGACGACGTGCCGCCCGCCCCGCTGCGACCGGTCCCGGTCGACCCGGACGCGCTCGCCTACGTGCTGTTCACCTCGGGCTCCACCGGGGTGCCCAAGGCGGTCGGGCAGACCCACCGCAACCTGGCGCACGTCGTCGACAACCAGATCGCCGCGCTGGCCATCGGCCCGACCGACCGGCTCAGCCTGCTCGCCTCGTTCAGCTTCGACGCCGCCATCCCGGACCTGTACCCGGCACTGCTCACCGGCGCCGCCGTGGTCCCGGTCGACCTGCGCCGGCAGGGCCTCGCGTACGCCGTCGAGCAGCTCGACCGGCACCGGGCGACCGTGCTGCACTGCACGCCCACGGTCTACCGATTCCTGCTCGACACCCTCGGCGACCAGCGGCTCGACGCGGTCCGGGTGGTCCTGCTCGGCGGCGAGCAGGCCACGTACGCCGACGCGGCCCGCGGCCGGGACCGGTTCGCGCCCGACTGCGAGCTGGTCAACGGCTACGGCGCCACCGAGATGACCTTCGTCGCCCGGTACGCGCTGCCGCTGTCCGAGGTGGACCCCGTCGCCACCGGTCCACTGCCGATCGGCGGCGCGTTCCCCGGCTACCAGGTGGATCTCGCCCCCGACACCGGCGAGATCGTGGTGCGCAGCCGGCACCTCGCCCCCGGTTACCTCAACCAGGACAGTGACCGCTTCACCGTGGACGCCGACGGGGTGCGCGGGTACCGGACCGGTGACCTCGGCCGGCGGCTACCCGGCGGCGAGCTGGTCTGCCTCGGCCGGCTCGACCGGCAGGTCAAGGTACGCGGGCACCGGGTCGAGCTGACCGAGATCGAGGCGGTGCTCGCCGCCCAGCCCGGCGTGGCCGGCGTACGGGCGATCGCCCGCGACGGCGAGCTGCTGGCGTACGCCCGTCCGGCCGACGGGACCCGGCCGGACGCGACGGCGCTGCGAGCCGCCCTCGCCGCGGCGCTGCCCCCGTACGCGCTGCCCCGCACGGTGGTGGTGCTCGACGAGTTCCCGCTGACCGTGACCGGCAAGGTGGACGAGCGGGCCCTGCCCGACCCGGCCCGCGAGGTGCCCGCCGACGCCGCCCCCACCACCGACACCGAGCAGGTCGTGCACGACATCTGGTGCGCGGTGCTCGGCCGGGACGCGGTCGCCCGGACCGACAGCTTCTTCGACGTGGGCGGGCAGTCCCTGCTCCTCGGCCAGGTGCAGCAGCGGCTGGCCGAGCACTTCGGGGTGCGGCTGCCGCTGCTGCGCCTGTTCGACCACCCCACGGTGGCCGCCCAGGCGGCGCTGCTCGACGCCCCGCCCGAGGCGGTGCGCGCGCCGGTGCTGCCCGTGCCGGCCGCGCCGGCCGCCGCGGCCCGCGAGTACACCGGCGACGAGATCGCCGTGGTCGGGCTCGCCGGCCGGTTCCCCGGCGCCCCCGACGTGGCCACCTTCTGGTGGAACCTGTGCACCGGCGTCGACTCCGTCCACGACCACACCGACGAGGAGTTGGCCGCGCTCGGCATCGGGCCGGGGCTGCGCAACGACCCGCGCCACGTGCGGGCGGTCGGCCGGCTCGACGGGGTGGCCGACTTCGACGCCGACTTCTTCTCGTTCGGCGCCGACGAGGCCGCCCGGACCGACCCGCAGCACCGCCTCTTCCTGGAGACCGCCTGGGAGGCGCTGGAGGACGCCGGGCACGATCCGGCGCGGTTCCCCGGCCTGATCGGCGTCTACTCGGCCGCCTCCGCCAACCGGTACTTCCTCTTCCACCTGCTCGACAACCCCGCGGTGGCCGGCGACGTGGACCCGGACGACTGGGAGGCCCGGCTGATCGGCCGGCAGTTCACCGACCACCTGCCCGGGCAGGTCGCGTACCGGCTCGGGCTGACCGGGCCCGCCCTCGCCGCGCAGAGCGCCTGCTCCAGCTCCCTGGTCGCGGTCTGCCTCGCCGCGCAGAGCCTCGCCGACTACCAGTGCGACATCGCCCTCGCCGGCGGCGTCACCGTCACCTGGCCCCGGCACCGGCACACCCCGGGCGGGCTGGCCTCGCCGGACGGCCGGTGCCGCGCCTTCGACGAGGGCGCCAACGGGTCCGGCTTCGGCTCCGGGGTGGGGATCGTCGCGCTGCGCCGGCTCGCCGACGCGCAGGCCGACGGCGACCGGATCTACGCCGTCCTGCCCGGCTGGGCGGTCACCAACGACGGCGCGCAGCGGGCCGGCTTCGCCGTCCCCGGCCCGGCCGGGCAGGCCGCCGCCGTCGCCAACGCGCTCGCCACCGCCGAGGTCGCCCCCGGCGAGGTCCGCTTCGTCGAGGGCCACGGCAGCGGCACGCCCCTCGGCGACGCCATCGAGGTCGCCGCGCTGCACGAGGTGTACGCCGGCGCCGCGCCCGCCGACTCCTGTGCGCTGGGCTCGGTGAAGACCAACATCGGCCACCTGGACGCCGCCGCCGGCATCGCCGGGCTGATCAAGGCGGTGCTCGCCGTGCGGCACGGCGTGATCCCGCCGAACCTGCACTTCACCCGCCCGCATCCGGAGATCGACCTGGCCGCCGGCCCGTTCTACGTGCCCACCAAGGCGCGGGACTGGCCGCAGGGCCCGCGCCGGGTGGCCGGGGTCAGCGCCTTCGGGCTCGGCGGCACCAACGCGCACGTGGTGGTGGAGCAGCCCCCGCCGGACGAGCCGCTCGACGCCCCGGGTGACGGCCCCTGGCTGCTGCCGGTGTCCGCGCGTACCCCGGCGGCGCTGCGGGCCGCGCTGACCCGGCTGCGGGCCCACCTGGCCGGCGCCGCCCCGGCGCTGCCCGAGGTCGCCGCCACCCTGGCGCTCGGCCGGCGGGCGTTCGCCCACCGGGCCGCCGTGGTCGCCGCCGACCTGCCGGGCGCGCTCGCCGCGCTGGACGTGCTGCTCGACACCGAGGCCCGGATCGCCGGCGACGGTGGCCCGCTGCGCGAGCTGGCGGCCGACTGGGTCGCCGGGCGGGACGTCGACTGGGACGCCCTGCATCCCGAGGGCACGGTCCGGCGTACCGGGCTGCCCACCTATCCGTTCCAGCGCCAGCGGTACTGGATCGACCCCGTGCAGAAAGGTCCGCGGTGAACTGGTTCGTCTCCGCCGGAAGCCGACCCCAGGCGCCGGTGCGGTTGTTCTGCCTGCCCTACGCCGGTGCCGGCGCCAGCGCGTTCCGGCGGTGGCAGGAGGGCATCGGCCCGGACGTCGAGGTGCTGCCGGTGCAACTGCCCGGCCGGGAGAACCGGATCAGCGAGGATCCGCGCTTCGACGTCGCCGACGTGGCCGCCGCCATCGCGTCCCGGGCCGACCGCCCGTACGCCATCTACGGCCACTCGATGGGCGGCCGGGTCGGCTTCGAGGTGGTCCGGGAGCTGCGCCGGTCCGGCGGGCCGCTGCCGCTGCGCCTGTACGTCGGTGGCGCCCGGGCCCCGCACGTCGACGCGCCCAGCCTCTTCGACGGGCTGTCCCGGGTGGACGACGAGGAGCTGCTGCGCCGCCTCGGCGAGGGCGGTGGCCTCCCCGCCGAACTGCTGGACCATCCCGAGCTGGTGGAGCTGCTGCTGCCGCTGCTGCGGGCCGACTTCGGCCGGGTGGACAGCTACCGGTACGTGCCCGGCGAGCCGCTGCCGGTGCCGATCGTCGCGTTCAGCGGCGCCCACGATCGGGCGGTCACCCGCGAGCACAGCACCGCCTGGGCGGAGCACACCGCCGCCGGGTTCACCCTCCGGGAGATCGACGGCGGGCACTTCTTCCTGCACGACCAGCTCCTCGACGTGCTGGCCGCGATCCGCGCCGACCTGGCCGGCGCGCTGACCGCCGAATCACCGGGCGGCGGCGCAGCCGGCGCCGCCCCGGGCGCGCACCGGGTGCCGCTGGGGGACACCGGCTGGTCGGTCTGGCGCGACGCCATCCTGCGTACCACCGGCTTCCCGGCCACCGGCCTCGACCTGTTCTCCGCCCCTCGGGCCGTCGCGGCGGCGGACGAGCTGCTCGCCACCGGGTCCGGCGAGGACCGCTACGACAAGGAGTTCGACGAGGCCGTCCGCGCCGCCGCCCACCGGCTCAGCGAACTGGCCGCCGACCCGCTGCTGCGCGAGGCGGTGACCTGGCAGAACCGGGGCGCGCTGGTGGCACTGGACGGGCTGGTCCGCGGTGGCGGCGACGCGTCCCGCAACGTGCGGCGCCGGGACCGGGAACGGGCGCTGCTCAAGTACTGGCAGCGCTACTGCGGCAAGAACGAGACGGTCGGCTTCTTCGGGCCCAGCTGCTGGGTCACCCTCGACCCGGCGCAGCCGGAGACCGTGCGGGTACGCCCCGGCGCGCAGCTCACCGGCCGCCGCTGGGTGTGGTTCGAGTCCTGGGCGCTGGCCGCGTACGCCGACCGGATCGGCGCGGACCTGTCGGTGCGCCGTTGGTGGCCCCCGATGCTGCTGCCGCACCTCGCCGTCCACGACCGGACCGTGCTGCGCCCCGGGCGCCCGCCGCTGCCGCTGTCCCCGGTGGAGGCCGCGCTGCTCGCCGCGGCCGACGGTCACCGGTCCGCCGCCGACCTGGTGGCCGACCCGGCCGTCGGGCTGCGCCGGCCCGAGGACGGGTACGCGCTGCTCGACCGCCTGGTGGAACGGGAGCTGATCACCTGGGACGCCGCCCTGCCGGTCAGCCCCGACGCGGAGCAGGTGCTCGCCGACCGGATCACGGCGATCGGCGAACCGGCCGCCCGCACGGCCGCCCAGGCCGGCTTCGACCGGCTGCGCGCGGCCCGGGACGCCGTCGCAGCCGCGGCCGGGGACCCGGACCGGCTGCGCGCCGCCCTCGACGCCCTCGACGCCACCTTCACCGAGCTGACCGGCGCCGCGGCCAACCGCCGGGCCGGGCAGATGTACGCCGGCCGGACGATCTGCTACGAGGACACCGCCCGCGACCTGGCCGTGGTGTTCGGCGCGCCGCTGCTGGCCGAGCTCGCCGCCCCGCTGGACGTGCTGCTGCGCGCCGCCCGCTGGATGGCCAACGCGCTGGCCGAGGCGTACGGGGAGGTGTTCCGGGGGCTCTACGAGGAGTTGCGCGCCGAGGCGGGCGACGGCCCGGTCGCCCTGGCCGACCTGTGGTTCCTGGCCCAGGGGATGTTCTGGGGTGGTGGGGAGCGGCCGGTGGACGACGTCGCCGCCGACTTCGCCGCCCGCTGGGCCGGGCTGTTCGGGCTGGACACGCTGCCCGCCGGCACCACCGACGTGCGGCTGCGGGTGGCCGACCTGGCCGACCGGGTCGACGAGGTCTTCCCCGGCATCCGGCCGGACTGGTCCAACGCCGTGATGCACAGCCCCGACCTGCAGATCTGCGCCACCGACGCGGAGGCGCTGCGCCGGGGCGAGTACACCGTCGTCCTCGGTGAGCTGCACGCCGCCTGGTCGTCGTTCGACTGCGCGGTCTTCACCCCGTCCCACCCGGACGTCGAGCGGCTGCGCGCGGCGCTGGCCGAGGACCTGGGCCAGCGGCGGATCCGGCTGCTCTTCCCGACCGACTGGCCACGCCGGACCAGCCGCACCTCGGAGTCGCTGACCGGCCCGACCGACCGGCACCTCGCCTTCCAGGCCGCCCCGGGCGGCGAGCCGGGCCGGGTGCTGCCCACCGTGGACCTCGCCGTCACCGACGTCGACGGGCAGCTCGTCGCCACCGCCTCCGACGGGCAGCGCTGGGCGCTCACCGAGATCTTCGCCGAGCTGCTCAGCGCGCACGCGGTGGACGGGTTCAAGCTGGTCGCCGCCGCCCCGTACACGCCCCGGATCACCCTCGACAACATGGTGGTGGCGCGGCAGACCTGGCGGACCACGGTGCAGGAGAGCGGCCTGGCCACCGCGACCGGCGAGCGGCAGCGGTTCCTCGCCGTCCGGGACTGGCGCCGCCGGCTCGGCCTGCCCGAGCAGGTGTACGTCAAGCTCGGCACCGAGACAAAGCCGTGCTTCGTGGACCTGGGCAGCCCCGCCTTCGCGAACATGTTCTGCGCCATGGTCCGGGCCGCCCGGGTCGACGGCGGCGACGGCGTGTCGCTGGTGGTCAGCGAGATGCTGCCCACGCCGGACCAGGCCTGGGTGCCCGACGCGGCCGGCCACCGCTACTTCAGCGAGCTGCGACTGCACATCGTGGACACGCCCGGGGAGGACGCGTGAGCCACCTGCTGCCGCTCGGGCAGACCGGCTGGTCGGTCTGGCGGGACGTGGTGCTGCGCACCGCCGGCTTCCCCGCGGACGGGCTCGACCGGTTCGCCGCCCCCGAGGCGGCCGCCGCCGCCGACGCGCTGCTCGCCGGCACGAGCAGCCCGGAGGTGTTCGACAAGACGCTGCGCGAGGCGTTCCACGGATCCTCCGCGGTGGCCTCCGAGCTGGCCGCCGACCCGCTGCTGCGCGAGGCGGTCACCTGGCAGAACCCGGACATGCTGGTCGCGCTCGACGGGCTGCTGCGGACCGACCCGGCGGTGCGCAACAAGCCCCGCCGCAAGCGGGAGATCGCCCTCCTGCGCTACTGGCAGCGGTACTGCGGCAAGGCGGAGACCATCGGGTTCTTCGGGCCGGTCTGCTGGGGGACCGTCGACCCCGCGGAGCCCACGGTCCGGTTGTCGCCCGGCCCGGCGCTGGTCGACCGCCGGACGGTGGTTTTCGAGGCGTGGGCGCTGATCGCGTACGCCGACCGGCTCGCCGACGATTTGGCGGTGCGCCGGTGGTGGGCCCCGGCGCTGCAACCCCACCTGAGCGTCGAGGGGCGCCAGCTGCGCTGGCCGCTGCACCCGCCGATCGCGCTGACCCCGACCGAGGCCCGGCTGCTCGCCGCCTGCGACGGCCGCACCCCCGCGGTCGAGCTGGCCGAGCGGATGCGCGCCGCCGGCGAGGTGCACGGCGCGGACGACGTCTACCTGCTGCTCGACCGGTGGGTCGACCGCGGCCGGCTCAGCTGGGGCGCGAACCTGCCGGTCAGCCCGGACGCGGAGCGGGTGCTCGCCGAGCGGATCGAGGTCATCGGCGACGACCGGGTGCGGGCCGAGGTGAGGGCGGGCTTCGACCGGCTCCGCGCGGCCCGGGACGAGGTGTCGGCCTCCGCCGGCGTCCCGGACCGGCTCGGTGCCGCCCTGACCGCGCTGAACACCGAGTTCACCGCCGTCACCGGCCGACCCGCCACCCGGCACAGCGGCCAGATGTACGCCGGCCGCACCGTCTGCTACGAGGAGACCGCCCGGGACCTGGAGTTCAGCATCGGCGCCGACGTCCTGGACACGCTGGCCGCCCCGCTCGCCGTGGTGCTCCAGACGGCCCGGTGGTTCACCGTGGAGGTCGCCGCCCGGTGCGCCGAGCTCTTCGTCGAGCTGCACGACGAGTTGGCCGCCGACGGCCCGGTGCGGCTGGCCGACCTCTGGCTGCTGGCCCAGGGCACGCTGATCGCCCCGGACGGCCCGATCGGGCGGGCCGGCGCGGCGTTCACCGAGCGGTGGACGCAGCTGTTCGGCCTGCGCGACCTGCCCGCCGACCAGGTGGAGCTGCGGCTGCGCGCCGACGACCTGGCCGAGCGGGTCCGGCAGCTGTTTCCCGCGACGCGGCCCGGCTGGCCGTCGGCCCGATTGCACAACCCGGACGTCCAGCTCAGCGCGGCCTCCCTCGAGGCGGTTGCTCGGGGCGACTTCCTGCTCGTCCTCGGCGAGCTGCACCCGGCCCACATCGCCTACGACAGCGCCGTCTTCAGCCTGTTCCACCCCGACCCGGCGGCGCTGCGGGCCGCCCTCGACGCCGACCTCGGCCCGGCCCGGCTGCGGGTGCTCTGGCCGGAGAGCTTCCCCCGGCGGACCACCCGCACCACGTACGCGCTGACCGGCCCCGGGGACCGCGAACTCGGCATCGACACGGCGCACGGCGCCGACGTCGACCGGCTGGTGCCGGCCACTGCGGTCACCGTGGAGCGCGCCGGCGACCAGTTCACCGCGGTCTTCCCCGACGGCACCCGCTGGCCGCTCATGGAGGTCTTCGCCAGCCTGCTCGACTCGTTGCTGCTGGACGCCTTCAAGCTGCTCGACCCGGCGCCGCACACGCCCCGGATCACCATCGACCGGCTGGTGGTGGCCCGGCGTACCTGGCGCACCACGGCGGGCGCCTGCGGGCTGGCCGGGCACGCCGACGAGGGCGCCCGCTACCTCGCGGTACGCCGGTGGCGGGCGGCCACCGGCCTGCCCGAGCGGGTGTTCGTCAAGGTCGGCACCGAGATCAAGCCCTGCTACGTCGACCTGACCGGCCCGCTGTACGCGCAGTCGCTGTGCGCCATGGTGGACGCCGCTTACCGGATCAGCCCGGACGTGCCCGTGGTGGTCAGCGAGCTGCTGCCCGCCCCGGCCCAGTCCTGGGTGACCGACGCGCAGGGGCGCGGCCACGTCAGCGAACTGCGCCTGCAGATCACCGATCCAGCCACGGGAGACCACCGGTGACCGACATCCTGACCGCCAGCGCCGCGTACGGCGAGGCCCTGCCCTGGCCGGACGCGACCCTCGCCGACCTGATCACCGCGCAGGCGGCCCGCACCCCCGACGCGGTGGCCGTCCGCCAGTGGGACGAGCGGCTCACCTACGCCGAACTCGTCGGCCGGGCCGCCGGGCTGGCCGCCGCGCTGCGCGAGCGGGGCGTCGGCCGGGGCGACCGGGTCGGCGTCTGCGGCACCCGCACCCCCGACCTGGTGGTCACCGTGCTCGGGGTGCTCCTGGCCGGCGGCTGCTACGTGCCCCTGGAGCCGGGCGGCCCGCGCGAGCGGCTGCGCGAGATCGCCCGCGACGCCGGCGTCCGGGTGGTGGCCGGCGACGCCGCGGCCACCGAGTTCGGCGACGAGCCGGGCGTGGAGACGGTCGGGCTGCCCGGCCCCGCCCCGCTCGCGCCCTGCCCCGCGCGCCCGGGCGACCCGGCGTACGTGCTGTTCACCTCCGGGTCGACCGGCCGGCCCAAGGGGGTGCTCACCACCCACCGCAACGTGGTCGAGTTCGTCACCGGGGTCACCGCCCTGACCGGCGCCGACGCCGGCGTACGCAGCCTCGGCATCGCCTCGCTCGGCTTCGACGCGGCCACCATGGACCTGTTCGTGCCGCTGCTGCTCGGCGGCGCGGTGCAGCTGCTCGGCGCCGACGACCGGACCGATCCGGTCCGGCTGGCCCGGTTCCTCGCCGCGCACGAGGTGACCTGGGGATTCATCACCCCGACCGTGCTCGCCCTGCTCGACCCGGCGGACGTGCCGTCCTGGCGGGTGGTGCTCTGCGGCGGCGAGGCGGTCCCCGCCGAGCTGGTCGCCCGCTGGGCTCCCGGCCGGCGGTTCCTCAACGGCTACGGCCCCACCGAGACCACCGTGCTGGCGGTCAGCGGCGACCTCACCGCCGCCGACGCCGACCCGGTGCCGATCGGCCTTCCGCTGCCCAACCACCGGGCGTACGTGGTGGACGCCGAGCTGCGCCCCGTGCCGCCGGGGGAGACCGGCGAGCTGCTGATCGGCGGGCCCGGCCTGGCCGACGGCTATCTCAACCGGCCCGGACTCACCGCCGAGCGGTTCGTCCCCGACCCGTTCGGCGACCGGCCCGGCGAGCGGCTCTACCGCACCGGCGACCTGGTCCGCCAGGCGCCCGACGGCCGGATCGTCTACCTGGGCCGGGCCGACCGGCAGGTCAAGGTCCGCGGCCAGCGCATCGAGCTGGGCGAGGTCGAGGCGGTGCTGGCCGGGCACCCCGGCGTCGACCGGGTCGCCGTGGAGGCGGTGCCCGGACCGGCCGGCACCGAGCTGGTCGCGTTCCTCACCCCCGCCGACGCCCCCGACGACGACGCGCTGCGGGCGTACGCCGGACCCCGGCTGACCACCGCGATGCTGCCGGCCCGGACGGTGCGGCTGGCCGCACTGCCGGTCAGCCCGACCACCGGCAAGCTGGACCGGCCGGCGCTGCGCGCCCTGGCCCGGTCCGCGGACACCCCGGTGGCCGAGGTCGCCGGCGGCGACCCTGTCGAGGCCACCCTCCGGCGGCTCTGGGCCCGGCTGCTCGGCGCGGCCCCGGACCCGGACAGCGACTTCCTCGCCGCCGGCGGCAACTCGATCGCCGCGATGCGGCTGGTCGCCGCGCTCCGCGCCGAACTGGGCCGGCAGGTCGACACCCGGGACCTGTTCACCGGCCGCACCTTCGCCGCGCTGGTGGACCGGGTCCGGGCCGCCGCCCCCGCCGGCAGTGACGAGCTCACCACCGGCAACCCGCCCACGCTCTCCCCACCCCAGCGGCGGCTGTGGTTCATGGACCAGCTCGCCCCGTCCAGCGCGCCCTACAACATCGCCGTCGCGCACCGGCTGCGTGGGCCGCTGGACACCGCCGCCCTCGGCGCGGCGCTGCGCGACGTGGTGCAGCGCCACGACGTGCTGCGCTGGCGCATCCCGCAGACCGGCGGCGTGCCGTACGCGGTGTGCGAGGAACCGACCGACGTGGCCGTGCCGGTGGTGGACCTGACCGGTGCCGGCGACGCCGAGGCGGAGCTGGCCACCCTGCTGGCCGCCGGGGCCGGGCACGCGTTCGACCTGGCCACCGGGCCACCCTGGCAGCTGACCGTCTACCGGGTCGGCGCCGACGAGCACGTCCTCGCCATGACCATGCACCACGCGGTCTTCGACGGCTGGTCCGAGGCGCTGCTCTACGACGACCTCGCCACCGCGTACGCCCGCGCGATCGCCGGCGCGCCGCCGGCCCTGCCCGCGCTGCCCGCCACCTACGCCGACTACGCGGTCTGGCGGGCCGACCGGGACCGCCGCCGGGGCGCCACCGACCTGGCCTGGTGGACCGAGCACCTGGCCGGCGCGCCGACCCTGCTCGACCTGCCCCGCGACCGGCCCCGCCCGGCGGTGCAGACGTACGCCGGCGCGGAGGCGGCGGTGGTGCTCGCCGCGGACGCCGACCGGGCGGTCCGCGAGCTGGCCGCCCGGCGCGGCACCACGGTCGCCGCGGTGCTGCTGGCCGGCTTCGGCGAGCTGCTGCGCCGGCTCACCGGGGCCGACGACCACGTGCTCGGCGCGATCGTCGCCGACCGGCGGCTGGCCGCGTTCGACGACGTCATCGGCTTCTTCATCGACACCGTGCCGGTCCGGGTGCGCAGCGGCGGCGCCAGCTTCGCCGAGCTGGTGGACCGCTGCGCCGCCGAACTGCACGAGGTCACCACGCACCCGGGCGCCCCGCTGGAGCGGATCGTCGAGGCGCTCGGCGTCGGCCGGGACACCTCCCGCGCCCCGCTGGTGCAGGTGCTGTTCAACGTGCTCAACTTCGTGCCGCCCCGCCTCGCCCTCGCCGGCCTGACCGTCGAGCCGGTGCCGGTGCCGAAGCCCGGCTCGCCCTTCGACATCACCGTCTACGTGGTCGAACGGGCCGGCCGGGCCGGGGTCGAGGTGGTGCACAACCCGGACCTGTTCGAGGCGGACCGGATCGAGGGACTCCTGGCCGACCTGGCCGCCCTGGTCGGCGCCCTGGCCGCCGACCCGGACGCGCCGGCCGACCGGGTCGCCGCCGAGCTGCCGCGGCCGGCGGTCCGGGTGCCGGCCCTCGGCGCGATGACCGTCGCCGCCGCCGAACCGGCGCGGGCCACGCTGCCCGTCGGGCCCGACGAGCTCACCGAAACCGAGGAGCTGATCGCCGGCATCTGGCGGGAGGTGCTCGGCAAGGACCGGGTCGGGGTCGGTGAGAACTTCTTCGACATCGGCGGCCACTCGATGGCCCTCGCCGCGGTGCACGCCCGGCTCACCGCGGCCACCGGCCGCTCCATCACCATGCTCGACCTGTTCCGCCACCCGACCGTACGGGCCCTCGCCGCCAGCCTCGACGGCACCGCCGACCGGCCGGAACTGGCCCGCGCCGCGCTGCGCGCCGCCGCCCGCCGCGGCCGGGCCCGCCGTACCCCGCCCCGACGACCACACCAGTGACGCCGCAACCCTCCCCGCCGGCCACCCCGGCACCCGCGTGACCAAAGGACGACCCCGATGAACAACGACATCGCCACCGAGCACCCCACCGACGACGGCATCGAACCGATCGCCATCGTCGGGCTCGCCGCCCGCCTGCCCGGCGCCGCCGACCTCGCGGAGTTCTGGCGCAACCTGGTCGACGGCGTGGAGTCGGTCACCGAGCTGACCCGTGAGGAGCAGCTCGCCCGGGGCGCCTCCGCCGAGGAGGTCGACGACCCGGGCTGGGTGAACCGGGCCCCGCTGGTCGACGGCTACGACGAGTTCGACGCCGGCCTGTTCGGGATGACCGCCCGCGAGGCCGAGATCACCGACCCGCAGCACCGGCTGTTCCTGGAGAGCTGCTACACCGCGCTGCAGGACGCCGGCTACGACCCGGCCCGCTACGACGGCGCGGTCGGCGTGTACGCGGGCACCGGCGGCAACACCTACCTGCACAAGTTCGTGCTGCGTAACAAGCGGGTCGGCGGCAGCCCGCACGGCGCGGTCTCCCTCGCCACCGGCAACTCCCCGAACTACGTGGCCACCAACGTGTCGTACCGGCTGGACCTGCGCGGGCCGAGCCTGACCGTGCACACCGCCTGCTCCACCTCGCTGGTCGCGTTCCACCTGGCCTGCGAGGCGCTGCGCAACGGCGAGTGCGACATGGCGCTCGCCGGCGGCGTCAACATCGAGCTGCCGCACGTCGGCTACCTGGGCATGGACGGCTTCACCTCCCCGGACGGCCGGTGCCGCCCGTTCGACGCCGGCGCCAACGGCACGGTGTGGGGCAGCGGCGTCGGGGTGACCCTGCTCAAGCGCCTCTCCGACGCCATCGCCGACGGCGACACGATCCGCGCGGTGGTGCTCGGCAACGCGATCAACAACGACGGCGCCGGCAAGGTGGGCTTCACCGCCCCCAGCATCGACGGCCAGATGGAGGCGGTGGCCCAGGCGGTCGGCCTGGCCGGCATCGACCCGCGCACCATCGGCTACGTGGAGGCGCACGGCACCGGCACGGCGCTGGGCGACCCGATCGAGATCTCCGCCCTGTCCGCGGTTTACGCAAAGGACACCGATGACCGGGGCTGGTGCGGCATCGGCTCGGTGAAGTCCAACATCGGCCACCTCAGCCAGCCCTCCGGCATCGTCAGCGTGATCAAGACGGTGCTCGCCATGGAGCACGGCCTGATCCCGCCGACCATCAACTACGAGACCCCGAACCCGGCGATCGACTTCGCCGACACCCCGTTCTACGTGGCGAACACGCTGACCAAGTGGGACACCGACGGGGCGCCGCGCCGGGCCGGGGTGAGCTCCTTCGGCATCGGCGGCACCAACGCGCACGTGGTGCTGGAGGAGGCGCCGGCCGCGTACCGGGCCGAGCGGCGGGTCCGCCCGGCGCACCTGCTCCAGGTGTCGGCGAAGACCCCGACCGCGCTGGACACCGCGGTGCGCCGGCTCGCCGACCACCTCGAGAACGGCGGCGGCACCGAGCCGCTCGGCGGCGCCGGCGGCGGCGCCGGGCTGCTCGCCGACGTCGCCCACACCCTGCGGGTCGGCCGCCAGGAGTACGCGCACCGCGCCGCCGTCGTCGCCGGCGACCCCCAGACGGCGGCCGCTGCCCTGCGCGATGCCCGCAAGGGGCACCGCGGCGTCACCGACGGCCCCGCCCCGCGGGTGGCCTTCCTCTTCTCCGGGCAGGGCTCCCAGTACGCCGGCATGGGCGCCCAGCTCTACGCCGAGGACCCGGCGTTCGCGGCCACCGTGGACGAGTGCGCCGAGCTGCTCCGCCCCGAGCTGGGCCTGGACATCCGCGACCTGATCCTCGACCGGGACCCGGCGGCGGGGGAGAAGCTCACCGAGACCCGCTACACCCAGCCGGCCCTGTTCACCGTCGAGTACGCCCTCGCCACCGCCTGGCAGCGGGCCGGGGTGACCCCGGCCGCGATGATCGGCCACTCGATCGGCGAGTACGTCGCCGCCACCATGGCCGGCGTGCTCAGCCTGCCGGACGCGCTGCGGGTGGTGGCCGCCCGGGGCCGGCTGATGCACTCGCTGCCGGCCGGTTCGATGCTGGCCGTGGCGCTGGACGAGTCGGCGGTCGCCGACCGGCTGCCCGAGGCGCTCGCCATCGCCACCGTCAACGGTCCGGGCACCTGCGTGGTGGCCGGCGAGACGGCGGCCGTCGAGGAGTTCGCCGCCACCCTCAAGGGCAAGAGCAAGGTGCTGCGCACCTCGCACGCGTTCCACTCCCCGATGATGGAACCGATCCTTGACGAGTTCACCGCGCTGATGGCCACCGTGCCGCTGCGGCCGCCGGCCGTGCCGTTCCTGTCCAACGTGACCGGCACCTGGATCACCGAGGCGCAGGCCACCGACCCGGCGTACTGGGCGGCGCACCTGCGCCAGCCGGTCCGCTTCGGCGCCTGCGTGGCCACCCTGCTCGCCGAGGGCACCTGGGCGCTGCTCGAGTGCGGCCCCGGCAAGCAGTTGGCCAACCTGGCCCGGATGCAGGTCGCCAAGGCCGGCGAGGCGCAGCGGAAGCTCACCCCGCTGGGCAGCCTGCCCGGCCCGGGCGAGTCCACCGGCGACCTGGCCACCCTGCTCGGCAGCGCCGGCGCGCTCTGGTGCGCGGGCGTACCGGTGCGGCTGGCCGTCGACCCGGACGCGCGGCGGGTGCCGCTGCCCACGTACCCGTTCGAGCGCCGCCGCTACTGGGTCGACCCGGACCCGGCGGAGCAGGTGGCGGCGGCGCCGGTGGAGACCGGCCCCCGGCCGCTGCCGGAGTGGTTCGCGGTGCCGGTGTGGCGGCAGGCCGCCCCGGCCCGGGCCACCAGCCCGCTGGGCCGGTGCCTGGTGCTGGCCGACGGCCCGCGCGGCGAGGCGCTGGTCGCCGCGCTGCGCGCCGCCGGCGACGACCCGGTCGAGGTACGCGCCGGCGACGCCTTCGCCGCCACGGCCACCGGTTTCCGGCTGCGCCCCGGCGTCCGCGAGGACCACGACGCCCTGGTCGCCGCGCTCGGCGCGGACCTGCCGCAGCGCGTCGTGCACGCGTTCGCCCTGGACGGGGAGCCGGCCGGGACGGACCTCGAGGCCGCCTGGGCCGCCCAGGACCGGGGTTTCTTCAGCGCGCTGCACCTGGTGCAGGCGCTCGCCGGCGCCGGGCTGACCGGTGACGAGCCGGGCCGCACCCTCGACCTGGTCACCGCCGGCACCGCCGACGTGCGCGGCGACGACCTGGTCCGGCCGGAGCACGCCACCCTGGCCGGCCTGGCCCGGGTGCTGCCGGTGGAACTGCCCGGCCTCACCGTCCGCCTGGTCGACGCGGACGCCGCCGCGCGGGGTGCCAGCGCTCTGGTCGCCGAGCTGCGCAGCCCGGTCGACCCGGAGCACCCGGAGGTGGCGCTGCGCCGCGACCGGCGCTGGGTGACCGGGTACGAGCAGGTCACCGTGGACGCCGAGGGCGAGCCGGGCACGCTGCGCGAGGAGGGCCGCTACCTGATCACCGGCGGTCTCGGCGGCATCGGCATCACCCTGGCCGAGGACTTCGCCCGCCGGGTACGCGCCAAGCTGGTGCTGCTGGCCCGCTCCGGCCTGCCCGAGCGGGAGGACTGGGACGAGCACCTGGCCGTGCACGGTGGCGCCGACCGGGCCGGCCGGGCCATCGCGGCGATCCGCCGGATGGAGGCGGCCGGGGCCGAGGTACTGGTGCTCGCGGCCGACGTCACCGACCCCACCGACCTGCGCCGGGTACGCGAGGCCGCCGAGAGCCGCTTCGGCGGGCTGGACGGCATCGTGCACGCGGCCGGCCTGCCCGGCGGCGGCATGGCAGAGATCAAGGAGCGGGCCGAGGCGGAGCGGGTGCTCGCGCCGAAGCTGGCCGGCACCCTCGCCCTCGCCCAGGTCTTCGGCGACCTGCCGCTGGACTTCGTGGCGCTGTGCTCCTCGATCACCGCGGTGATCGGCGGTTTCGGCCAGGTCGACTACTGCGCGGCGAACAACTTCCTGGACGCGTTCGCGCGGGCCGGCGTCGGCTTCCGTGCGCCGGTGGTGGCGCAGAACTGGGGCGGCTGGGCCGAGGTCGGCATGGCCGTGGAGACCAACGCGCCGGCCGCGTTCCGGGCCGCCGGCCGGGACACCGTCACCAGCCCGGTCGACCACCCGGTGCTGACCACGAAGGTGGCCGGCCCGGACGGCACCGTGCTGCACGGCCTGGTCTCCGCCAGCACCCACTGGCTGCTCGACGAGCACCGGATCGGCGGGGTGCCGGTGGTGCCGGGCACCGCCCACCTGGAGTCGGTGCGCGCCGCGGTGACCGCCGCGCTGCCCGCCCCCGGCCCGCAGGCCGCGGTGGAGCTGCGCGACGTGGTCTTCCTGGAGCCGTTCTCGGTGCCGGACGGCACGGTCGCCCAATACCGGGTGGAGCTGACCCCCACCGAGGAGGGGGTGGACTTCACCGTCGCCAGCCTGGCCGCCGGCCAGCTGCGTACCCACGTCCGGGGCGCGGCCGGCTGGACCGCGGAACCCGCCCCGCCGGCGGGTACGCCCACCGTCGCCGGCCGGCGGGTCGACGACGACGCGTCGTTCGGCCGGGGGCGGACCAGCATGCTCACCTTCGGGCCACGCTGGGCCGCGCTCGCCGAGCACCACCTGGCCGACCGGGAGGAGCTGGCCCGGATCGAGGCCCCCGCCGCGGCGCTGGCCGACCTGCCCTCGTGGGGGCTGCACCCGTCCCTGCTGGACGTGGCCACCGCGTTCGGCCGGGGCCAGGGCTCCGGCACCTACCTGCCGCTGTCCTACGGCCGGATCGTGGTGCGCGGGGCGCTGCCGGCGTCCTTCCTCAGCCACCTGCGGCACCGGGACAGCGCCACCGACGAGGTGGTGGCCGCCGACCTGTCCCTGCTGGACACCGACGGCCGGGAACTCGTCGCGATCAGCGACTTCGTGCTGCGGCGGGTGGACCAGGGCGCGGTCACCGGAGGCCTCACCGAGACCCCGGCCGCCGCGGCCGACGCCGCCGCGGCTCCGGTGACCGAGGACATCCGGCCGGTGGACGGGGCGGAGGCGTTCCGTCGCAGCCTCACCGCCGGACTCGGCGCGCAGGTGGTGATCGCCACCCGCACCGTCGCGGACATCCGCCGGCGGGCCGCCCGGGTGACCACCGACAGCCTGGAAACGGAGACCGACCCGGCGGTCTCCGCGCCGACCGCCACCGGCGGCGGCTCGGCCGCGCCCTCGACCGACCTGGAGAAGGTGATCGCCCAGGTCTGGCGGGACGGCCTCGGCGTGACCGAGGTCGGCGTGGACGACGACTTCTTCTCCCTCGGCGGCAACTCGCTGGTCGCGGTGCAGCTCATCGCCGCGATGCGCAAGGCCACCGGGGTACGGCTGCCGATGCGCAGCCTCTTCGAGACCCCCACGGTGGCCGGGCTGGCCGCCCGGATCGAGGAACTGCGCGCCAGCCAGCCCGCCGACGAGCCGGCCGCGCCGGCGACCATCCCGGCCATCCCGCGACTGCCCCGCGCCTGACCACGACGAACAGGAGACACCGCACCATGAGCGACACGATCACCACACTCCCGGTGGTCATCGAGAACGACGGCCGCGCCCTGACCGACCTGATCGACGCCCGGCGCGCCGAGCTGCGCGCCGCCCTCGTCGAACACGGCGGGCTGCTCTTCCGCGGCTTCGACGTCGGCGGGGTGGACGGCTTCGACGGGGTGGTCCGCGCCCTTTCCGGCGAGCCGCTGACCTACACGGAGCGCTCGTCGCCCCGGCACTCCATCAAGGGCCGGGTCTACACCTCGACCGACTACCCACCGGACGAGGAGATCTTCCTGCACAACGAGAACTCGTACCAGGCGCGCTGGCCGCTGACCCTGTTCTTCTACTGCATCACCGCGCCGCAGACGCAGGGCGCCACCCCGCTCGCCGACGTGCGCCGGGTCTACCAGGAGATCGACCCGGCGGTGCGTGAGGAGTTCATCCGGCGGCGCTGGATGCTGGTGCGTAACTTCCACGGCGACTTCGGCACCCGCTGGCAGGAGGTGTTCAACACCGAGAACCGGGCCGAGGTCGAGGCGTACGCGGTGGCGAACGGGATCACCGTGGAGTGGGTCGGCAAGGACGGCCTGCGCACCCGGGCGGTCCGGAACGTGGTGCACCACCGGCCCGGCTCGGACACCCCGCGCTGGTTCAACCACGCCACGTTCTTCCACCTCAGCACCCTCCCGAAGGACTACCAGGAGGGCCTGCTGGCCATGTTCGGCGCCGACGGCCTGCCGTCGAACACCTACTACGGCGACGGCGGCGAGATCCCCGCCGACGTCATGGACCACCTGCGCGCCGCCTACCGGGCGGCCACCGTCCGCTTCGACTACCAGCGCGACGACGTGCTGGTGGTGGACAACATGACCGCCGCCCACGGCCGGGAGCCGTTCACCGGCCCCCGCAAGATCGCCGTCGCGATGGCCGAGCCGCACACCCCCGACACCCCTGGAGCGAACTGACATGGCCGAACCCCGATTCCTGGTCGTGCGCAACGACGAGGAGCAGTACTCGATCTGGTCGGCCGACCGGGACCTCCCCGCGGGCTGGCACGACGCCGGCTTCGCCGGCACCCGCGAGGAGTGCCTGGCCCACGTGGACACCGTCTGGACCGACATGCGCCCCCGCTCGGTACGCGAGGCCCACCAGTGAGCGCGAGGAGTGCAGCGGAGCGGAGCCCCGCAGTCGCGAACGGGAGACCACAGCGATGACTCAGGAATGGACCTTCCCGGCCTCCTTCGCCCAGGAACGGGTGTGGGTGGCCAACCAGCTCGACGCCCACTCGCCGGTCTACAACGTCTCCGTCCCGTGGCGCTTCCCGGCCGGGATCGATGCGGACACCGCAGCCCACGTCGTCAACCAGGTGGTGGCCCGACACGAGGCGCTCCGCACTCACCTGCGCGTCGACGACGGCGCCTTGGTGCAGGTGGTGCGGGCCCACGAGCCCGTCCCGATCCCCACCGACGACCTGCGGCACCTGCCGGAGGCGGAACGCCTGGCGGCGTTCGAGGCGATCCGCACGGAGCTGGCGCGTAACCCGATCCCGCTGGACGGTCCGCCGCTGTGGCGGGCCCGGCTGATCCGCCTCGACGACACCTGGGCGCTGGCGTTCGTGGTGCACCACGCGGTCTTCGACAGCCACTCGGCGGTGCTGTTCCACCAGGAACTCGGCGCGTTCAGCGCGGCCGCGCAGGCCGGCGCCGAGCCCGCCGTGCCCGAGCTGCCCATCCAGTACGCCGACTTCGCCGTCTGGCAGCGCGACCAGCTCACCGGCGCGGAGTTGGACCGCCAGCTCGCCTTCTGGACCGGCCACCTGGCCGGCGCGCCGGCGGTGACCGGCCTGCCGCTGGACCGGCCCCGCCCGGCCCAGCTCGGCTTCGCCGGTGACGAGGTGCGGTTCGACCTGCCCGAGGGGCTGCTCGACCGGGTCGGCGCCCTCGCGACCGGCGCGGCGGCCACGCCGTACATGGTGCTGCTGGCGGGCTTCGCGGCGCTGCTGTCCCGGATCTCCGGCGACACCGACGTGGTGGTCGGGGTCTCCACCGCCGGCCGGGACAGCGCCGAGCTGGCCCCGCTGATCGGCATGTTCGTCAACCCGGTGGCGCTGCGCTGCGACGTCTCCGGCGACCCGACCTTCGCCGAGCTGCTCGGCCGGGTGCGGGACGGCCTGGTCGACGCGATGGAGCACGGGCAGACCCCGTTCCAGAAGATCGTCGAGGCGGTCGACCCGCAGCGCGACCCGTCGGTGCAGCCGATCTTCCAGACCGCGCTGAACTTCATCCCCGACTCCGGCCTGGACCCGGTGGAGCTGGGCACCACCAAGGACGACCTGGCGTTCGACATCACCACCGGCGAGAGCCGGCTGGTCTACCGCACGGCGCTGTTCGACCGCGGCACCGCCGAGGCGGTCGTCGACCGGTACGTCCGGCTGCTCGCCGCCGCCATCGCCGACCCGCAGCGGCGGGTCGCCGCGCTGCCGCTGCTCGCCGATGCCGAGCGGGACCTGGTGCTGGGCGCCTGGAACGACACCGCGCACGAGGTGCCGCCGGCCACCGTGGTCGACGAGGTGCAGCGGCAGGCCGCCGCCACGCCGGACGCCACCGCGCTGGTCTGCGACGGGGTGCCGCTGACCTACGCCGAGCTGAACACCGCCGCGAACCGGCTGGCCCGGCTGCTGGTGGCCCGGGGCGCCGGCCCGGAGGCCCGGGTCGCGCTCGCCGTGCCCCGCTCCTGCGAGCTGCTGGTGGCCATCCTCGCGGTGCTCAAGTCCGGTGCGGCGTACGTCCCGGTGGACACCGCCTACCCGGCCGGGCGGATCGCGTACCTGCTGGACGACGCCGAGCCGGCCCTCGTGGTGGCTACCCCGGAGACCGCGGGCCTGGTGCCGGCCGGCGCGCTGGTGCTGGACGGGGAGGTGGGTTCGGACCAGGCCGACGACGACCTCACCGACGCCGACCGGCTCGCCCCGCTGCGCCCCGAGCACCCGGCGTACGTGCTCTACACCTCCGGCTCCACCGGCCGTCCCAAGGGGGTGGTGGTGGAGCACCGGGCGGTGACCGCCTACCTGGCCTGGGCCCGGCACACCTACCCGGGCCTGGCCGGCACGGCGCTGCTGCCCTCGCCGGTCTCCTTCGACCTCACCGTCACCGGCCTGCTCGGCACGCTCACCGCCGGCGGGACGGTCCGGCTCGCCGCGATCGACGAGCCGGCGGCCCGGGTCGGCGGCCGGCCCACCTTCCTCAAGGTCACCCCGAGCCACCTGGCGCTGCTCGACGGCGAGCTGTCGCCCACCGTCGATCTGGTGATCGGCGGCGAGGCGCTCACCGGCGAGCAGCTCGCCGGGTGGCGGGCCGCGCACCCGGACGTCGCGGTGATCAACGAGTACGGCCCGACCGAGGCCACCGTCGGCTGCGTCGCCGCCCGGATCGCCCCGGGTGAGCCGGTCCCGGCCGGGCCGGTGCCGATCGGCACGCCCACCTGGAACACCCGGGCGCTGCTGCTCGACGCGGCCCTGCAGCCGGTCCCGCCGGGCGTGGTCGGCGAGCTGTACGTCGCCGGCACCCAGCTCGCCCGCGGCTACCTGCGCCGGCCCGGCCTCACCGCCGAGCGCTTCCGGCCCTGCCCGTACGGCCCGCCCGGGGAGCGGATGTACGCCACCGGCGACCTGGCCCGCTGGCGTCCCGACGGCACGCTGGAGTACCTGGGCCGCCGCGACGACCAGGTCAAGGTGCGCGGCATGCGGATCGAGCTGGGCGAGGTGGAGGCGGCCCTGCTGGCCCACCCGGACGTCCGGGCGGCCGCCGCGGCGGTGCGTACGGACTCGGGCGAGCCGAGGCTGGTCGGCTACCTGGTCGGCCCGGCCCACGAGGACTCGGTCCGGGCCGAACTGGCCCGGGAGCTGCCCGCCCACCTGATCCCGGCGGCCCTGGTCCGGCTCGACACGCTGCCCCTGACCCCGAACGGCAAGCTGGACCGGGCCGCGCTGCCCGCCCCGGCCACCGCCGCCCCGGCCGAGGACAGCTACGTCGCCCCGCGCACCGAGGCCGAGTCCCTGGTCGCCGAGGTGTACGCCGAGATCCTCCAGGTGGAGAAGGTCGGCGCCCTGGACGACTTCTTCGCCCTCGGCGGCAACTCGCTGCGCGGCATGCGGGCGATGGCCCGGATCCGGGCCGAGGTGGACGTCGAACTGCCCATGCGGGCGCTGTTCAGCAGCCCCGTGGTGGCGGACCTGGCCGCCCAGATCGAGGAGCGGATCGCCGCCGAACTCGACGGGCTCTCCGACACCGAGGTCGCCGCGCTGCTCGCGGCGGAAGAGGAAAGCAGCTGATGACCGACCTGAAGGATCCGACCCGGGAGGCGGCCCGGCAGGCGCTGATCGCCAAACGGCTGCGCGCCCGGCAGGCCGCCCCCGCGGCCCGGATCACGCCCCGGCCCGCCGACGCCGAGGTGCCGCTGTCGTACGCCCAGGAACGGGTCTGGTTCATGGACCAGCTCGCTCCGGGCGAGGCGGCCTACCACATCGCGGTGCCGCTGCGGGTGCGCGGCCCGCTCGACGTGGCCGCGCTGCGCGCCGCCCTGGCCGCGCTGACCGCCCGGCACGAGTCGCTGCGGACCCGTTTCCCGGCCGACGCCGACGGGCGCCCCACCGTGGTGGTGGCGGAGACCGTCGAGGTGCCGCTGACCATCGTGGACGCCCCGGACGAGGCGGCCGCGCAGGCCCTGGTCGAGGCGGCCGCCGCCGAGCCGTTCGACCTGGCGCACGGTCCGCTGTTGCGGGCCCTGCTGGTCCGGCTGGCGGACGACGACCACGTGCTCTTCCTCGGCAAGCACCACATCGTCGGGGACGGCTGGTCGGTGGACGTGCTGCTGCGGGACCTGATCACCCGGTACCGGGGCGGCGAGCTGCCCACCCTGCCCGTCCAGTACGGCGACTTCGCGGTCTGGGAGGCGGGGGAGCTGGACGGCCCGCAGGCCCGGGCGCACGTCGACTACTGGAAGCAGCGGCTCGCCGGGATCACCCCGCTGGAGCTGCCGCTGGACCGGCCCCGTCCGGCCACCCAGACCTACCGGGGCGACTTCGTCGAGTTCCAGCTCGACCCGGCGGCCACCGAACGGCTCAACGACCTCACCCGGGACAGCGGCGGCACCCTGTTCATGACGCTGCTCGCCGCGTACCAGGTGCTGCTGGCCCGGCACGCCGGCCAGGACGACTTCGCCGTCGGCGCGTCGGTGGCCGGCCGCTCCGCGCCGGAGCTGGAGAACCTGGTCGGCATGTTCATCAACATGCTGCCGCTGCGCGCCGAGCTGGCCGGCGACCCCACCTTCCGCGAGCTGCTGGAGCGCACCCGGCGCAGCGTGCTGGACGGCTTCGAGCACGCCGAGGTGCCGTTCGCCAAGGTGGTCCACGAGCTGGGGCTGCCCCGGGACGTCAGCCGGTCCCCGGTGTTCCAGGCCATGTTCGTGCTGCAGAACTACGAGATGGGCCGGTTCACCGGCGTCTCCGGGTCCGACGAGGTCAGCTTCGAGTGGACGCCGATGGAGCTGCGGGCCACCCGGTTCGACTTCGAGCTGCACGCGGTGGAGACCGTCGACGGGCTCTGGGGCAAGCTGGTCTTCAACACCGACCTGTTCACCCGGGACACCGTCGAGCGGATGGCCCGGCGCTGGAGCACCCTGTTGGCCGCGATCGTCGCCGCGCCGGACACCCCGGTCTCCCGGCTCGAGCTGCTGCCCGCCCAGGAGCGGGCGCTGCTGGCGGCGTGGAACGACACCACCGCCGACTTCCCGCGTACGCAGACCCTGCACGGCCCCGTCGAGGAGCGCGTCGCCGCCACCCCGGACGCGGTCGCCGTCACCATCGACGGGCGCAGCCTGACGTACGCCGAGCTGAACGCCGCCGCCAACCGGATCGCGCACCGGCTGCGCGCCGCCGGCGTCGGCCCGGAGACCCTGGTCGGCGTCTGCGCGGAACGCTCCGTCGAACTGGTCGCCGGCCTGCTCGGCGTGCTCAAGGCCGGCGGCGCGTACCTGCCGCTGGACCCGGAGTACCCGGCGGACCGGCTGGCCTTCATGGTCACCGACGCGGACGCGCCCGTGGTGCTGATCCAGGCGCACCTGCGCGACGTGCTGCCGGACACCGCCGCCACCGTCCTCGCCCTGGACGACCCGGCCGCCTGGGCCGACCAGCCCACCACCGACCCGGAGCCGTCCGCCGGCCCCGAGCACCTGGCCTACGTCATCTACACCTCCGGCTCCACCGGCCGGCCCAAGGGAGTGCCGAACACCCACCGGGGCATCGTCAACCGGCTCGACTGGATGCAGAAGACCTACCGCCTCGGCGCCGACGACGCGGTGCTGCAGAAGACCCCGGCCAGCTTCGACGTGTCGGTGTGGGAGTTCTTCTGGCCGCTGCGCGAGGGCGCCCGCCTGGTGCTGGCCAGGCCGGGCGGCCACAAGGACGCCGGCTACCTGCGCGATCTGCTGGTCGCCGAGCGGATCACCACCGCGCACTTCGTGCCGTCGATGCTCACCGTCTTCCTCGCCGAGGAGGGCATCGAGGCGGCCACCGCGCTGCGCCGGGTGATCTGCTCCGGCGAGGAACTGCCGCTGGCCTCCGCCGTCGACTTCACCGCCCGGCTGCCGTGGTGCGGGCTGCACAACCTGTACGGCCCCACCGAGGCGGCCATCGACGTCACCGCCTGGCCCTGCGACCCGGCGCGGCTGGCCGGACTCACCGGCGTCCCGATCGGCGCGCCGATCGCCAACCTGCGCCTGCACGTGCTCGACCCGGCGGGCCACGAGTGCCCCGTGGGCGTCGCCGGTGAACTCCACATCGGCGGCGTCGGGCTGGCCCGCGGCTACCACCGCCGGCCGGCGCTGACCGCCGAGAAGTTCATCCCCGACCCGTTCTCCGGCGAGCCCGGCGCCCGCCTCTACCGCACCGGCGACCTGGCCCGCTGGGTGACCGACACGGCGGGGCAGACCGGCGTCATCGAGTTCCTCGGCCGGATCGACCACCAGGTCAAGCTGCGCGGCCTGCGGATCGAGCTGGGCGAGATCGAGAGCGCGCTGCGCGAGCAGCCCGGCGTGACCGAGGCGGCGGTGATCGTCCGCGAGGACAGCCCCGGCGACAAGCGGCTCACCGCCTACCTGGTCGGGCCCGCGGAGCACACCGCGCTGAAGACCGCGCTCAAGGACACCCTGCCGGAGTACATGGTGCCGGCCGCGTTCGTCACCCTGGACGCGTTGCCGCTGACCCCCAACGGGAAGCTCGACCGCAAGGCGCTGCCCGCGCCCGTGGTCACCCGCGAGGCGTCGGTGGCGCTGGTCGAGCCGCGCGACGACACCGAACGGACGCTCGCCGCCATCTGGTCCGAGGTGCTGGGCGTCGACACGCTCGGCATCGACGACGACTTCTTCGACCTGGGCGGGCACTCCATGCTCGCCACCCAGGTCGTCGCGAAGATCCGCAAGGCCGAGCTCGGCGGCCGGCCGGTCGGCGTGATGGACCTGTTCCAGCAGCGGACCATCCGTGACCTCGCCGCGTTCATCTCCGGCGACGGCGGCGAGGAGGGCCCCCGCCGGCTGCTCTACGAGCTGACCAAGCCGATCCCCGCCGGCAAGCGGGTGCTGTCCTACGTCTGCGTCCCCTATGGCGGCGGCAGTGCCATCGTCTACCAGCCGCTCGCCGACGCGCTGCCGGCCGGGCACGCCCTGTGGTCGCTGGCCATCCCCGGGCACGACGTCGGCCTCAGCGAGGACGCGCTGCCCTTCGACGAGCTGACCACCCGGGTCGCCGACGAGATCCTGGAGCGGGTCGAGGGACCGCTCGCGCTCTACGGCCACTGCGGTGTCGGCAGCGCCATCGTCGCCGAGGTGGCCCGCAAGGTCGAGGCGGCCGGGCGGGACCTCGAGGCCGTCTACATCGGCGCGATGTTCCCGTTCGCCCGACCCAAGGGCCTCTTCGCCACCATGCGCAACCGGCTGGAGCAGCTCCGCAGCAACAAGCACTACGCGAGCTGGCTCAAGTCGATGGGTGTGGACACCGACGAGCTGGACCCGGAGCAGGCCGACCGGATCATCAGCAACATGCGGGCCGACTCCCGCGCCTCCGAGGAGTACTTCACCCGCCTGCTCGACCAGCGGGCGACGAAGCTGTGCGCCCCGATCGTCTCGGTCGTCGGCTCCGAGGACCCGGTCACCGACTACTACCGCGAGCGGTACGCCGAGTGGCAGTTCCTCAGCGACACCCTCGGGCTGGTGGTCCTCGACCAGGCCGGCCACTTCTTCCTGAAGTACCGCGCCGAGGAGCTGGCCGAGATCGTCACCCGGGTCCACCCGGCGGTGGTCGCCGGGGACGTCGCGACGCTCACCCCCGACGCCCAGGGCGAGGACGCCGGCTGGGCGGTCCTCGACCACCAGCGGGTGGGCGCGGCGGAAGGGCCGGCCAAGGCCACCGTCAAGCCGAGCATGGGCCGCTTCCTGTCGGTCACCGTCGGGCAGCTCGTCTCCAGCACCGGCTCCGCGCTGACCGCGTTCGCCCTACCGATCTGGCTGTTCAACCGGACCGGGTCGGTGACCGACCTCGGCCTGCTCTGGGCGCTCGCCCTGATCTGCGGCGTGCTGATGCTCCCGGTGGCCGGCGCGATCGTCGACCGGGTCAGCCGACGCCGGATCATGATGCTGGCCAGCTCCATCGCCGGGTCGATCCAGCTGGTCCTGGCCGTGCTCCTGTGGACCGACAACCTGGTCCTCTGGCACATCTACCTCCTGGTGGCGCTCAGCTCCGTGGCCGGGTCGTTCCAACGGATCGCGTTCCAGTCGGCGGTGCCGCAGCTGGTGCCGAAGCGCTACCTCGGCCACGCGATGGGCATCACCCAGCTCTCCACCGGCGTCGCCACCCTGCTCATGCCGGTCTTCGCGGCCGGCCTGCTCGCCGCGATCGAGCTGAAGGGCATCCTGCTCGTCGACGTGGCCAGCTACGTGGTCGCGGTGGCCACCCTGGCCGTCGTCCGCTTCCCCGACCTGCTCGGCTGGCGGCCCCGGGAACGGCTCCTGGTGGCCATCGCCAACGGTCTGCGCTACTCCTGGCAGCACAAGGGCTTCCGGCTGATGCTCGGCTACTTCGCGCTGGGCAACATCTTCCTGGCCCCCGCCCTGGTGCTCACCACCCCGCTGGTGCTCTCCTTCGGCACCCCGACCCAGGTGGCCCAGGTGGCGTTGGCTGAGGCGGTCGGTGCGATCGCCGGCGGCGTGCTCATGTCGCTCTGGGGCGGCCCGCGCCGGCGGCGGATGATCGGTGTGCTCGTGGCCAACCTCGGCACCGCGATCGGCTGCATGCTGATCGGCCTGGACGCCTCGCTGGTGATGATCTGCGTCGGCATGTGCTGGCTGGCCATGGCGATGACCACCGCGCAGTCGATCTACGCGACCATCGTCCAGGTCAAGGTGCCGCAGCGGTTCCACGGCCGGGTGTTCAGCCTGAACCAGACCATCGCCTGGTCCACCCTGCCCATCGGGTTCGCGCTGCTCGCGCCGGGCGCCACCGCCCTGTTCGAGCCGATGCTCGCCCCGGGCGGGGCGCTCGCCGGGTCGGTGGGCGCGGTGATCGGCACCGGGCCCGGCCGGGGCATCGGCTTCGCGTACGTCTGCTTCGGGCTGGCCCTCGTGCTGGTCACCCTCGGCGGGTTCGCGATCCGGCTGCTGCGCCGGTTCGACCTCGAGGTGGATGACTCGCTCCCGGACGACCTGATCGGCGCCCAGGAGCGGGAACGCCGGCTCGCCGCCCGGGCCGCCGAACGGGAGCCGGTCGCGGCCTGACGCAAGGAAGGGCCCTTCTCCACGCCTCCAGTGGAAAAGGGCCCTTCCTTCTTACGCGCCTAGCGCGGGGGGCCTCCGGAGGCCCCCCGCGCTCACCACCGTGCCGGCGGATCCGCCAGCTCGTCCTCCGGCAGTTCCTGCGGCTGCGCCACCCACGCCGAGTAGACCGGCAGGCCGTGCCACGGCCCGCCCGCGCTGTCGGTGGCCACCGCCACCACCGCGTACGGGTGGCCGAACCGCAGCTCCGCCACCCGGGCGACGCCCTCCGGCGGCAGCGCCGTCCGCGTGGCGAACGCGGTCACCGCGGCGGACTCGAAGCCGTACCGCCCGTAGCGGGCCACCGCCGACTGGGCCGCCTCGTACCGCGGATCCGCCACCCCCATGAGCCTCCCGAGCGCCTGCGCGGCGACGGCGAAGCCGAACCCGGGCGGCGTCAGGTCGTGCCGGCTCTCCGCCGACCAGCACGGCAGCACGGCGCTCGCCCGCTCCTCCCGGCCGTCGGGCGCGAAGGTGCGCACCGGCTCCTCCCGGATCGTCCACAGCGGGGTGTCGCCCAGCGGCAGGTCGAACAGCGACCGCTGGCCCACTCCAATCCCGTCAGGGGTGGTGGCGGCACCGGCGGCGAGCTCCTGGGCGGCGGCGAGGACGTCCGGCACCGGCACGTCCGGGTCGGCGGCGACGGACACCACCAGCAGGCCGGCCTCCCCGCCGGCGATGGACACCGGCCGGGCGGGCGCGGCGTGCACGGCCACGTCACCGGCCCGGGCCGTGGTCGCGATCCCGCACCGGTGCCGGTACGCGGGGGCGCGCAGCACCCGCCCCAGCCGGCCCGCCCAGGCGCTGCCCGCGCCGAGCTGCTCGGCGGGCGCCACCTGGAACGGCTCCGCCCAGGACACCCTGGTGGCCAGGGCGTTGGCCAGGATCAGCAGGGTCTGCGGGGTGACGGTGAGCGGGAACCGCTCGATCAGGCCGTCGGTGTGCTCCCGCGCCCACGCGTCCAGCGTCGGCTGGTCCGGCAGCGGGCCGGTCTGCGTCCGCTCCGGCAGCGTCGCGCGCCAGCCGGTCAGCCCCTCGGCGGGCGTCCGCTCCCACAGGGCGGTGGCCGAGGCGACCAGCGGGTGCGGCGCCGACAGCAGCGCCTGGGCCACCGTGGCGGCGCTGTCCACGTCGGTGCCGAGCGCCCCCTCCACCGCGCCGCGCAGGTCGCCGGTGGCGGCGGGGCCGGTGAGCGCGAGGAGCAGCCAGGCGCCGAGCGGTGAGGCGACGTGGTGCGCGTCGCCGGCGGCGCGGTGCAGCCGCTCGGCGTAGTGGGCGAGAGGTCCGTGGATAGGGTTCACCGTTCCACTGTGCCGGTTGCCGGCGGATTCGTCATGACCACAGCTCGAACGGCTCGTCGATCTCCTCGCCGGCCAGGAACGCCGGCAGCAGCTCGGGCAGCCGTCCCGGATAGCAGCGCGGCCGGTCGGCGACCACCTCGGCGACCGGCCACCAGCGGAACCCGAAGTAGTCCTCCACCTCGTAGTCGAGCCGGTGCGCCTCGTCCACGTCCGGTCCCGGCCCCGGCAGCCGTACCGGGACGATCACCTCGTCCTGCAGGTGGCGCCGCTGCCGGTGGATGAAGCTGGCCCGCCGCCGCCAGGTCGGCGCGCCCACGTCGGTCGGCGGGACCACGATGCCGGTCTCCTCGCGCAGCTCCCGCACCGCCGCGTCGAGATACGTCTCCCCGTCGTCGAGCCCGCCGCCGGGCAGTTCCCACCAGACGCCGAGGCGGGGGTGCTCCGGGTCGCGGGTGTGGAACAGCAGCACCCGCTCGGCGGCGTCGAGCACCACCAGCCGCACCGCCCGACGCTCGAGCAGCGGAAGGTCGCGGGGCAGCTCGGGAGTCATCAGTGCACACCGCCTTGTTCATTGGGGCCGGCCGCGTTGCCGCCATCGTGCACGGTCGCGGCGGGCTCGGGCAGCTCCAGGTGCTCGGTGCTCGGTCCGCCCGGGGAGCTGACCGTCAAGCGTCAACGGTTCTGGTCATCCTCGGGCGTGCCGAACGTCCCGCGCCCGGTGAAGGTTACTACCCGGCCTTCTTCGCGCAGCGCGTCGAGCGCGGCCCGCACGGTGCCGCGCGCTACGTCGTACGTCTGCGCCAGCGCCACCTCGCTTGCGAGCGAGGCAGTGACTAGTCAGCGACGTGGATGACGATCTTGCCGCGGCGTTTGGCCGTCTCGAGCGCCTCGTAACCTGAGCGCGTCTCAGTGAGGGGCAGAACACGGTCCAGCACCGGCCTCAACCGGCCGCTATCGACGAGCTCGGCGATGGAACGCAACGCGTTCTGGTTGGGCTCGACGATGAAGTACACCCCACGAACGCCATGCCGGGCTGCTTCCTGCTGGTCGGGTGGGGTGACGAGGGTGACCAGGACACCGCCCGGTTTCAGGACCGACCAGGACCGCGACTGCGTGGCTCCTCCGACAAGATCAACGACCACGTCCACGTCGCGAACATGATCCTCGAAGCGGTCGTGCGCATAGTCGACAACCTGCTCGGCACCCAGACCCTTGACGAATTCCAGGTCGGCCGCCGCCGCCGTGGCGCTCACACGAGCATCGAGACCGGCCGCGAGCTGCACCACGAAGATCCCCACGCCGCCGGCGCCGCCCTGCACCAGCACGTGCTGGCCGGCCTGCAGGTCGGCGTGGTCCACCAGTGCCTGCCAGGCACTCAACGCCGCCAGTGGGAGCGCTGCGGCGTGGTCGTGGTCAACGGTGGCGGGTTTGGCCGCCAGGACGGCCGCGGGCAGGGCGACGTACTCGGCCGCCGCGCCATCGCGGGTGAAAGGGATCAAGCCGTAGACGGCCTCCCCCTCGGCGGGGCTCTCCACCCCCGTCCCGGACGCCGCGACGACTCCGGAGAACTCATGCGACGGGATGACCGGAGTGCGCTCAGGTCCTGACCCGTCCGAGCTGTACGTCCAAGTCTGCGGCCAGGTGAGCTCGGTGGGTGTCATGGAAGCAGCCTTCACGGCCACCAACACCTCACCAGGCCCCGGCTCGGGCCGCGGCGCCTCCTCGTACACGAGCTGCTCCGGCCCGCCTCTGGTGTGAGCTCTCACGGCGTGCATCGTGCTCATCCGAGTGCTGCTCCCTCCCGACCGCATTTCGATCAGCCCGCCGGCCGCCCTGGGGATAAACCGCAGGCTAACTCCCGCATTATCTGGCGATTCGGCAGCGCACCTGCCGGACTTCCGTAACCCTTGCCCCTTCGGCGCAGAAGCGCGCTGGATCAGGGGCGCTCCCGGGCAGCAGCACGCGGCAGACGTTTGGCGGCGACCGGCGAAGCCAAGACGTGAGGGCTGGCGCATCAGAACAGGAGCAGGATCCCGTCGAGCAGCCAAACCAGCGAGCATGGGCGGACGACGGCGGACCGGGATGCCATGTCCGGCATTTGGACCAGGCCGTGGACCAGCATTCGGGGGCTGACTCGTAATGCGCAGGTCGAATCAGCTGGCCTCCGGAGCCAGGCGGTAGCTGCTACAGACGTCGAGCAACAGAGCGGCCCTGATCTCGAACGCGTCGGTGCCGTCCAGCTTCAGCTGCCGTTCTTCGTCAGCGCGCCGAGGAGGATGCCGCCACCCATCACCACCGCGTACACGGCGAACCAGTCCATCATCCGTGCGCACCCAGCGGGGCCGGGTCGTCACCTTCGGTCGAGGCCGCCGCCCACCTGATCGAGCATCCTCGAAACCGAGTCCCCGCTGTGCACAACACGATAATTTCGCGATATGGGCATCACCGGGGGGATAGCGTGCTTCTTTCTGATCGTCGTCATCGGGGCGCTCATCGCGTTCTGGCTGGTGCGTTACGCGTTCGGCCCGAAGCAGCCGAAGCGGGCGGACGAGGTGTTGAAAGAGTTACGACCGCCACCACCGGACGATCCAACGCCGCCGCAGCACCCGCGCGGTGAGGCATAGGACGACACCGGACGTGATCCCACGACGTCCCGTACCCGCGTTCACACCACTGAACTAAGGACTACTACTTCGAGATCACCTGGACCGAACCGAACAACCCGATCACATCACGCCGCGCCATCAGAGCCTGAACGTGCTCCGACCGCTGCGAGATCTAAGTGATCTACTGTCCGTGTGGGCAGCTCGTACATGGATTACCGCGGATCTGGTTTTTGGGTCCGCGACTACCAGGCAGAAGTTTGGTTGTACCTCTTGGCGCACGAGGCCAAGACGATTCCCGAGGCTCCCGCATGGCTCGCTGACGCGCAGTCTGACTGGGAGACACAGGCCATGGCCGGCTTCATGGGTTGTGTCTCGTCATGCTTGGACGAGCATCTCGGAACGGAGCCCGACCGCGTTGCGCTTGCGAGTGACCTGTCGGAGCGGGTCCTGCGGCGACTGCACGCATGGTCTCCGGCCATCCCGAAGGATCTCGTGAACTCCTTCGGCACGGGCGGCGAGCAGGAGTCGTTCAACGCCGACCTGGCTACCGGCCCACTGCTGGCATGTGGTCGTGCCTTCATTGGCCTTCATTGGCCTGCTCCGTGGAGAGTTCCCACCCGAATACAACGGGTGGGCACATTGAGATGCGATTGGCAGACGGCCAGGGGCAAGCCCACGCTGCAGCCGTTCACCCTGCCAACAAGAGCCAGGGCAAAGCCAGGTGTAGGTTGCCTGGGGGGCAAGCGGTCGTCCTGGGGTGCCGCCGAGGGAAGCTCCAAGATCAGGCTGTACCCAGGCCGTCGGAGGTGGACCAAGAGCAACGAACGTTGACCACCGATGACCAAGGAACCGGCAGCTCAGAAGGTATCTTGTCCGTGTTGATCGACTATGCCCTTACCTTTTGATCAATACAACGCCAAATAAGCGGGGCAAGTGCTTTGAAGCGACGGATCAGTCTCGGGACGTGGGTGACACATCCGGCCAGACGATCATCAGTGCGTCAGGGTGAGGGATCGAAGTGGCTCGCGCGGGCGGGCGGTGCGTCAGCGCGCTGTTGATGCGGGGTGTTGAGCGCAGCCTGGACAACGGGCTTCCACTGGGCAGCGAAGGTTTCGGCGAATCGTTCATGGTCCGATCGTCGCTGTATATTGCCCACCTTCCGGGCACGGTGTTGGAGCAGATGATGGCCAAGCTCGTGCAGCAGTACGTCAAATCGCATGAAGTCTCGCAGCCGTGCCGCCTCGTGTGCCGGTTGTTCGTAGAGGAAGATCTCGTCTGGTGCCCTGGTCTTGCCGTAGACCACCAGTCCGGGGTCGAAGTCCTCGGTCTGCCGCAACTCGATGACGCGTAGCCCGTACCATGCGGAAGCCCCGATCGCCTCCAGCACCTCACGAACGTCACGTCCGCTTGCCGGATGCACGAATCCAGGTCGCGGTGCATGAACGTGGATCCGCACCCGGTCTGGCCCCAGAGCGCGACGGAGCGCCTGGCGGGATCGCGGATCTGTTCGCAGGCTTCGGCTCACATCGCCCATGTTCGGCGGCCCCACGACATGCAACAACCGATTTCACCGCGGAACTCACGTATCCTCCGGGAGTCAGGGGCCGCCGGACCGACGCCCGGGCTCGACCACCACCGCGAGCCTCACAGACGCGTTACGGATTGGTGTCAGTTGTTGGGTGACACGTCCGGCCGTTCAGAGGCTCGGCTCTCACGCTGCGTGAGCGACGTGAACTTGCCGCCTTTGACCATTTCGGTCAGGACGCTCCGCAGTAGCGGCGTGCACGTTGCCGTTAGGAGCTGGGAGGTGCCCACCCGCCGAACCCCAGGTCGTCAATGCGGTCGCTGCGGAGCATGTCGGTGTCGACGGACTCCAGCTCGTCGGCGACGTCTACCCACAGCTGCGTCACGGACTCCCACAGCGGGGTCGTGCCCTGGTGGTGCCGGGAGAACTCCACCAGGCACCCGCGTAGCGGACCCTCACGCAGGTCTATGAATACGCCACCTCCGCCACCGTCACCAGCGATGGGCAGCCATCGGGGGAGCCAGTACAACTGGGATTGGAGGGTGCCCGCTGGCTGGGTGTTCTGGTCGGCCACGAATCGTGCCATCTCGTCACGCAGCCCCGGCGGGTACGACTCCTGTTGGACCTCCAGGTGCATCCGCCAACGCTGCAGGGCGATGGACGTGGGGTATGGACTCGAGAAGTCAGGGATCAGACGTGCACTTGGTAGGCCGATACCGTGCCGGACTCCGTTGGACAGCCCCCACCAGATCCGAAGGTCGGCCGGGAGCGCCACACCAAGGGCGGTTGCCACAGTGTCGATCTCGGCTGCCGTTGCCGGCGGGTTCAGCTCCGTATGGAATCGGGGGGCAAACCGCGACAGCCAATCCTCGATCCGGCGCCATGCCCGCTCCACCTCGGTGTCGGTACCCATGCTGTGATCAAACCAGGCCGATCCGCCGAGCCATATGCCCCGTCACACCGGGCGACCTGACAACTGCCTTATGCCCGCCTCTACCGGAAGCAACGGGACCAAGCCGCTCGGCGCCCGTGCGGGGTAGGTCTCTGCAGGGGTCTGGGTGACAATCTCGCGCATGAGCGCCTCTGACGTCGTAGCGGTCGATCTCACCTCGGACGAGCGGTTCCTGCTGAGGCGAGGATTGGCCGAGTGGGGTGGACCCGCGCATTCCACGGATGATCTCGCCCGAGCTATGGGCTTCAAGGATCAGGTGGACCTTTACCACGGCGAGGGACGCAGGCTAGGAGAGGCACTGGACCGCGGGGAGCCGTTGATGAGGTCGCAGTGGCGAAAGCTGTTGCTCTCCACTGAGATCGTCTTCGCGAGCGACGTGGTGGGTTCTGGCTGTGACTGGTCGATCACCACTGGCCTTTCTGACGAGGAGACGATCAAGCTGCTGCGGGTGGTGCAGCGGAAGGTGGCCCGCGCACTACGCATGTCCTAGGCATCGGCGGCCAATCTGCGGGGCCTACTGGCTCTGATGTTGCGGACGGGCCGGTCGGTGGTGCGTCGGACGAGGCGAGTGCCGTCGTCGCAGGCGATGGCCAGCTCGGTGTCGGTGACGTGGATGGTGACCGACTTGCCGGCATGCACCCGGCCGAGCGCGACCTTCTGCCCGACGACCATGACCACTCCGCTGTTGGAGGCCCGCCGCTGCACCTGCTCCGGTCCGGCCGCCGGTTGCGGCGGTGGTCCGGCGGGTCGGGCGCCTCGCAGCCGGGCCACCTCGGCGGGGGTGAGCGGGTTGGGTCGGGTGCGCAGCAGATGCCGGGTGGTCAGCTCGAAGAAGCTCAGGGTCTTGTCGTCGATGCGGATGCCGACGCGTTGCCCGCCGAGGATCTCGGCGGCCAGCACGATGTGCTGGCCCGGGGAGACGTGAAACAGCAGGCCAGCCGCCAAGTGACAACGGCTGACCTGGTGGGCGACGGACGAGTCGACCTTTACGCCGGATTCTGATCTACAGTCCTGTGGGTCAGGGGGTAGCCATGTGGATGCTGCACACGGGGCACAGGACGCTGAGAGAGCCGACGAGGGAGCAGGTGTTGCTTGTCGTCCAGGAGGCGATTGCAGCGGGCTGCGGCGCGTTGTCCGTGGAACATGAACAAGGCCCGATACTCGTCGTGGTGGTGGGCGGTGCCCGGGCGATGGTCATGCGCCTAGCCGCGGCCGGCGATGCCGGTCATCACGCCATCGAGCTGGCGGCGTCTCTGGAGCCGTCGGAGAGATACACGCTGACCAACAGCCAGGTCGACCAATACGCCGACCGTGACACCGTGGACACCCGGCACCTCGTGCCCATCGTGACCCACTTCCTCGCCACGCTCGATCGCTGGCCCGGCATGCCATGGCAGAACGATGAGTCGGTCGATGAGGTCCCAACCGGGTGACGAATTGAGTGACGAGGGGTGCGGACACCGGTGGATACTGACGGACTTTGGTGGACCCCTTCCGCAGCTCGCGCAACGCATCCTGGCAGGCCCTTGAGCCACGATCGTTCTGTCACACCGAAGGGGGGCGACCGACGGTTGGCCGTACGTCTCGTGCCTGTCTTACATGCGCAGCAGACGAGGAGTTGAGTCCGGCCGACCTGAGTTGAGCACTCGGACCAAACCGCGTTTGACCATCTGCAGCTGACTGTCGGGAAGGCGAAGGGTGAAATAGACCTCCGTGGGCAGACGAAGTGTCGCTGCGGCCTGTTCAGCAAGCACCAGGCGCAGCTGGCTCATATCGCTCGGCGGCATCTTCGGCAGGGTTGGCTGCTCAGAGGCACGGATCTCACATTCCACGACTCCCCCGTAACAGCCTCGCTGGCTGTCCACGCCTGCCCCAATCCAGTACGTGTCCCACCCCAGCGCCCGATCCTGCTCGTCAGGCTCGCCGCACTCCTGGAAGCTCAGCCACCACGATTCCCGATCCGGATCCTCGCAAAGACCCAGAATGTAGACGCAATCCTGCGCCTCAGCCGCACCGCGCAACACGGCCGGTAGGTAGTCGCTCTCGGGGTAGCCCATCCCTCTCCTTGATCTCGGTCGTAGCACCGGTCAAGTGGTCGGACCCGGCCGCAGCCAACACCGACAGCATGCCCGACACGTGCCCGATCTAGCGGTCAACACCGGCATCAGCGGCACCCGGCGTCGTCTCAAAGTGATCCGCCACATCTGAGGCGACAAGGCGGTACCAGGAGGTGCGGGTGTGGCGTCACGCAGCTTTTGTCGGCTTGCCCGGTGCGCTCAGCGCCGCCTGGAACGCGGCCACTTCACGCGGGACAGGAGCGTCGACCGTCTGCCGGTCGCTGCGGCCTGGAGGCTCTCGCCGGCAGCCAGCCGTTCGGCCTCCGCGGCGGCCGCCGCCGCCTGCTGCCGGCGGCCCAGCGCGGTGTACAGCTTGGCCAGCAGCAATAGCGTGTCGGCCAGCAGCGTGCGCCACCCCTCCGGATTCTCCACGGCACGATCGCGGACGATCGCGGTCGCCTCTTCAGCCGCCGTGAGGGCCTCTTCCGGCCGCGCGGTGGCGTGCAGCGCCTCCGCCCTGACTACGAGCGCCTTGGCAAGGTACGGTGCGACTGCCGCAGGGTTCGGCTCTCCGAGGCGCCGAAACAGCGTCACCGCCTCCGCTGAATTGGCTGCGGCCGCATCCCGGTCGCCCAGGTGCATGAGCACCCCGCACATGCTGGTCAGCGCCGCCGCGAGCAGCATCGCCCCGTCATCGGCGTGCTCGGGGTCCAGCTCCCGCAGCAGGGCGATGGCCTCCTCGAAGTCGCGCCTCGCGGCGGCGTCCAGGCCGCGGGCGTTTCCCAGGCTGTTCAACGACGACGCGAGGGCCGCCCGATGCTCAGACGCGCCCTCCTCGACCAGGCCCCGGTAGGTCTCGACTGACTCCCCGAGGGCCTCGGTCGCCTTCTCCCGCAACCCGCACGATTTGAACGCGCGGCCAAGGTTTCCCAGCGAGGCCGCGAGGTCGGCGGTGAGTTCCTGGCTCTCGCCGGCGAAGAGCCTCCTGAACCTGACCGACTGCTCAAGGATGGGGATGGCCTCTGTCGGCCGGCCGGATTCCTCCAGCATGGCGCCAAGGTTGCTCAGGGCCGCCGCGAGGTGGTGGGACGTGCGGGGATCGGCGATCGCCAGGTGTCGCAGGACGCCCACCCCTCGCCGGGTCACCCGGACGGCGTCCTCCCGGTCACCGCGGTCCCACAGCGCGAGGCCCTGGGCGACGAGCTCGGCACCCTTCTCCACCAGCAACGGCCCCGCCGCCTCGACCAGAGCATCTCTGAGCCGAGCCAGTTCGGGTTCGAGCTGGTCGAGGTAGCCGGCGACCGACGCCAAGCTCTTCGCGTCCCCGCGGTGCAGCAGACCCAGCCAGAAGTCGGCCCCATAAACCACCCGACCGCAGGCGAAGCCCATGCTGATCATCTCGATCTTGCCGGCCGTCTCCGTCACCGACGCCCGGCCGCCGAACAGCGACTTCGCGTTGTCGCGGATCTGGTCCCGGATCTCTTCGAGCATCCCGTACCCGGCGTTCCACCGCGTCACCACGTCGGCGTCGGGACCGGGCGCTGGCGGGATCGCCACCATCAGGCTCGCGGCGACCCGGCGCTCGGGTTCGGCGATCGTCCACTCGCCCTTCAAGCCAATCATCGGCAGGTCGACATACGGCACATCGATCACCATATGGGAACGGGACGGGTGAGGGCGAGAGTGCGGCTGTTGCCACCGTGGTGAAGATAGCTGCTGCGGGCTTCCTGGATGAGCCGGGCCGAGCAACCGGAAACGAAGGGGAGCGCGAACGGCTGTGGCGCGGCGACTACCGCGACGGGCTGCCGCACAACATCGTCCGGCTCGGGCCGGCGCCGGGCCGCGACGGCAACCCGTACCCGCGCCCCGACGTTCCGCAGGCGCCTGACCGGCCGCAGAGTAACCAGGGTCGCTTCGCCAACGGCCGGCGCGCCTGATCGCCGGGATCAGCGTCCCCGGGGCGGCCGAGTCAGCTGCCTAAACGTCGCAGCCTGCCCAGACTCAGGACAGGAACGTGTCACACAGCTCGATCGGGCGCGGTTGCCCTGCCTGCAGCTTGCGGACCGGCACGAACCCCTGGCCGGTGTCGGAGCGTTTGACGATCTCGACGTCGATGCCCAGGACGGCGCCGTGGACCGCGACGTCCTGTTTGAAGCCGGCGTCCACCCAGGCTGGGATACGGCTTTCGATCACCCATGACCAGCCCAACGCCGCTAACGGCCGATGGTTTTGACCGGGATTCATCTTCATGACATCGAGTGATCGTTATCTACGGCGAACCTGCAGGACGATCTCCAATCCGACCCAAGCCGCACGACCGACAGCCTATTTCGGCGATTGCAGCGGCGCTGCTGCCTTCGACAGCAACGCGGACAGCAACCACGCCGGACGGCAGCACGCTGAGGAGCACTGGCATGAACGAAGCCCCGAGCGTGCAGCCTTTCCCGGACATGTGCGTACGTGGTGCACAGAGCTCAGACGGAAGGAGCGCAGGCGCGTGCGAGATGGACAGGGATCGGCCACTTCCAGGCAGCCGGAGTGGCGCGCCAGCGGCATGTTCCTCTTGTAAGCGAGATGTGGCCGCTTCGGTCCGGCTGTCCTGGTCGCAACCGGCGCTGCCTCAGTCGTCGCAGAAGGAGTCCTTGTACTTGGGCCAGAAGTGGACCTCGACGCTGTAGTAGCCGGGCCGGCCAGCGTCATCGCGATAGACGCTCAACCAGAGGCAACGATCCCGCAGCGTCTTTTTGGCGAACACCAGCCGCAGGTCTGAGACATCGAAGCCCCACCCCGAGTCGCGGGCGACCGCCTCGTAGTGGCCTCGGATCTCCTCGGCCGACAGCCCACTGCGATACTCGACGGCCACCTCACCCCAGAGCTTGCTCTCACTGCCGCCACCATCGGCGCACGGCTGTCGCACACTCGGCCCTTCAACCGGCGTCGCGCCTGTCGGCGCCCGCTGAAACACCGCCTCACCAGTCAGCTTTGCCGGCTCGTCCGGAGCGGTGATACAGCCGGTGATGAACGAGCGGGCCGTGTAGAGAGCCTCCGCCAAGAGCGGCCGCACCAGGTAAATCTCGACAGCGCAGACGACGAGCACGGCGGCCAGTCCGGCACCAATCTTCACCAAGCGTGCTCGCCACCGAGCCTGAGCCTCGCCGTTCACGACGCCCACCCTACGCAGCGACCACATTGAATCGGTGCCCCGCTATGAAGGCCTGGACCGAGGCAACCGGTTACCAGGTAGCTCGCAAGCACCGGCCAGCCACCGTTGTCAGGCGAAGTCAGCAGTAAGTCAGCAAACAGGCCGCCGCGCGAGGATGGCGGGTGGAAAGAGCGGCAACGGCACCGCGCGTCAGCCAACGGGATGATGCCTATTGACGCTGCCTGACCACCCCGACCAGGCTCCCCCCAGCGGGGGTTGGGTTGCGCCTTGCAGCAACGATTACCTCATGGAGGCACTCGCCGGGTTGCTTGGAGCGGTGGTCGGCGGCATCTTGGTGCTGATCGGCGACATTGTCCGTAGGCGAGCGGAGGAGCGGCGCCAACGGGTCCGTGACTTGGCCGACGCGGCGCTCAGTCTTGCGGTTCAGTACGGACGGCATGTGGGACAGCTGAAAGACCGCCAGCGCGGCGTCCCAACTGCCTCCGACCCGCTATCTGCCGATCGGTACGAGGCGTCGACCCGCTTCTTCATGACGCCCGGATCTGAGGAACTGCGCAAGCAAGCCCTCGGACTGATCCGCGAATACAGACGCCTGTCGAGCCAGGCGGTTGAGCTGACGCAAGAGGACTTCGGCCAGTACATGGGCAAGGAACGGGCCTTTGAGGCAGCTGTACAAGTGGTGGTGCGGCGAGGACACATCAAGCCGGTGGGCGGTGCCCGTCAACGCATGCGGGCGTTCCGTCGCGTTGTGAAAGCCCTAGCGCTAGGAGTGTCGACGAGAGCGCTGCCCGGGACGCTTGCCCGAGAGGGCGACAAGCAGCCACCAAGCCCTCGAACCGCGGCGGACACCGGAGAACAGCAACGGCGACTCGACATGGAATAGGATCGCGACGACCACGAGGCCGCGACAAACTCGTAATGCGCAGGTCAGCGGCCGACGCGGATCCGGTTGGCTGGATACAGCTCACGGGAGCGAGCCCTTCCGACCGGAGCAGAGAGATGGCCTGCCGGACGCTTGTCCGGCTCAGCCATGCCAAAGGGGGAGATGGAGCGGGCCATCCTCGCGGTGCACGTCCGAGGACTCGATGGCATGTGCGCCGGCTGCCGCTCCTGGTGGTCACGGCTGACTCCGTACCCGTGCTGGCAGGTGGACTGGGCAACCAGCCGGCAGGCCCAGACGATCACCGCCCGATTCCTCGGCGGTGTGCGGTGACCACCCACGGCCCGGTCATGCCGATCTAGAGCTGCGGAGGCTGCGACCTGCCCTGGCCCTACCCGACCGGTAAGCGGGAGCTACGGGCGGAGTACGACGATGCTCCGGTGTCGCTGGCCCTCTACCTCGGCTCCTACCTCGTCCAAGCCACCGAGGACATGCCCTGGACACCGGCCGGCGTGTTGCACCGCCGCTTCGTCGGCTGGACCAGGGAGGCCGCTCGGCTGACACCAGCAGGACAGCAGCGAAGTACAGCAACCGTGCCAGCCGAACCGAGCCGAGACGTGGGGCACCAGGCCGGTTGACCTCGCACTGCACCCCGTCCAGTCGGCTCGCCGGCAATCCACGTCGAAGGATCAGCGGCAGCCGGCCCACCCCTGCGAGGATGGCGATCATGTCTGAGCTCTTCGGTGAGGTGGCCAGCGACTACGACGAGGCCCGTCCGGGCTACCCACCCGACCTGGTCGAGACGATCCGCGCGTACCACGGCGGGACACCCGGCGCCCTGGTCGAGATCGGCGCCGGGACCGGCCTGGCCACCCGGGCGTTGCTCACCCTGGGCGCACCGATGATCTGCGTGGAGCCGGATCGCCGGATGGCCCAGGTGCTGGCGGCTCACTTCCCCGACGTCGACGTGGTGACCGCCCCGTTCGAGGAGTGGACCGCGCCGCCCGGCGGGGTGCCGGCGCTGGCCTGCGCGCTGGCCTGGCACTGGCTGGACGCGGCCACCCGTAACCGGCGGGCCCACGACGCCCTCACCCCCGGCGGCACCCTGGCCGTCTTCGCGCACCGCTACGACTACGTCGACCCCGACCACGCCGCCGGTCTGCGGGCAGCGTTCCAGTCGGCGGACCCGGAGCCGCACCACGACCGTCCGGAGGACTGGTTCCGCGCCGACATCGCGGACAGCGGGCTCTTCACCGACGTCCGGTCAGTGCGCTTCCAACGCGCGGTGCCGCTCGACACGGCGGCGTACCAGCGGTTGGTCAGCACCTTCTCACCCCAACTGCGGCGGCCTCCGGAGCTGCGCGAGCGGGTGCTCGCCGCGGTCGGCGCGGCCGTCGACGGGTTCGGCGGCACGGTGGTGCTGGACCTGCGTACCACCCTGGTCCTCGCCCGCCGCCCGGCCTGACCGCACCCTGCGCCGCTCGGCCCGCGCGGTTTCCCGGTGCCGGGGCTGGGTGGCTGGTGCGCCCGGGGGATAGGCTGCCCGCCGTGGCAGGTCTGTTGAGGAGTGTGGCGTCCCGGTTCGGCCGGATCACCGGTGGCCGGTCCGTGCCGGCCCCGACCGCTGGGCCGATCCCGGCCCAGGTCGCCCGGCGCCGCCAGGTCGCCGCGCTGCAGCGGCGCGAGCTGTCGTACGCCCCGGAGCTGGACGGGCAGGCCGACCCGGGGGAGATCGTCTGGACCTGGGTCCCGTACGAGGACGATCCCCGGCAGGGCAAGGACCGTCCGGTGCTGGTGGTCGGCCGGCAGAGCCGCACGCTGTTCGGGCTGATGCTGTCCAGCCAGAGCGACCGGGACGGCCAGCGGCACTGGCTGGCCCTGGGCCCGGGGGAGTGGGACCGGGACCAGCGCCCGAGCTGGGTCCGCCTCGACCGGGTGCTCACCATGCGCGAGGACAGCATCCGCCGCGAGGGCGCGGTGCTGGACCGGCGGCGGTTCGACCGGGTGGGCCAGGCCCTGCGCGCCGGTTACGGCTGGCGATAACTGCTCGCCCACTGGTCTGCGGAATGGCATCTTGGCCCGGTGACGAGCGACGTGACGACGAGCGTGGATGAGCGGCTCGCCCGGTGGGTGGCGGAGGACTTCGGCCTGGCCCTGGTCTCCGCCGTGCCCGTGGGGTACGGCGCGGACCCCACGGCCGAGCTGTGGCGGGCCACCACCGCCGACGGTGGCGACTACGCGGTCAAGCTGAGCGGCGGTGGCACTCCGGCCGGGCTGTTGGTAACAGCGCAGTTGGCCCGCCAAGGCGTACCGGGCATCGTCGCACCGCTCACCACCGCCTCCGGCGAGGTGTGCACCGTCCACGAGGGGCGGCGGTTGTCGGTCGTGCCGTGGGCGTCGGACGAACGGGCCCTCGGCGGCGGCATGCACGCCGCCCACTGGCGTGCGTACGGTGAGGTGCTGGCCGCGACGCACGCGGCCACCGCGACCGACGAGTTGGCCGGGTTGCCCCGGGAGGACCACACGCACGCGGCGATCGGCGCGGCGGTTCGGGAGATGGATCGCCGGCTGCGGGGAGTGGACGACCCCGATCCGTGGACCCGTGCCGTGGCGGCCCACTGGCGGGAGTGGGCCGATGACCTGGCGATCCTGCTCGACCGGGTGGACCGCCTCGGCGCGGAGCTGCGGTCCCGTCCGGCGGACCTGGTGGTCTGCCACGGCGACCCGCACCTGGGGAACCTCCTGCTCGGCCCCGACGGGCGGGTTTGGCTGATCGACTGGGACGACGCGGTGCTCGCTCCGCGCGAACGGGACCTGATGTTCGTCGTCGGCGGTGTGCTCGCGTTCGCGCCGGTGACTCCCGCGCAGCAGGCGGCCTTCTTCGAGGGGTACGGCCCGGTGGAGCTGGATCCGGTCCGGCTGGCCTACCACCTCGGGGTCCGCGCGTTGGACGACATCGGGAGCTGGGCCGGCGACGTGGCGGATGCCGGGCGGTCCGAGGCCGACCGGGTCCGCGCGCTGAAGATCGTGGCGGGCCTGCTGTCGTCGGTGGGCCTGGTCGGCCTGGCCCGTCAGGCGCTGCGAGACCTGGGCCGCTGGGACGACTGACCCGCCCCCGGCTGGCGGCCGGGTCGCCGATCAGCACTCGGCGAGGTGAGATGCCTCCACGAGTTGGCGGGTCGCGCGGCCGCCGCTGATGCTCTTCGCCTGGTACATCGCCGCGTCGGCCCGGCAGAGCGCGTCGGTGAGCTGGGCGGGACCGTGCACCGGGGCGAGCCCGACCGAGGCGGTCACCCGCACGGTGCGGGTGCCCAGCGGGATCGGCGCGGCGAGCGCCTCGCAGAGCCTGCGGGTGGCGTGCTCGATCCACCGCCGGTCCACCGTCGGGCTGGCGAGCAGGCCGGCGAACTCGTCCCCGCCGAGGCGGGCGACCAGGTTGTCCCCGGCGAACGCGGACAGCCGCTGCGCTGTGCTGACCAGCACCTGGTCGCCGGCGGCGTGCCCGTAGCGGTCGTTGACCTGCTTGAAGTCGTCGAGGTCCAGCACGATCGCCACCAGCGGCTGGCCGGCGGCGTCGGTCAGCAGGGCCGCCGCCAGCCGGAAGAAGGCGCGGCGGTTGGGCAGCCCGGTGAGCGGGTCGTGGCTGGCTGCGTGCCGCTCGGCCTCCAGTTCGGCCTGGAGCAGCTCGAGTTGCGTCTCCGCCCGCAGTGCCCGGCGGCGCAGTTGCCAGGCGGAGACGATGGCGCCGGCGGCGGAGAGACCGGAGGCGATGGTCATCGGATCCGGCACGCGCCCTCCTTTACCGCAGCCCTCGGCCTCGCCGGCCACTGGGGCCGACCGCGCCAGGCCCGTGTCTTCCCCGGTCGCAACCGGCGTCTGGGTAACCCAGAGTGAACCTGTGGGTACACCGCACGTGTGGTTATCATGCTTGCTGTCCAATGCAGATGCAATAGCAGATGCACGTGCATCTCACTCCTCAGTCGACAGAACCCGCGTCGCCACCCACCGCTCCTCCCCGCGGCATCGGCTGGCTCTTGCACAGAAAGACGCCCCATGCAGCAGCCTGAGAATGGCGTACCGACCAGTCAGCTGCCGCCGCTGCGCTGGCAGAAGAGTCGCCGGAGCAACCCGAGTGGCAACTGCGTCGAGCTGGCCGAGTTGCCCGGCGGCGCCGGAATCGCCGTCCGCAACTCCCGGCACCCCGACGGACCCGCGCTGATCTACACAGTGGACGAGATCGCGGCCTTCGTGCTCGGCGCCCGCGACGGCGACTTCGACGACCTGATCACCCGCCGCGCCGCCGGCTGACCGGCGGGTCGGCCGTTCGGAGGGGTTCACCTCACTGAGGGGTCATGGCATGCTTACACGTCGGCCGGGCCGGGGCGTCCGGTCGGCGACAGTCGGCATGCGAAGGACGGCCAGGTGACGACGGTACCCGCGGGTGATCCGGCCAGCGGGCCGACGGTGCTGCGCATGCTGCTGGGGGCGCAGCTGCGGCGCCTGCGCGAGGGCGCCGGAGTGAGCCGGGAGAGCGCCGGCTGGGAGATCCGCTCCTCCGAGTCGAAGATCAGCCGGATGGAGCTGGGCCGGGTCGGCTTCAAGGAGCGCGACGTCGCCGATCTGCTCACCCTCTACGGCGTCACCGCCGCCGAGGAGCGGGAGGCGTTGCTCAAGCTGGCCCGGGACGCGAACAGCCCCGGCTGGTGGCACCGCTACGGGGACGTGCTGCCCAGCTGGTTCCAGTCCTACCTGGGGCTGGAGGCGGCCGCCGCGCTGATCCGCACATACGAGGTGCAGTTCGTGCCGGGTCTGCTCCAGACCCCCGAGTACGCCCGGGCGGTGATCCTGCTGGGCCACCGCGGCGCTCCCGACGAGGAGGTCGACCGGCGGGTGAGCCTGCGCACGAAGCGCCAGGAGGTGCTGCGCCGGGACAAGCCGCCCCAGCTCTGGGCGGTGCTCGACGAGGCTGCCCTGCGCCGGCCGATCGGTGGCCCCGAGGTGATGCGCGCGCAGCTCGACGCGCTGATCGCGGCGACCGCCCAACCGCACGTCCAGCTCCAGATCGTGCCCTTCGCCGCAGGTGGGCACGCCGCCGCCAGCGGCGCGTTCAGCATCCTGCGCTTCGGCGACCAGGACCTGCCGGACGTCGTCTACATCGAACAGTTGACCAGCGCGATCTACCTCGACAAGCGCGACGATCTCGACTACTACGCGCTGGCCATGGAGCGGCTCTGCGTGGAGGCCGCGCCGCCGGAGCGTACCCGGGAAATGCTCGTCGAGATCCGGGACGAGTTCTCGGCCTGATCCGGCTGATCCGCCTGCCGGCCGGGGCCGGGCCCGGCTCTTCGCCGATGTCCATTGACGCGTGCCGACCCGCGCGGGTAATCTCTGGATCGATACAGTTCTGAATCGATCCAGAAGGGGTGGCGGTCCGGTGAAACCGACCCTGCAGGACGTCGCGGACGCCGTGGGCGTGTCCCGGAGCACCGTGTCCAACGCCTACAGCCGCCCCGACCAGCTCTCCACCGCCCTGCGGGCGAAGATCCTCGACGCCGCGCAGGGCCTCGGGTACCCCGGCCCCGACCCGACCGCCCGATCGCTGCGCCGCGGGTTCGTCGGCGCGATCGGCGTCCTCTTCACCTCCCAGCTGTCGTACGCCTTCACCGACCCGTTCGCGGTGCGTTTCCTCGCCGGGGTCAGCGCGGCGGTCGAGCAGCACGACATCAGCCTGCTGCTCGTCCCGCTGCCGGCCGAGCACACCCGGGTCCGCGCCGCCGTCGAGAACGCCGCCGTCGACGGCTTCTGCGTCTACTGCGTCGGGGACGAGGACTGGGTGTTGGGCGCCATCCGCGACCGGGGACTGCCCTACGTCACCACCGCGTCCCGCGCCGACGCCGGCCCGACCGACCGTTACGTCGGCATCGACGAGCGCGCGGCGGCCCGGTCCGTCGCCGAGCACGTCGCCGCCCTCGGCCACCGCCGGGTGGCCCTGCTCGGCGACGCCGTGCTGCCCGACGCCCCGCCCGGGCCGCTCCGCCTGGCCGACCCGTCCGACGCGCCGCACCCGACGACCCGTGGCCGCCTCACCGGCTTCGCCGACGCGTTCGCCGCCACCGGCGTGCCCTGGCCCGCGATCACCGTGCTCAACGCCAGCGTCAACAGCCGCGCCGCCGGGGCCGCCGCCGTCGCTACCGTCCTGGCCGGAGACGCCCCACCAACCGCCGTCCTGGCCTGCTCCGACGTGCTCGCCCTCGGGGTGCTCGACGCGCTCGCCGAGATCGGCCCGCGGCTGGCCCACCCCGTCTCGGTCACCGGCTTCGACGACATCGCCGAGGCCGCCACCGCCGGGCTCACCACCGTGCGCCAACCGGCCGAGGAGAAGGGGCGACTCGCCGCCGCGCTGCTGCTGGCCCCGCCGGCCGACCCGGCCGCGGGACACGTACTGCTCCCCACCGAACCCGTCATCCGAACCTCCACCCGTCCCGTCACCAGGAGTTGACCATGGAACAGCCCACCGGTTTCGTCCTCGCCGTCGACGCGGTGACCCGGCACGTCAACTCGGCCCGGCCCGACGCGCCGGTCCGCCCCGACCGGCCGCGCGCGCCCCGCCTGGCCCCCACCCGGCTGGCCGTCGCCGGCGCCCTGCGCCGGCTCGCCGACCGGATGGAACCCCACCCGGCCTCCATGCCGTCCTGCACGCCCTGACCTCGACGGCTCGCCCGGGCGCCGACGCCACCCGGGCGACCCCCGTTTCCGCCCACCCGTGCCTGCTCGGGGCGGAACCGGGCACCGGGTTGGTGGGGCGCGCGGATCGCCAGGCAGACTGGACCATCATGTCGCCGTTCACACCCACGCTGCGGCTCCACGATCGGTACGTCCTGCGCGAGCGCATCGGGCTCGGCGGGATGTCCGAGGTGTGGCACGCCGACGACGAGGTGCTGCACCGCCCCGTCGCGGTCAAGGCCCTCGCCACGGAACTCGCCGCCGACCCGCAGCTGCGGGCCACCATCCAGCGCGAGGCGCGCGCCGCGGCCCGCCTCACCCACCCGCACGTCACCCAGGTCTACGACTACGGCGAGGCGACCCTGCCGGACGGTTCGGTGGTGCCGTACCTGGTCATGGAGCTGGTGGAGGGGCGGACCCTCGCCGACCGGCTCGCCGGCGGGCCGCTCGCCTGGCCGGAGGCGGTCCGGCTGGCCGGCCAGGTAGCCGCCGCCCTGGCCGCCGCGCACCGGATCGGCGTCGTGCACCGCGACATCAAGCCCGGCAACGTGATGCTCACCGAGACCGGCGCGAAGGTGCTCGACTTCGGCATCGCCACGCTCGCCGGTCCGCGCCACCCCCTCGCCGGCCAGACCGGCGAGCTGATGATGGGCACCCCCGCGTACTTCGCCCCGGAGCGGATGACGCCCGGCCCGGCGAACCCCGCCAGCGACGTGTACGCCCTCGGCGCGCTGCTCTACCGCACCCTCACCGGGCGGGCCCCGCTGCCCGTGCAGACCTGGGACGACGTGCTCGACGTGCAGGCCCGGCGACCCCCGGTGCCGCCGCCGCACGTACCGGGGCTGCCGGCCGACGTCGCCGACCTCACCCTGGCCTGCCTCTCCGTCGACCCGGCCCACCGGCCCACCGCCGCCCAGCTCGCCACCCGCTTCGGCGCCGGCCAGCCGGCCGACCCGCCGACCGCGATCCTGCCCACCGTCGTCCGGGCCGAGCACCCGCCGACCCTCATCGACCGCGCGGCCGCGCCGGCCCGCCCGGCCCCGCCGCCGCCGTCGCGCCCGCCCGGCCGGTCGAACCGGCCCATCGGGATGCTGCTCGCGGCCGGGCTGGTGCTCCTGCTCGGCCTGGTCGGCGCATTGCTGCTCGACGGCAACTCCGGCAACCAGCCGGCCGCCGGGCCGAGCATCACCGCGCCCACGGAGGAGGCCACGCCGGAGTCGTCCGCCCCGGAGCCGGCCGCCACCGAGCCGGCCGCGACCACTCCGGCGGCGCCGGTCACCCTGCGCGAGCTCGTCGCGCGGTTCGGCGAGGTGCTCGCGCAGGCGGCCGGCCGCGACATCGACCGGAAGACCGCCGTAGACCTGCTGAAGAAGGCCCGGGAGCTGGAGCGGGGCAAGCCGAAGGATCGCCCCGAGCGCATCGAGGACCTGCGCGAACGCATCGAGAAGGCGGCCGACGAGGGCAAGGTCGATGAGCGGACCGCCGCCGACCTCCAGGACCTGCTCGACACGTACGCGCAGGTGCGCGGCGGCAGCCAGGACGAGGGCTGAGCCGACCCACCGCGCCGGATCACCCCGCCGCCGGCCCCGGGCTGGCGGCGGCGATGCTGTTCCTCGTGGGCCAGCCCGTCGGCGTCACCGCCCCGCGTCGGCTGTCACCTGTCCGCTCTCCGTGCGCTGCGCCGGCCCGACCAGGTCGGCGCAGCCGGCGAAGAAGTCCGCCAGCACGGGTGCCAGGTCGGCGTCGGGCACCTGGTGCCAGTCCCCGCGCATGCTGCGCCGGTGGCCGTGCGGCAGCGCCGCCACGACGCCGGCGGCCCACTCGCGCAGCCGCGCGTCGCTCTGCTCGCTGTCGACCACCAGGGTCGGCACGGTGACCCGGGCCAGTTCCTCCGCCGGCAGCGCGTCGACGATCGTCAGGTCGTAGACCAGGGTGTGGGCCAGCCGCTCCAGCGCCGGCCACCAGGGGCTCTCCCGCATGCCCACGGTCATCTCGGCCGGCACGCCGATGCTCGTCTGGAAGTGCGCCACGGCGTCGCCCCGGCGACCCGCCGCCACCAGCTCGGCGATCTCCGCGGCCAGCCCCGGCTCGCCGGTCGGGGCGCTGGCGAGATCCAGCGGGGGCTCGAGCAGCGCCAGCCGGTCCACCGGCAGCCCTCGCGCGGCCGCGATCAGCGCCAGCACCGCCCCGGACGAGAAGCCGAACAGGCACGCCGGGGCGGCGATCTCCTCGATCAGCGCCCGCAGGTCGTCGACCTCGCGGTCCACGTGGTAGGGCGCGGTGTCCGAGCTGCCGCCCCGGCCCCGCCGGTCGTAGCAGACCACGGTGAACTCGTCGGCCAGCCGGGCGGCCAAGGGACGCATCGGCCCCATCTCACGGAATCCGCCGGCGGCGTCCACCATCACCACGGTCGGCCCGGAGCCGCTGCGTTCGTACGCGATGGTGGTGCCGTCGGCGGACCGGATGGCGCCCTCGACGGGTGCGCGCGTCATCGGCCCTCTCCTCTCCGAGGCCGGCGGCCCCACCGGCTCACTGTAGGTCACCGGTCCGACACGATCGCCCGTGCTCAGTGGAGTGTCGCCTGGTCCGCGCCTGCGGGTGGCCGGCCTCGCGGGTGACGCTCTGGCCCTCCGCAGCCGGCCGGCGACGGTTTCGTGGTCGCCGGCCGCGGCGGACCGTAACGTAGTCGGATGATCGGAAACGCACCGCTCCTGCTCGGCCCCCGTGTCAACGCCCCGAGGGCCGCGGAGCCGGCCGGTGACGGGCCCGTCGGCTGGGTCACCGGCCTGGTCGAACGGCTCGGCGGCCCCGGCGCCGGTCTCGCCGTGGCACTGGAGAACCTCTTCCCGCCCATCCCCAGCGAGGTGATCCTCCCGCTCGCCGGGTTCACCGCCAGCCAGGGCCGGATGAGCCTGCCCGGGGCGATCCTCTGGACCACCCTCGGCTCGGTGCTGGGTGCGCTCGCCCTCTACCGGATCGGCGCCGCCCTCGGCCGGGACCGGATGCGCGCCATCGTGGCCCGGCTGCCGCTGGTCAAGCTGGAGGACGTCGACCGTACCGAGGCGTGGTTCCTCCGGCACGGCGTCAAGGCGGTCTTCTTCGGCCGGATGATTCCGATCTTCCGCAGCCTCATCTCCATCCCGGCCGGCGTCGAACGGATGCCCGTGCCGATCTTCCTGCTCTACACCACGCTGGGCAGCCTGATCTGGAACAGCGTCTTCGTACTGGCCGGCTACCTGCTCGGCGAGAACTGGCACGTGGTCGAGACGTACGTCGGGACGCTGCAGAACGTCGTCATCGTAGTCTGCGTGGGCGCGGTCGGCTGGTTCGTGTTCAGCCGGGTACGCCGGGCGCGACGGTCCCGGTCGGTCCCGGTCGAGCCGCCTCGCGGGACCCTGTACCGGGGCGGCTGGTACGTGCCCGAGGAGAGCGACGACCGGTAGCTCGCGGGTCCCGTCTCGCCTGTCGCCGCTGCTGGGCATGGCCCGCCGCTTGTTCGGTCGCGGATGGGGGTGCGGCCCGGCGCCGTCTCCGGTCGCTGCTGGGTGTGGCCCGCCGTGCCCGGCTCCGGGCGGTCAGGCTTGATCCCTGCGCCTGTCACGGCGGGCCACACCCGCGTCGTGCTTGCGCGCCGCCCGGCTGTGCGGGCCTGCGTGGTCCGCGCATCGGGTACGGGGTGTGCGCTGGCCCCGGAGGCACGCCTCGCTGCGGGTGCCTCTGCTCGGGGCTGTACTTTCGAGGAAAGTGTGGTCTTTCGGCGGTCGGAGGGCCACTTTCCCGGAAAGTGGTGGCTCGACGGCCGGCTAGACGTTGATCGACTCGGTGTGCGGTATGCGGCGGCATTGGTCGTTGCCGGATGGCGGCGCCGTTTACGCGACATGGAGTGGATCACCCGAGGTTTGCTGCCGCCGATCGGGGTGGTGGCAGGACATACCGCTGACCGAGGCTGCGCAGACGGTGCAGGTGTCGGCGTACCCGGACGCGTACGCCCAGTGGGAGCAGCAGGCCGCTGACCTAGTCGCCCAGCACTGGAACAGCTGACAACCACGCGGCAATCCGAATGGGCCCTCCCTCTTGAGAGGGATCCTTTCGTGTTCGTCCCTCCTAGCGGACCGGAGCTGAGAAGACTTCCGGAGTTGACATCTCCCGGCCTTGAAGGGGCCGGGGTTCTCACGGTTGCCCGTGAGGTTTCCTGTTTCATTGCCGACTGCCTTTCCGGGAGGTTTCCCTTGAGGTCTTACATCAGCTCCGCAGGCGTTTTACCTCTCCGCCAGCCCGGCGGCGAGGATGTTGCGTGCAGCGTTGATGTCCCGGTCGTGCTCAGCTGTGCAGCCTGGGCATGTCCAAGTGCGGATATTGAGTGCGAGGGTGGTGTTGACCTGTCCGCACTCCGAGCAGGTCTTGGACGACGGGTACCACCGGTCGACGGGGATGACCTTACGCCCGTACCACTGGGCTTTGTACTCCAGCATGCTGGGGAACTGGCCCCAGGCCGCGTCGGAGATGACGCGGGCCAGGCGGCGGTTGCGGAGCATGTTACGCACGCTGAGGTCTTCGATCGCGACCGTTTGGGTCTCACGGACGAGTCGAGTGGTCAGCTTGTGCAGGTGGTCGCGCCGCCGGTCGGCGATACGGGCATGAATCCGGGCCACTCTGAGCCGGGCCTTCGCCCGGTTCGCGGAGCCTTTCTCCTTGCGGGACAGGTCGCGCTGCGCCTTGGTCAGCTTGCGCCGGTCGGCCTGCCCGTAACGCGGGTTGGCCACCTTGCCCTGCTCGTCGCTCACCCCGGGCATCGGGTGGGACAGGGTGAGCAGGCTGGTGATGCCCGCGTCCACACCCACCTCGACCGCGACGGGCGGCAGCGGCTTCACCGTCGGGTCCTCCACCAGCAGGGACACGAACCAGCGGCCAGCGGCGTCCCGGGACACCGTGACCGTGGAGGGCTCCGCCCCCTCGGGCAGCGGCCGCGACCACACGATATTCAGCGGGGTGTTCATCTTCGCCAGAGTGAGCTGACCGTCGCGCCACCGGAACGCCGAGCGCGTGTATTCGGCCGACGCCCGCGACTTGCGCTTGGACTTGAACCGCGGGTACCGGGCCCGCTTGTCCCAGAACGCCACGAACCCCGCCTGAAGATGCCGCAACGTCTGCTGCAACGGCACCGAACTGACCTCGTTCAGAAACGCCAGGTCATCGGTGCGCTTCCACCCGGTCAGCCACCTCGACGACTGCACATACGTGGTGCGCTGGCGGTCCACCGCCCACGCCCGAGTGCGGGCTTCCAACGCCCGGTTGTACACCAGACGTACGCACCCGAACGTCCGGTTTATCTATTCGGCCTGCTCAGGAGACGGGTAAAAGCGGTACTTGTAAGCCCGCTTCACCACCTCACCCACGCCCCCACCCTACCAACCGTCCATGTAAGACGGTCACCGAAGGGGAGGGGGCGGCGTTTCCTCCCGGCCGTAAACGGCCGGGTTTCCACGCCGCAATTCCGATGAGGGTGAAGCTGGGCCTTGCGGCCATGCTGGCGTTGCTGGTGGGGGCCTGTACCGAATCGGCGCGAGTGAGTCCGGGACCGTCCACCACCCCGCGCGCCGTGGCGCCGGCCCCGGCGCCGAAGAACCAGCTCACCGTGGTGGCCGCCGGTGATCTGCTGGTGCACCCGCCGCTCACCGAGCAGGCCGCCGCCGACGCGCAGGCGGCGGGCCGCACCGGGCACGACTTCACCCGGGTGCTCAGCGCGATTCGGCCCCGGGTGAGCGCTGCGGACCTCGCCATCTGTCACATGGAGACGCCGCTGGCGGATCCGCAGGGCCCGTTCACCGGATGGCCGGCCTTCAGTGTGCCGCCGGAGTTGGCCGACGCGGCGGCCTGGGCCGGATTCGACACCTGCTCCACGGCGTCCAACCACTCGCTGGACACGGGCATGGAGGGCATCACCCGGACCCTGAACAACCTTGACCGGGTCGGGCTGCGGCACGCCGGCACAGCCCGCAGCGCCGAGGAAGCGGCCCGGACAAACATCCTCGACGTGGCGGGCGTGAAGGTCGCCCAGCTGTCGTACGCGCTGAGCTTCAACGACATCCCACTGCCGGAGGGCAGGCCGTGGGCGGCGAACCTCATCGACCGGGACGCCATCCTCGCGGCGGCGCACAGGGCGCGGGCGGCGGGCGCGGAGATCGTCATTCTCTCGATGCACTGGGGGACCGAGTACCAGAACGCGCCGAACGACGACCAGCTGGACCTCGCCCAGGAGTTGCTCGCCTCGCCCGACGTCGATTTGATCATCGGACACCATGTCCACGTGGTACAGCCGTTCGAGAAGATCGGCCGGAAGTGGGTCGCCTACGGGATGGGCAACCTGACCGCCCGGTTCGACGACGGCTCCCCGGAGAACACCCAGGACGCCGTGGTGCCCGAGTTCACCTTCACCCGCACCACTTCCGGGGGCTGGGAGGTCACCAATGTGAGCGTGCTGCCGACCTGGATGGAGTACCGCCCGGCGGCTCGGGTGGTCGACCTGGTCGGCGCGGCCAAGGACCCGGCGGTGTCCGCCGGGCAGCGGGCGCACTATGCCGAGACCGAGAAGCGGATCAACGGGTACGTGGGCATGCGCGGCGCCTTCGAGGCGGGGCTGCGCCCCCTCTCCTGACTCGCCGGCCGGTGTCGGGTGACCGTGACGGATGCGCCTCCACCACGGTCGCCCGGCCGCCCACAGTGGTCGCTCAGACCAGGCCGTGCGCGAGCATCGCCTCCGCCACCCGCCGGAAACCGTTGATGTTCGCGCCGGCCACGTAGTCACCCGGCAGGCCGTAGTCCTGCGCGGTGGCCCAGCAGCGGGCGTGGATGTCCCGCATGGTCTCCCGCAGCCGCTGCTCCGACTGGGCGAATGTCCACGAGTCGCGGCTGGCGTTCTGTTGCATCTCCAGTGCGCTCACCGCCACGCCGCCCGCGTTGGCCGCCTTGCCCGGGGCGAACTTCACCCCCGCCCGGCCCAGGATCCGCACGGCCTCCGGCGTGGTGGGCATGTTCGCCCCCTCCACCACCGCGACGCAGCCACCGGCCACCAGCGCCGCGGCCTCCGCGCCGCCGATCTCGTTCTGCGTCGCGCACGGCAGCGCCAGGTCGCAGGGCACCTCCCAGACGGTACGACCGGTGACCGCCACCGCGTCCGGCACGTGCTTGACGTAGTTGTCGAGCCGGACCCGGCGCTCCTCCTTCAGCTCCCGCAGCAACTCCAGGTCGATGCCCTGCTCGTCCAGCACGTACCCGTGCGAGTCGGAGCAGGCCACCACCCGGCCGCCGAGCTGGTGCACCTTCTCGACGGCGTAGATCGCCACGTTGCCCGAGCCGGAGATCACCACCCGCTTGCCTTCCAGGCTGTCCCCGGCCTGCTTCAGCATCTCCTCGGCGAAGAAGACCGCCCCGTACCCGGTCGCCTCTCGGCGCACCTGCGCGCCCCCGTACGACAGGCCCTTGCCGGTGAGGACCCCCGACTCGTACCGGTTGGTGATCCGCTTGTACTGGCCGAACAGGTAGCCGATCTCCCGGCCGCCGACGCCGATGTCGCCGGCCGGCACGTCGGTCTGCGCGCCGATGTGCCGGTACAGCTCGGTCATGAAGCTCTGGCAGAAGCGCATCACCTCCCGGTCCGAGCAGCCCTTCGGGTCGAAGTCCGCGCCGCCCTTGCCACCTCCGATCGGCAGGCCGGTCAGCGCGTTCTTGAAGATCTGCTCGAAGCCGAGGAACTTGACGATGCCCAGGTAGACCGACGGGTGGAAGCGCAGTCCGCCCTTGAACGGGCCCAGCGCGCTGTTGAACTCCACCCGGAAGCCGCGGTTCACCCGGATCCGGCCGCGGTCGTCCTCCCACGGCACCCGGAAGATGACCTGCCGCTCCGGCTCACAGATCCGCTCGATGATCCGTGCGTGCGCGTACTCGGGGTGGCGGGCCAGGGCCGGGCCGATGCTCTCCAGCACCTCCCGTACCGCCTGGTGGAACTCGGGTTCACCGGGGTTGCGGTTGACCACGTCCGCGAACACCGTCTCGATGGTCTCCGGCATCACCCGACACGTCCCTTCCGGTCCCGGGCTGCCCCGTCGCCCACACCGGATCGGCCTCGCGCCGACCGTCCCCGGATACGATAATCACCATCGTCCGGTTCACTGGTCCCGTGGACGAGTTGATCTGGGACGCCGCGCGAGCCTCCCGTGACTGGCTGGACGGCGCCAACGGCACCGGGGACGCCGAGCTGACCTGCCGGCGGCACCCTGATCCTCACCGCAGGTTGGTGCATCGGCCGGCTGGTGCGGGCGGCTCGGCCGACTGACCTCGTGGCCGGCGCGCGCCGGTGACGGCTTCGACGGCGCGAGCGAGGCGGCGGACGGCCTCGTCCATGAGATCGGGCGGGGCCGCGGCGTAGGTCAGGCGCAGGTGCGGCGCCGGGGGTTCGGCCGCATACCACGGGCGGCCGGGGAAGACGATGACGCCTTCGGTGGCAGCCGCGGCGGCCAGCGCGACGTCGTCGGTGCCGTCGGGCAGGCGGACCCACAGGTGCAGGCCGCCACGGGGGATCATCGCCGGGGCGAGCTGCGGCAGGTGCCGGCGCAGCGCCGTCAGCAGCGCCTCGCGCCGCGCCCGCAGCGCGGTCCGCAGGGTGCGGCGGTGCCGGGTCCAGGACGGGGCGGTGACGAACTCCAGCGTGGCCTGCTGCAGCGGACCGGCCACGAAGAAGTCGTCGAGCAACCGGGCCGAGCGCAGCCGGGCACCGGCCGGGCCGCGGGCACCGATCGCGGCGACCCGCAGCCCGGGAGCGGCGGACTTGGTCAGTGAGCGCAGGTAGACGACATGCCCGTCGGGGTCGTCGGCGGCCAGCGGTGGTGGGCACTCTCCGTCGATGGTGAGGTCCCGGGCGTAGTCGTCCTCGATCAGGAATGCACCGGCGTCTCGGACGGCGTCGGCGACCCCGGCTCGGCGGTGAGCTGCCAGGCTCGCACCGGTCGGGTTGGCGTGCAGCGGTTGGCAGTAGAACAGTCGCGCGCCGGTGCGGGCGAACGCGGCGGAGAGCTGGTCCGGGCGTACGCCGTCGGCGTCGGCGGGCACCGGCACCACCCGCAGCCCGGCCGCCCGGGCCGTGGCCAGCGCCCCCAGGTACGTCGGAGACTCGACGAGCAGGGTGTCGCCGGGCGCGGCGAGCGCGCGCAACGCCGACGACAGCGCCGCCTGCCCGCCCGGGCAGATCACCATGTCGTCGGCGTGCAGCCCGGTCCCGGCCTCGCGGGCGAACCAGGCGCGCAGGTCCGCGCGTCCCTCGGCCGGTCCGCGCTGCCAGGCGGCGGGCTGCCGGGCGGCGCGGGCGAGCGCTGCGCCCAGCGCCGCGGCCGGCTGCAGATCGGCGTCCAGGTAGCCGCCGGACAGCGGAATCGCTCCCGGCCGCGGTAACGCCAGTAACGCCTGCATCTCCTCCTCGCCCGGTCTGCGGGCGCCGAGCGCCACCGTCTGCCAGGACAGGTCGGGTGCGCGCCGCTCGTCCGGCCGGGCCGCCACGAAGGTGCCCTTCCCCGGTCGCGTCTCGATCAGCCCTTGCGCCACCAGTTGCCGGACCGCCTCGGCGACGGTGACCGGCGAGGCCTGGTGCCGGGCGGTCAACTCGCGCACCGAGGGCAGCCGGGTGCCGGCGGCCGCGGCGGCCGCTAGCCTGCGCAGATCTTGGATAACGCGATCCGCTGCGTTACCGTTGTCCATGAAGCGGAAGAGTAGCGCTACTGTGGCCGCCACGGTAACGGCGGAACGGTTCATCGGCCTCACCCTCGGCGCGCTGGGCGTGCTCGCCTTCAGCATGTCGCTGCCCGCCACCCGCGTCGCCGTGGGGCACCTCGACCCGTGGTTCGTGGCCTTCGGCCGGGCCGTCGGGGCGGCGCTACTGGCCTGGGCGTATCTGCGTTTCACCGGCGCGCCGCGGCCCACCCGCCGCCAGTGGCGGCGGCTGTCGATCGTGGCCGTCGGCGTCGTCGTCGGCTTCCCGCTGTTCACCTCGCTGGCACTGACCACCCAGACCGCCGCGCACGGCGCGGTCGTCATCACCGTGCTGCCCGCCATGACCGCCGTGTTCGCGGTACTGCGGGCCGGCGAGCGCCCACCGCTGTTGTTCTGGGTCGCCAGCGGCGGCGGGCTGGTCGCGGTGCTCGCCTTCCTGATGACCAGCGGGGCGGTGCACGGCGCACTGTCGACCGCCGACCTGTTCCTGCTCGCGGCGGTCGTGCTGTGCGGGCTGGGCTACGCCGAGGGCGGCTCGCTGGCCCGGGAACTCGGCGGTGCCCGGACGATCTGCTGGGCGCTGCTGCTCTCGCTGCCCGTCACCCTGGTCATCACGCTCGTCGCCGCCGCGGCGAATCCCCCGCACGCCGACGCCGCCGCCTGGTCGGCGTTCGGCTATCTCACCGCGATCTCCATGTTCCTGGGCTTCTTCGCCTGGTACGCCGGCCTGGCCCGAGGTGGCATCGCCCAGGTCGGCCAGCTCCAGCTCGCCCAGCCGGTACTCACCCTGCTCTGGTCCGCGCTGCTGCTCGCCGAGACCGTCACCCCGGCCTCGATCGGGGCGGCGCTGGTCGTGCTGGCCTGCGTCGTACTGATCCAGCGCACCCGCGACACCACACCGGCCAGCCCGTGCACCCGCTCCGCGTCGGCCCGGCGGAGGGCGTCAACACGGTGACCGCCGCGGCGAGCTGCGCGTAGAGTCGGGCGGTGGACCGTACCGAATCGCTGCCGGCGCAGACCGTTCCACCTGGCGCGGCGCCCACCGACCCGGGCAGCGTGCTGCTGCCCGGGCACGACGTGCCGCTGGGCCGCTACACCACGGTGCGGCGGCTGCTGCCGCAGCGGCAGCGGCGGATGGTGGGCGCCTGGTGCTTCGTCGACCACTTCGGACCGGATGACGTCGCCGAGCGGCCGGGCATGGAGGTGCCGCCGCACCCGCACACCGGGTTGCAGACCGTCACCTGGCTGGTCGACGGCGAGATCCTGCACCGGGACAGTCTGGGCAACGTCCAGCCGATCCGCCCGGGGCAGCTCAATGTGATGACCTCCGGTCACGGCATCGCCCACTCGGAGCGGTCACCGGCGGCGCACCCCCCGGTCATGCACGGCGTCCAGCTCTGGGTGGCGCTGCCCGATCCGGCGCGGGCCGGCGCGGCGGACTTCGCCCACCACGCGGAGCTGCCCCGCTGGCGCGACGGCGACCTCGACGTGACCCTGCTGGTCGGCGAGGTGGGCGGCGAGCGTTCGCCGGCCGTGGTGCACACCCCGCTCGTGGGCGTGCAGTTCGAGGTCCGCGGCCCGGCGCCGGCCACCCTGCCGCTGCGCCGTGACTTCGAGTACGGCCTGCTGGCGATGTCCGGCTCCGCCGAGGTGGACGGGGTGCCGTTCGCGCCGGGGGCGCTGCTCTACCTGGGCTCCGGTCGGGCCGTGCTGACCCTGCGCGCCGCCCCGGGCAGCCGGCTGCTGCTGCTCGGCGGTACGCCGTTCGAGGAGCCGCTGGTCATGTGGTGGAACTTCGTGGGCCGCTCACACGAGGAGGTCGCCGCCGCCCGGGAGGACTGGATGGCGGGCCGCCGGTTCGGCGCCGTCGCCGACGATCCGGCGCCCCCGCTGCCGGCCCCGGCACTGCCCACCACGCGACTGAAGGCGCGGGACCGCAGCGGCGGTGTGCTCGGCTGAATGCCTGGCTCCGGCGCGGGTAGACCCGGGCATGCCGATCAGTGTGATTTCCAGCATCGAGGACAAGAAGCGGCTGGTCCGCCGGCTCGCCGGGGACGGCCGGGGGTTCGCCGAACGGTACGGGTTCCGGGTCATCAACAACCCGTCCTCCCTGTTCCAGGTGCTCTACCTGTCCGTTCTGCTGGCCCGCCGCGGCGACTTCCGCAAGGCGGTCGACAGTGCGGTGGCGCTCCGGGACAGCGGATGGGACAGCGCCGCCCGGCTGGCCCGGTCGTTGCACGCAGACCGGGTACGCGTGCTGCGCGAGGCGGGCCAGCGCGGCGATGTGGACCAGTTGGCCACCGTGCTCGGTGACCTGGCCCGTGCCGTGGTGGACCGCTACCGGGGCGACCTGCGCCGGCTGCGGACCGCGGCGCAGCAGGATCCGGCCCGGGAACGGCGGTTGCTCCGCGACCTGCCCGGTGTGGACGACGACGTGATCGAGTTGTTCCTGCGCGAGGCCCAGGCGGTGTGGCGGGAGGTGGCGCCGGTGGCCGACAAGCGGGCCCTCGTCGCGGCCCGCCGGCTGGGGCTCGGCCGCTCCGCCGACGACCTGGCCGGGCTGGCCGGCAGCGGTGAGTCGGAGCGACTGGCCTGGCTGGTGGGCGCACTGGCCCGAGTGGACCTGGAGAAGCGGTACGCGGAGCTGACGAGCTGATCGGGACGTGCGGCGGGACACACTTTCGCGATAGTCACCCGTTCGGCTGATGTTGCATTGTATGATGATCGTGGCAGTGATGCCCGCCCGGTTCGGGCGAAGATCCACCGCTTGATGGTCGCGACCCGGTTCGGGCGCGGACCACCAAGGACAGGTGTTGCGTGGCGCCCCAGGTCGCGGTTCGTGACCCGGGGCGCCCGCCTGTCCGGGCTCATCGCGCCAGGCTGGCCACCAGGTTGACGGTGGCCGCGATGATGACGGATCCGAAGAGGTATGCGAGCAGCGTGTGGGCGAGCACGGTCCGCCGCATCTCGGTGCTGGACAGGTCGGTGTCCGAGACCTGGAACGTGGCCCCCACCGTGAACGCCAGGTAGGCGAAGTCCGCGTAGCAGGGCGGTTCGGGTTGGTGGAAGTTCACCCCGCCCGGCGTGCCGCCGTAGTACAGCCGGGCGTACCGCGCGGCGAACAAGGTGTGCACCACGAACCAGGAGACCACCACGCTGAGTACGCCCAACCCGGCGTTGGCGTCCAACGGAAGGCCGGACCGGGCGGCGTGCGCCTTGGTCAGCACCACCCCGACCCCGACCAGGCTGGCCATGCAGGCGACCAGCAGGAGCACGTCCCGGACCGCCCGATTCGGATCCTCGCTCACAGCCAACCGCGCCGTCCGGGCGGCGTCCAGCCGCCACAGCCGGCCCCACAGCAGGGCCAGCCAGGCCAGCGCGGCGGCGTCCCAGCCCACCAGCGGGCCGAGTGCCGGCGAGGCCAGCACCCCGAACAGTCCACCGCAGACGACCCCGACCAGCCCCATCACGGCGAGCTGGACCCGGGCCGGGGTGTGCCCGTCCGGGAGGCCGCGGCCCGGGCTCCGCACCGGCCGGTGTCAGATGCCGCGTACGTGCTGCGAGACCCGGTTGTGTTTGTCCCGGGCCTGCGCCGCGCGCTGCGACCGGTCGACCTCGGGGGCGGCGTCGATGCCCGCCGAGCGGGCCACCTCATTGCCGTTGGCGTAGTCCACCGGCGGCAGCGCCCGCAGCGCCTGCAACACGTCCGGCGGCGCGCCCTCCCGTTCGGCCTCCCGGATGACGTCGTCCTTGCCGGCCGGATAGTCCAGCGCCGACAGGTAGTCCAGGACGTCCGTGTAACTCGCCATGAGTCGGGCTCCTCGCGCCTCGGTTGCGGTCACGACCGGCGGCGGTTACCCGCCGGGCCGCCGGTCACGCACGGGACGGGCGGAAAATCCCGTCGTTTCCGCGCCCCGGTGGCGGGTAGGCGGCCGATCCGCAGACCGAAGGGGGCGCCACCGATGCAGTACCTCACCTTCGTCGACCAGGTCGCCCGGCGTACCGGGACGTCCGAGCAGCGGGCGGCGGAGCTGGCCCGGGCCACGTTGGAGACCCTGGCCGAACGGTTGACCGGCGGCGAATTGCTGGATCTCGCCGCGCAACTGCCGAAGGGGCTCCAGCGGGTGCTCAAGCCCCACCCGAGTGCCGAGGCGGCCGAACGGTTCGGGGCGGCCGAGTTCGTCGCCCGGGTCGCCCGACGGGCCGACATCGACGAGAACGCCGCGCGGGACACCATTCGGGCCGTGTTCACCACCCTGCGCGAGGCGATCACCAGCGGGGAGTTCAACGACGTGGTGGTGCAGTTGCCCCGCGACTTCCGGGACATCGTGGAACCGGCACTCGCGCCGGCCAGCGCGCGCCGCAGGTGAGCCACGCCGCTCGGCCGCCCTGAGCGGCCGCGCCGGCGCGCCGGAGGGCTGACGAGGCCGCCCGCTGCGGCGCCGCCCCCGATAGCGGTCAGGCGACCCGGCCGGCGGCGCGCAGGGCGGCGATCCGGTCGGGGTCGAAGCCGGCCTCGGCGAGCAGTTCGTCGGTGTGCTCGCCGGGCCGCGGGGGCGGCCGGCGTACGGCCGTGGGGGTCGCCGAGAAGCGTGGCGCAGGGGCCGGTTGGGTGATCCCGTCGTGGTCGACGAAGACGCCCCGGGCCGCCAGGTGCGGGTGCTCCGGCGCCTCCGTCCAGTCCAGCACCGGCGCGACGCAGGCGTCGGATCCGGCGAGCAGCTCCGTCCACTCGTCCCGGGTCCGGGTGCGGAACAGGCGTGCCCACGCCGTACGCAGCGCGGGCCAGTTGGCCGGGTCGGTCCGGTCCGGGGCCTCGTCGCCGGCCAGCGGAAAACCGGTGCGCCGGACCAGCTCGTCGTAGAACCGCGGTTCCAGCGCGCCCACCGCGAGGTACCGCCCGTCGGCGCACTCGTACGTGTCGTAGAACGGGGCGCCGCCGTCGAGCAGATTCACCCCGCGCCGGTCCTGCCACCTGCCGGCCGCGCGCAGCGCGTGGATCTGGGTGGCCAGCACCGACACGCCGTCCACGATGGCCGCGTCGACGACCTGGCCGGGCGCGCCGGCCCGGACCGCGTACAGGGCGGCGACGACGCCGAGGGCCAGCATCATCCCGCCGCCGCCGAAGTCGCCGAGCAGGTTCATCGGCGGCACCGGGCGCTCGCCGGCCCGGCCGATGCCGTGCAGCGCGCCGGTCAGCGCCAGGTAGTCGATGTCGTGGCCGGCGGTGTGGGCGAGCGGTCCGTCCTGGCCCCAGCCGGTCATCCGCCCGTACACCAGCCGGGGGTTGACGGCGAGGCAGTCGTCGGGGCCGAGGCCGAGCCGCTCGGTGACCCCGGGCCGGAAACCCTCGAGCAGCGCGTCCGCCCCGGCCACCAGCGCCAGCACCACCTCCCGTCCCTCGGCGGACTTGAGGTCGACGGCGAGCGAGCGGCGGTTGCGGGTGAGCAGGTCGCCGGGCATGCCGCCGAACCCGTCCGGGGCGGTGCGGTCGACGCGGACCACGTCCGCGCCGAGGTCGGCCAGCATCATCGCGGCGAACGGGCCGGGCCCGATGCCGGCCAGCTCGATCACCCGTACGCCGGCGAGCGGACCCTCATTGGTCATCGCGTCACCATAGGTCCCCGGCGCACCACACACCATGGTCCGCTGCGGCACCCAGCGGTTGACCAGGGCAATCATCTGGCCAGCGGGTGCGGCCCGGGACTTGGCGCGCGAGTTGAGGTTGCCCTAACCTGGAGCGCGCGAGGGGAGTACTTCCCACGAACCATTCCGGTCAGTACGGCGTGCCCGGCACGCCTCGGGTGGTTGCCCACGAAGGGTGGGTGAAGGAGACCTCGAACATGACACGGTGTTCGAGGAGATTCCATGACCGAATTGTCGTACCTGTCCGCGGCTGAGCTGTCCACGGTCGGCACCCCCACCCTGTGGGCGGTGACCATCGCCGGCGTGCTCGCCCTGCTGGTGCTCGACTTCCTGGTCACCCGCCGCCCGCACGAGGTGTCGCTCAAGGAGGCGCTGGGCTGGTCGGCCTTCTACGTCGCCCTGCCGCTGGCCTTCGGCGCCTGGGTCTGGTCCCGGTACGGCTCGGAGTTGGGCGTCCAGTACCTGACCGGCTACCTGGTGGAGAAGTCGCTCTCGGTCGACAACCTCTTCGTCTTCATGCTGCTGCTGGCGGCCTTCGCGGTGCCCGCGGTGCTGGCCCAGCGGGTCCTGCTCTACGGCATCGCGGGTGCGTTGGTGCTGCGCGCGGTCTTCATCGCCCTCGGCGCCGCCGCCCTGCAGAACCTCGACTTCGCCTTCCTGCTCTTCGCGATCATCCTGATCGCCACCGCGGTCAAGCTGCTCCGCGACGCGCTCTCCGGGCACGAGCAGGAGGTCGACATCAACAAGATGCGGTCGGTGAAGCTGCTCCGCAAGGTCATGCCGGTGGTCGAGGAATACCAGGGCACCAGGATGACCGTGCGGCAGAACGGCCGCCGCGCGCTCACCCCGCTCGCCCTCGTGGTGGTCGCGGTGCTCGCCACCGACGTGGTCTTCGCCGTCGACTCGGTGCCCGCCGTCTACGGCATCACCGAGGACCCCTACCTGGTCTTCGCCACCAACGCGTTCGCCCTGCTCGGCCTGCGCGCGCTCTACTTCGTGCTGCACGCGGCGCTGAGCCGCCTGGTGCACCTCAGCTACGGCCTGGCCGTCATCCTCGCCTTCATCGGCGTCAAGCTCGGCCTGCACTGGGCGCACGGCGTCTGGCCGGGGGTGCCGCAGATCCCCACGCTCGCCTCGCTCGGCGTGATCATCGGCGTCCTCGTGGTGGTCACCCTGACCAGCCTGCGCGCCACCCGGAACCAGGAAGCGAGCGACGCGGAGGTCGTCGCCGAGCGGCACTGAACCCGCCGGACGGAGCCGCCGCGGTGGTCACCCACCGCGGCCGGTCCGGCCGAACCCCACGCCCGGCCCACCCCTCGGGTGGTACGACTGACGGGTGGGAATCGTGTCGCCGGGCTTCCAGGGCCGGCCCCGCACGGCCGAGCCGGCCCTGCCGCCGGGGCAGTACCTCACCGAGGACTGGCCGGTGCTCTCCGCCGGTCCGACGCCGAAGGTGCCGCTGGACACCTGGGAATTCGTCGTCAGCACCGAGACCGGGGCCGAGTTCCGCTGGTCCTGGTCCGAGCTGATGGGCCTGCCGCAGGAGACGCCGACGGTGGACATCCACTGCGTCACCCGCTGGTCAAAGCTCGGCACCAACTGGCAGGCCGTCTCCCTGGACACCCTGCTCGAGGGCATCGACACCGAAGCGCGGTACGCGCTGGCCCACTCGTACGGCGGGTACACCACGAACCTGCCGCTGGACGACCTGCGCGGCGGGCGGGCCTGGGTGGCGCACACGTACGAGGGTGGCCCGCTCCCGGCCGAGCACGGCGGCCCGGCCCGGCTGCTCGTGCCGCACCTCTACTTCTGGAAGTCGGCGAAGTGGGTGCGGGGCATCCGGCTGCTCGTCGACGACCAGCCCGGTTTCTGGGAGACCGCGGGCTACCACGACTACGGCGACCCGTGGCGCGAGCAGCGCTACCAGGGCGACTGAGGTGTCCGCGCCCCCGGGCGGCAACCGGGTCGCCGCGCCGCTGACCTGGCGGGTGGCCCGCCTGGCCGAGCGCCGGATCGAGACGCCGACCGCGCAGACCCTGGTCCTGGACGTGCCCGGCTGGCCGGGGCACCTGCCGGGGCAGCACGTCGACGTCCGGCTCACCGCCGCCGACGGCTACCAGGCGGCCCGGTCGTACTCGCTCGCGGAGCCGGCCGACGCCGGCCGGATCGCGCTGACCGTGCAGCGGGTGCCCGACGGGGAGGTGTCGCCGTACCTGATTGACGTGTGGGCTGCGGGCGACCCGGTGGAGGTACGCGGGCCGGTCGGCGGCTGGTTCGTCTGGCGTACCGAGGAGACCGCGCCGGTGCTGCTGGTGGCCGGCGGCTCCGGCGTGGTGCCGCTGATGGCGATGCTCCGGGCCCGCCGCACCGCCGGCAGCCGGGCGCCGTTCCGGCTGATCTACTCGGTCCGCAGCCCCGCCGACGTCTTCTACGCCGACGAACTGCGCCGCCGCGTCCGCGAGGACCAGGGCCTGGACGTGGCGTACGTGTACACCCGCCAGGCGCCGGAGGACTGGCGGGACGAACCGCACCGGATCAACCTGGCCGACGTCAACACCCACGGCTGGCCGCCCGACCTGGACCCGCTCTGCTACGTCTGCGGTCCCACCGGCTTCGTGGAAACCGTGGCGGACCTGCTGGTGGGCCTGGGCCACCCGACCCGGCGGGTGAAGACCGAACGCTTCGGACCGACCGGGTGACCGAGGAGGGCGCATGACCGACATGTCCTACCTGGACGGCAACATGCTGGACGGGCCGCTGCGGGAGATCTTCGCGGTGGACCTCAGCACCGCCACCGGCCGGTGCGCGCACTGCGGCACGGCCGGCCCGATGGCCGGGCTGCACGTCTTCTCCCACGCCCCCGGCCTGGTCGGCCGCTGCCCGGTCTGCGAGCAGGTGATGCTGCGGCTGGTCCGCGCGCCCGACCGCGCCTGGCTGGACCTGCGCGGGACCACCGTCCTCGCGTTGCCGATGCCACTCGACCAACCCCACCCCGGCCCGCTGTAGCGCACCCTCGGCAGGAACCACCAGATCGCCAATGTCGCGCGATCAGCTCGCCCTCGAAACGCCCACCTCGGCCACCTGGAGTCCGATCCGTCGGTCTGCCCGGCTCAGCGGTGGGGAGGCCGGCCAGCCTCCCCACCGGCGGTTCAGCCGGCCGTGTCCGCGAGTCGTCGCCAGGCCAGGGAAGTGAGCACCGCGAGCGCGCCGGCGGCGAGCCAGAACGGCGCCAGGAAACTTCCCGTCACCTGGGCGACGAGCCCGCCGGTCACCGTGCCGACGGCGGCCCCGCCCAGGTCGGCGAGGGCGTAGACGCCGTTCACCCGGCCGCGCAGCCGGTCCGGCACGAGCCGCTGCCGCAGCGACACCACGAGTACGCCCCACACCATCGCGTGCACGCCCCAGACGGCGAGGGCCGCCCCGGCCACCCAGGGCTGCCGGGTGGTGGCCAGCGTGACCTGGAGCCCGACCTCCATCAGCAGCCCGGCGCGCAGCAGCGTGGGGGTGCCGAACCGGGCCCGCAGCCGGACCGCCAGGGTGCTCCCGGCGAGCCCGCCGAGCGCGGAGGCGGTCAGCAGCAGGCCGTACCCGACCTCGGTGAGGCCGAGCCGCTGCCGGGCGTACAGCACGAACGCGGCGAACGCCGCGCAGAACGCCACGTTCATCACCGCGATGCAGCCGGCGAGGGTCCGTAGCACTGGTACGGCCCACAGGGCGCGTAGTCCGGCAGCGATGTCCGCCCGCAGCGAGCCCTTCGGGCCGGCGTCCGCGGTCGTCGCGGGTGGGACCGGCCGCCAGCGCAGCAGGGACAGTATCAGCGCGGCCAGCCCGAAGGTGACCGCGTCGAAGCCGAACGGCACCGCCGCCGCGACCACGAAGAGGTACGCCCCGAGCGGCTTCGCGGCGAACTGGTTACCGATCACGAAGGTGGCGAAGAGGCGGCTGTTGGCCTGCTCCAGCCGCTCGGGCGGGACCACCGACGGCAGCAGCGCCCCGGCGGCGGTGTCGGCCAGGGTCTCCCCGACGCCGGCGAGGAAGAACGCCAGGCAGATCAGTGGCACGGTGGCCACCCCGGCGAGCACCGCCCCGGCCAGGGCGGCGAGGACCAGGCCCCGGCCGACGTTGACCCCGATGATCAGCCGGCGCCGGTCCAGCCGGTCCACGAGCGCCCCGCTGACCAGGGCAAACAGCAGCCACGGCAGCTGCGGGGCGAGGGCCGCGGCGGCCACCGCGGCCGGGTCCGGGGTGAGCGAGGCGACCAGCAGCGGGCCGGCGACCAGGGTGACGCCGTCGCCCAGGTTGGAGACGGCGGTGGCGGTCCAGAGGCGGCGGAAGTCGCGGCCGAGCCGGCCGGTGGGAACGGTGACCGTCATGCCGGCCACCGGACACGGGTACGCGGTCCGGGCACGACGGGGTGCCCGGACGGATTGTCCGGAAACACGAGGATCTCCCTCGGAAGCGATGTGGTGGCGTACGTACGCCAGGACGGAGGACCCGCGCGGGGCGGGTCGCCTGATCGCTTCGCGGCGAGGGGCGGTGTCGAGGGACCGACCCCGGGAACCCGGGAGAGGGCGTGGTGGGGTCGACGGTCCGGCGGGGGAGCGCCGGGTGGGCCGGGCGGCGGGCGCCGCCGGCGGCTCGGGTCAGGACACCTTGGTCCCCAGCGGCGAAGCGGAAACCAGCACCGTGCCGAACAGAACCTTCGCCATTCGGGACCTCCCGTCGTCCGGCCCCAGGCTAGGCGATCCCGATCCGGCGGGCGACCCCGATTGGACAGCGGACCGGCCGGTGGCCGAGAGTGAGGCCCCGTGAGATACCTGCGTACCGACGGTCGGGTGGGCATCCGGCGACCGCGGCCCGCCGACGAGGCCGAGTTCATCGCCGCCGCCCGGCGCAGCCAGGAGCTGCACCACCCGTGGCTGTCCGCCGCCGACGATCCCGAGCGGTACGCCGCGTACCTGCGCAAGATCCGGGGGCGGGACAGCTCCGGCTACCTGTTCTGCGACCGGGCCACCGGGGAGATCGCCGGATACGCCACCATCAGCGGCATCGTCATGGGCGCGCTGCGCGGCGGCTACCTGGGCTACGCCGCCTTCCTGCCGTACGCCGGCACCGGGCACGCCTCCGCCGGAATCCGCCTGGTCATCGCGCACGCCTTCAGCGCGCTCGGGCTGCACCGGCTGGAGGCGAACATCCAGCCCGGCAACGAGCCGTCGAAGCGGCTGGCCCGCCGCCTCGGCTTCCGGCTGGAGGGCTTGTCGCCCGACTACCTCTTCATCGACGGTGCCTGGCGGGACCACGAGCGCTGGGCGATCACCGCACCGGAGCCCGAGCGGCCCTGACGTGCGGTGGCGGTCGCCGTTCGGGCGACCGCCACCCCCTGCCGTCGGCTCAGCGGCCGGGCCCGCGCGCCTGCGGGCGCCGCCCGGTCAGCCGCTGCAACTTCGCCTCCTTGTGCTCCACCCGCCGGCGCTGCCGGGGAGTGAGCCGCGGACGGCCACTCTGCTGGTGGTAGTTGGACACGCGCCGGTCGGTCGGCAGGATGCTCACAGCGGGCCCCCTTCGATGGTCTGGACGGCGAGCGGGACGTCCCGCAGCGCCGGCACCTCCTGGCGCTGCGGCTCCCGGGTCAGCGTCGCGGTGCCACGGTCCGCCCGGACGTCCAGGTAGGGCGGGCTGTCGCCCGCGGCATGGTCGGCCATCGCCACGGCGACCGGGGCGCGGCACTGCCGGTCCGACCGGACCTGGATGGTCTGCCCCGGGCGGACCAGGTACGAGGCCCGGTTGACCTTGCCGCCGTCGACCGTGAACGTGTTGTGCGCGACCAGGTCGCGGGCCTCGTTGATGGAGCGGGCGAACCCGGCGCGGTGCACCAGCGCGTCCATCCGCTGCTCCAGCTGGCCGATCAGGTTCTCCGTCGAGTCACCAGGTTGGCTGACGGCCGCCACCAGGGCCCGGGCCAGTTGCCGGTCCCGCAGCTCGTAGCGGGCGCGTACCTGGTGCCGTGCGTTGTCGGCCAACCAGGGTCCCCCAGGCGCGGGTCGCGGTCCGCCGCGTACGCCCACCGGATGCCGCTGCCGCCGCATCCGGTAGCCGTACGCCGGGTGGATCGGGAACACGTCCTCGGGCGCGGGACGTACGGTGCTCCGGACCGCCATGTTGTTCTCCTCCCTCGGCTCTCGCGGTCCCACCACCCTCCGTCGCCACCGGGTGAGGCCACCCCACCCGATCCGGGTGACGCTCAGCTGCCGGGCCTCGGGAAGGCCACCGGGCTGCGGTGCCCGTCCCGGTCCACCGCCCGGACGCCGAAGAAGACGTTGTCCTTGGACAGGTCGATGGTCACCTCGGTGACGTCACCGACCGGGAGCACCTTCTGCCACTCGGCCGCGGTGGTCTCCCGCCACACCACCTCGTAGCCGGCGAGGTCGGGCTCGGTGCCGCGCTGCCAGCGCAGGGTGGTGTCGTTGGTCAGGTTGGTGGTGACGACGGTGACCCTCTTCGGGGTGCCCGGCGCCTGGGCCAGGGACCAGACCGTGGCGCCGTTCACCCGGGCCACCCGGGTGATGTAGTCGAAGTCGCAGAACTCCGGCAGGTCCCCGTACTGGACGCCGTCGACCGTCCGGACGTCCTGGTGCTGGTGGGCGAAGTCCTCGTTCGGCTCGGTGAACCGCCCGGCCGGCCAGCCCTGGCGCAGGAACGAGATGTGGTCGCTGCCGCGCAGGTAGCGGTCCCGCCGGTAGACCACCCGGACCCGCATCCCGGTCGCCCCGTTCTCCGCGACGTCGCTGACGAACCGGGCGAGCTGACGGGACGGCGAGTCGTTCTCGCCGCCGACGGACTGCCGGGTGTTCGCCTCGGCCGGGGTCTCGGCGGTCGGCACCCCCTCGGCGAAGAGTCGGACGACTCGCGGGTCGCGAGTGCCGTCGTCGGCGGTGCTGCTACCGACGATGTCGTTGCTGAACATGCCTTGCACGTCCACGCCCGCCGCCTTCAACTGCCCGGCCAGGTACGTCGAGCCGTACAGGTTCTGCTCCTCGCCGGCCACGGCGGCGAAGACGATGGTGGCCTCGGTGGGACGGGTGGCCATCACCCGGGCCAGTTCCATGACCACCGCCACGCCGGAGGCGTCGTCGTCGGCGCCCGGGGCGTCGCTCACCGCGTCCATCACGTCGGTGGCTCGCGAGTCGTAGTGGCCGGTGATCACGTAGACCCGGTCCGGGCTGGCGTCGCCGCGCAGGGTGGCCACCACGTTGGTGATCCGGGTGGCGGTGGGGATCCGGGAGGCGGGCTGCTGGACGTACGACTGGAGCTCCACCGTCATCCGGCCGCCGGAGGCGGCGGCGTATCCGGAGAGCTGCTGGTGGATCCAGTCCCGGGCGGCGCCGATGCCCCGGACCGGGTCGTCCTGGCTGGAGAGGGTGTGCCGGGTGCCGAAGGCGGCGAGCCGCCGTACGGTGGCCTCGATGCGGTCCCGGTCGACCTCGCGCAGCAGCGCGGACAGCTCCCGGCCGGGCGGCTGGGGCACGATCGGGTGGCCCGGGCCGGGCGGCGCGACCGCCTCCTCGGCGGCGGCAGGCGTGGCGGCGAACGGTGCGGCGACGGTGGCGGCGGTGGCTGCGGCGGAGGCGGTCAGGAAGGTGCGCCGGGTCGACCTCGTGGGCCGGTCGCCGGCGGTCTCGTGCGATCCCATCCGCGCATCCTCGTCCCTGCCCACGAGGTTTGTCTATATCGTCTGCCCTGGATGCGACGGCCGGGAGGTCACCCGGTACGGGTGAGTGGCCCATGCCGCGGCACGGGATTCGGCCGTCGCGGACGGGATGCCCACGTTTGTCGGGCGTGTCGACGGGAACGGCAGTGGACATGACGAAACCTCGTGTGGTGATCGTGGGTGCCGGGTTCGCCGGATACCACGCGGCGAAGACGTTGAGCCGGCTGGCCAGCAGGCGGGCGGAGATCGTCCTGCTGAACACGACCGACTACTTCCTCTACCTGCCGCTGCTGCCCGAGGTCGCCGCCGGGGTGGTCGAACCGACCCGGATCTCCGTGCCGCTCGCCGGCACCCTTGACGGCGTCCGGGTGGTGATCGGCGAGGCGAACCGGGTCGACCTGCACAACCGGTGGGTCGGCTACCGGTCGCCGGAGGGCGACGAGGGGCAGCTCGCGTACGACCGGCTGGTGCTCTCCGTGGGCAGCGTCAACAAGCTGTTGCCGATCCCCGGGGTCACCGAGTACGCGCACGGCTTCCGTGGCCTGCCCGAGGCGCTCTACCTGCACGACCATGTGGTCCGGCAGATCGAGTTGGCCGAGGTGACCGACGACCCGGCCGAGCAGCGGGCCCGGACCACCTTCGTGGTGGTGGGCGCCGGCTACACCGGCACCGAGGTGGCGGCGCACGGGCAGCTCTTCACCGACCGGCTCATCGCCCAGCGGCCGCACCTGAAGGTACGTCCGCGCTGGATGCTGCTCGACGTGGCGCCCCGGGTGCTGCCCGAGCTGGACCAGCGGATGTCGATCACCGCCGACCGGGTGCTGCGCCGGCGGGGCGTCGACGTCCGGATGGGGACCTCGGTCTCCGAGGCCACGCCGGACGGAGTCATGCTCACCGACGGCGAGTACGTCCCGACGTGCAGCCTGGTCTGGTGCGTGGGGGTACGTCCCGACCCGTTCGTCGCCGAGCTGGGGCTGCGTACCGAGCGGGGGCGCCTGGTGGTCGACGAGTACCTCAACGTCCCCGGCTACCCCGAGGTGTTCGCCTGCGGCGACGCGTCCGCCGTGCCCGATCCCAGCCGGCCCGGGCAGATCTGCGCCATGACCGCCCAGCACGCGCAGCGGCAGGGCAAGCTCGCGGCGCACAACATCGCCGCCTCCTACGGTCAGGGCGCCCGCAAGCCGTACAAGCACCACGAGTTGGGCTGGGTGGTGGACCTGGGCGGCAAGGACGCGGCGGCGAACCCGCTGAACGTGTCGCTGGCCGGCCTGCCGGCGAAGGCCGTCACCCGCGGCTACCACCTGTTCGCGATGCCGGGCAACCGGGCCCGTGTCGGCGCGGACTGGGTGCTCGACGCCACCCTGCCCCGGCCTGCCGTGCAGCTCGGGTTGGTGCCGGCGAACGCCGTACCGCTGGAGAGCGAGTCGCCCGAGGTGGTTCGCCGCCGCTGAGGCTGGCCGGCGCGGGGTGGCCGCCGGCCGGCGGGCGCGGAGGATCGTTCTGTTCACTCCGGTTGTTCTTCTTCTTGTTCGTCCTTGTCCCGCCCGCCGGGCGGACGCCCGGATGTGTCGTCGTCCCTTCGGGCGCTCCGCCGGCCCCACCAGGACCGGCCCGAGTCGTCGGTGCCGTTGGCCGGCGCGGGCAGCGTACGCAGCCCGGCGGGGGTGAACTCACGCAGCAGGATCTGTGCGATCCCGGCCGCCGGGATGGCCAGCAGGGCACCCACCAGGCCGCCCAGCGCGGCGGCGAGCAGCACGCTGACCAGCACGGTCAGGGGGTTGAGCCGGACGGCGCGGGACATGATGACCGGTGCCAGCAGGTGGTTCTCGGCCTGCTGGTAGAGGATGAAGAAGACCAGCACCACCACGCCGGTGGTGGGGGACTTCAGGAAACCGGCACCGGCCGCGAGGATCGCGCCGATCGTCGCGCCGACCAGCGGGATCAGGTCCGCGATGGCGACCAGCAGGGCGATCACCGCGGCGAACGGCACCCCGGTGACGAGGAGCAGCACGAAGGTCATCCCGCCCAGCAGCACGCTGATCAGCAGGTTGCCGCTGAGGTAGCCGGTGACGGTGCGGGAGGACTCCCGGCCGATCCGGCGCAGCCGCTCCGCGTGGCGGTCGCCGGCCAGGGCCAGCGTCGCGGCGATGACTTTCGGCGCCTCCAGCACCATCAGGTACGAGAGCACCACCACGGCGGCGATCCCGGCGCCGATCTGGGCCGCCCCCCGGAGCACCCCGATGGCCGGTTGGCCGAGCCGGGACGCGTACTGTTCGATCTGACCGGCGTGCGCGGTGGCGTACTGGCGGAGGTGGAGCCGGTCCAGCAGGTGGCCGATCGGCCCCTGCCCGGCCCTCGCCTCGCGGAGCAACTCCGGCGCCCGCTCGGCGAACCGGGCCACCTCGTGCACCAGCGGCAGCACGATCGCCGCCGTCAGCCCGGCGAGCAGCACAAAGGCGGCCACGAAGACCATCAGGGTGGCCAGCGCCCGGCGCCGGACGAGCCGGCGCTGCAGCCAGTCGACCACCGGCTTGAGGGCGACCGCGAAGAACGCCGCGACGAGCATCCAGGTGAGCACCACCCTGGTCGCCCAGACGAACCCCAGTGCGAGCAGGGTGGCGAGCAGCAGACCGATGACGATCAGCGTGCGCCGGACGGTGGACCGGTCGTCGGCGTTGCTCATCCGGCGCGCCTACCCCTGCGCGGGGCGCGGAAACCCGGCGGGTCAGTGGTCGGCGAGGTCGGCGTCGGTGGCCGGGCGGGTGCCGGCGAGGAACGCGTCCAGCGTCGCCCCGTGCAGCACGCCGCCGGGCACCGGGTCTCCCGCGGCGCGGGCCACGAGCCGGCGTACCGGCAGCCGGTCGGGGCGGTGGGCGGCGGCGAGCACCAGGTTGCCGTACCGCCGGCCGCGGAGCATCCGCCGGTCGGCGACCAGGCAGACGTCGGCGAACACGGCGCGCAGGTTGGCCACCTGCGTCCGGGCGAAGACCAGCGGCGGCAGGTCGGTGATGTTGACCAGGTAGATGCCCTCCGGGCGGAGCACCCGGGCCACCTCGGCGACGAACTCGACGCTGGCCACCTGCCGGGGCATCCGGGCCGCCCGGTAGACGTCGGCGAGGACCAGGTCGTACGCCTCGGCCGGCGCGGCGGCCACCGACTCCCGGGCGTCCCCGATCTCCACGGCGATCTCGGGCGGCACCGGGGGCAGCTCCCGGCGGACCAGCTCGACCACGGCCGGCTCCCGCTCGACGACCCGCTGCGCGGAGCCGGGGCGGGTGGCGGCGAGCCAGCGCGGCAGGGTGAGCGCGCCGCCGCCCAGGTGCAGGGCGGTCAACGGACGCCTGGCCGGGGCGGCCAGGTCGACCACCGCGGCCATCCGCCGGACGTACTCGAAGTGCAGGTGGCGGGGGTCGGCGACGTCGACGTAGGACTGTTCGACCCCGGCCGCGAGCAGGGTACGCCCGCTCGGCCGGGCCCGGTCCACGACGATCTCCAGATCCTCCGCACCGCTGCCCACGGCGGGCAACGCTACCCGTGCGGCGTGGGCCGGCGGGCGGCGTGCCCGCCGGCCCGGGGGCGGCTCAGCCGGCGTTCATGCCGGCGCCCACCTCGTCGATGGCGGCGTCGACCCGCTGGGCCAGGTCCACGTCCAGCGCGCTCACCCCGTCAACCTGCTGGGTCCGTACGGTGATCAGGGCGCTGTCCGATTCGGGCCGGCCGATCTGCGGGCCCCGCCCGGTCTCGGCCTTGAGCTGGTCGAGGCGGTCGAGCACCCGGTCCAGGTTGTCGGCCGGCAACTCGATGGTGCGCACCAGCGACTGCCGGTCGCTGGACCAGTACGGCAGGCTGGCGAGCGCGTCGCGCAGCTCCTGCTCGTTGAGCGGCGCGGTGGCGGAGGTCGGGCCCACCAGGCCACCGCCGGCCTCCGGCGGCGCGAGCAGGTCCCGCAACCCGTCCGGTACGCGCAGCGACTCGACCAGGTCGCCGTCGGCGTCGGCCAACGCGGCCAGGGTCGCCTCGGCCTGGTAGCGCGCCTGCTCCGGGCTGAGCCGGCTGCGCCGGCCCACCTCGGCCAGGAAGCCCGGCAGGTCCCGGTGTCGATCGATGCCGTCCACCGGCACCACGTCGTGCAGTTTCACCGGCACCGCCGCGAGCAGCCGTTCCCGCTCGGCCTCGTCCAACGCCCAGGCCAGCGCGAGCACGGTCGCCTCCGCGGCGACCTTGGCGGTGGAGAAGTCCACCCCCGCGCGCCGGCTGACATCCTCGACCAGATCTCGGTAGCCCACCCTGGTGACCCCCGCAGCCTGCGGGGTCTGGTTCGGCAGCGCCCGGGGTCGCTCCGGCACGCCGGCCGGCGGCGGGGCGGGACCGCCGCGCGTGGTGTCCGGCTTGCGCCGCCCGGCGGGCGCTGGCCCGGACCGTTCGCGCTGGTCCAGCGAGGTGATCTGCTTGGACGCGCTCAGGCTGGCGCCGGTCTGGCTCGGCCGCCGACCGCGTTCCCGGGCCTCCCGGGCCAGGGTCCGGCGGCGCTGGTTGTCGCCCTCCATCTGCTTGCGCATCGTCGCACCTCGTTCCTCTTCGGGTTGCGCCTTCCGCCGCTGGCCTTCCCGGCGCTGCGGGGAAGGAAACGGGGTGCGCCCGGCGACCGGGCCAAGCGGCCGGCGAGCTTCATTCGCTGCGGGTGAGGGTCGCTCACCCGGTGCGGCTCCACGATCGCAATGGACCGGAAGAACTTCCGACGCACGCGGAAGGGAAGGTCGCCATGAAGAGGATCGCCGAGATCGTTCCCGCCCGACCCGGCTGGTACGCACGGTGGCAGGTCAGCCCGGAAACCACCCGCTGCTACCCGGTCACCCTGTGGGCGCTGCTCGAGGAGGCCGACGGCAGCGGCCGCGAGGTCGTCGGCGTCGACTGTGTGGGGCAGTGGCCCGGTGCGGACGACAACGAGCCAGGTGGGACATTCGTCCGCTATCTCTTCCAGACACCCGACACGGGCGCACCGGAGGACGCCGAGCCCCCCACGCTCGGAGAGCTCCGGGAGTCCGGTCCGCGGCGGCAGCCGGTCACCGCCTGAGCCACCCTCCCCGGCCCCCGACCCCTGGTCCCAGGGTCGGGGGCCACCCCTGTCCCGGGTGGCGGCTCAACCGACCGGGCCCCGCGTATACTTGCTGCCCTGCAAGCGTCCGTCGCTGGTTGAGCGAGAGGGGCCCCGGTGGCGTTCACCGTCACGTACGCCCAGCGGGACGGGGGCGGAGCCTGCCTCCGGCTCGCCGGCGAGCTCGACCTGAGCACCGCTGCACAGCTCAACGCCGCCGTCGACCGGCTGGCCGCCGACGGGCACCACGAGCTGCTGGTGGACCTCACCGAGCTGACCTTCTGCGACTCGGTCGGCATCGCGGCCCTCGTCCGTGGCGACAACCACGCCACCGCCGAGGGCGGCTGGCTGCGCATCACCGGGGCGACCGGCCGGGTGGCCCGCGTGCTACAGGTGACCGGGCTGGCCGAGCTGCTGCGATACGAGGTGGACCTGCCCGACCCGGCCTCGCCGGCGGCCCCGTGATCGACTAGATTTCCCCGCCATAGGTGACCTCCCGGTCCCGTTCCGCCTTCGACCCGAAGCAGGTAAGCCATGGGCCCAGGCACCTCGAACCCGGTACGCATTCTCGTCGTGGACGACGACCCGGGTGACGTCCTGATGATCGAGGAGGCCCTGTCGGACTCGGACGTCGACAAGGTCATCGACGTGGTCAACGACGGGCAGGAGGCGATGGAGTTCCTGCGGCGGGAGGGCCGGCACACCGAGGCCCGGCGACCGGACGTGATCCTGCTCGACCTCAACATGCCCCGGATGGACGGGCGGCAGGTGCTCGGCGCGGTCAAGCGGGACGACGACCTGCGGACCATCCCGATCGTCGTGTTGACCACCTCCAACGCCGACACCGACATTCTCGGCAGCTACACCCTGCAGGCCAACGCGTATGTGACGAAGCCGATCGACCTGGACGACTTCAACGACGTGGTGCACCGCATCGACGAGTTCTTCGGCCGGGTGGCCGTCCTCCCCAGGCAGCGCTGAGTCGACGACGACGCCAGGTCGCGGGGCGATGCTCGGATACTGAACATTTTTTGGGAACCGCCGCGGCGGCAGCCGCGACCCCGCAGGATCGGCAGGTGGGGGAAGTGACACCAGCTGCCTGGGGGGCGACAGTATGAGGTTCTCCGTCGTTGAGACCGGCTATGACCAACGGCAGGTGGATGCCTGCCTGGACGAGCTGGGGATCCGGTTGGTCCGGCTCGCGGCGCGCGCGGAGAGTGCGGGCGGCGCCGGCCGCGAGTGGGACCAGGTCCGGCAGGAGGCGGGCCAGCTCTGCGACTTCCTGCACCGGCGTACCGCACCGGTCGACGTCGAGGTGGCCGCCTGGCGGGCCGGGGCGTCGACCCTGGAGTGGGAGGCGGCGGAGCTGCTGGCCCAGGCCCGCAGCGAGCTGGAGGCCGCCCGGGAGGAGGCCCGCCAGGTCCGCGAGCAGGCGTACGCCGAGGCGGTGCGGGCGCGCCGGGACTTCGAGGCGGCGCTGCTGGCCCGCCGCCGGCGCGCGGCCCACACGGAGGAGATCCTGGCCGGGGCGCCGGGCGACGTGGTGCCGGCGGACACCCCGACCGCCGCCGCCGGGGTGCCGGCCACCCGGGTCGGTGCGGGCGGTCCCGGGCCGGCCGAACGGAGCGCCGCCTGAGCGCTGCTCAGACCAGCGCCGCGACCACCGTGGTGGCCCGCTCCTCGTGCTGGGCGTACGCGTCGGGGAAGGCGGAGACCTGCACGGCCTGGGCGGCCTGGGTGACGCTGAGGTCCGCCCAGCCGGGCACCTCGTTCAGCGCCGTGAAAAAGGCGCGGGCCGCGTACGCCGGCCGCATCAGCTCGGCGACCGTGCCCCAGCCGCTGCTCGGTCGCTGCTGGAACAGCCCGACCGAGTCGTGGTCGGATCCGCTGCCCTGGTGCGGGTAGTCGTAGGACTCGGGCAGCACGTCGCTGGCCAGGTTGTAGAGGTTGCTCTCCTGCATGGCCGTGGCGATGGCCACGACGAGCGCCCGGCGTGGCATCTGCATGGCCCGCCCGACGTCGACGATCACCTTGGCGTTGTCCATCTGTAGCTGGTCCAGACCGGCGACCGGGCGGGGGCGCTTGGGCTTGGCCGGCTTCTTCGGCGCCTTCTTCTTGGTTGGAGTCGGGCTCGGTGTGGCGACCGGGATCGGGGTGACCGGCACGGCGGCCGGGGGAGCGGTGCGGGTGAAATCCCGGGAGGCTGGCTGCTCCGCGGCGGCGCGGTCGGCGAGTACCTCGCGGACGGGCTCGTGCCGCTGGCCGGTGTCCTGGGCGCCGACGAACCCGATCAGGCCGAGACAGCAGGTCACGCCGGCCGCCAGCGCGACCCGGGCGGGCGTTGACCGGAGCGGGCCGCGGCGCGGTGGTGCGGTCCGGTGCCGTCCGATCCTCCGTTCGGCCGAGGCCCGGTCGGTCGTCAGGCCACACACGCACGTCTCGGTCAGGTTCTGCTGCGAGGGGTCGTCGGGGTGCACCCGGAGAGGCTAGAAAGCTTCGCGGCGGTTGCCACCAGGGTAGTTAGTGGCATGCGCCACAATTTGCCATGATCCGCCCCGGCAATACGCTCGGTGAACCACGAAAGCCGCCCTTCCTTCCTTTCGCATTTGTCGGTAATAACGGGAAGGGCGAGATGAAGCGCGCGGATGATCATCTTTGCCCTGCTTCGCCCGCGCCTCCCCCGTTCGGCCCATGCGCACCCCCGCCACCTGCGGGTTTCGGTTCGGCCGGTGGGCCCAACCACACGGCGGCCGGGTGTGCCGGCATCGCGGCCACCGGGGGCGGGCCGGCTCGATACGATGCGGACGGTGACGGAGCAGATGGTGGATGAGCGGACCGCCGGTGACCCCAGCGGTCGCCCGGACCGGCGGGGACTGCTCGTCGGCCTCCTCGCCGTGCTGCTCGCCGTGCTGCTGGCCGGCCATCGGGTGGTGCCCAACGTGCACGGCCTGGGCAGCCTGGTCGACAGCGTCACCCCGCTGCTCGGTCTGGGCGTACCCGTGCTCGCGCTCGCGGCCCTGCTGCGCCGGTCCCGGCGGGCGCTGCTGGCCGTGCTCCTGCCGGCGGTCGTCTGGGCCGCGCTCTTCGGTGGCGCCTGGCTGCCGCCGGCGGCCGGCACCGGGCCGGCCTCGATCCGGGTGGCCAGCCAGAACCTGCGTTCCGGCAACCCCGACCCGGCGGCCACGGTCGACGCGCTCGCCGGCGCGGGCGCGGACCTGATCGGGCTGCAGGAGGTCGACGACGGCGACCGGGTCGACGTGGCGTTGGGCCAGCGGTACCCCCACCGGGCCGCGGTGTCGACGGTCGCGCTGTGGAGCCGGTGGCCGATCCGCGAGTCGGTGGGCGTGGACACCGGCCTGGGCTGGGACCGGGCGTTACGGGCCGTGGTCGCCGCCCCCCAGGGCGACCTCGTGGTGTACGTGGTCCATCTGGGCTCCGCCCGGGCCGGGCACACCGTCACCCGGGACGAGACCCTCGCCGCGCTGGCCGCCAAGGTCCGGGACGACCACGCCTCCCGCCTGGTGGTGCTCGGCGACCTGAACACCGCTACCACCGACCGGGTCTTCGCGCCGCTCACCCGGCTGCTGAAGAATGCGCAGGCCGACGCCGGTCAGGGCTTCGGGTTCACCTGGCCTTCGGAGCTGCCGGTGACCCGCCCGGACCACGTGCTCTACCGGGGGCTCACCCCCACCGCGGCGGGCGTGCTGCACACCCCGGACAGCGACCACCGCGCGGTGACCGCCAGCTTCCGCTGGTAGCGGTCAGTGCCGGGCGCCGTCCGCCGGCGTGACGGTCAGCCGGTGGCGGCTGTTGTCGCCGCTGGAGAACGGCCACAACCGATCGGCGTGTAGGACCAGGTCGGCCAGCTGGTCCCGGGTCAGGCCGGCGGAGGAGATCTCCGCGTGCACGTCGGCCCGGTACCGGCCGTCGTCGTCGCGGCCGAGCCTCGCCTCCGCGGTCACCTCGACGGTGTGCGCCTCGTCGGTGATCTCGGCGGCCGCCTCCACCGCCGCATGATGCAGGCAGGACGCGAACGCGGCGGCCAGCAGCTGCTCCGGCGTCAGCCCGGTGCAGTGCGGCGCCAGCGGGGACGCCAGGGCCGTGGAGAGCCCGCCGTCGTCGGTGCGTACGTGACCGCCCGCGGCGGTCGCCGTGGCCTTTTCGTGCAGCCAGGAACTCGGATCCGACATCGCGTTCCTCCCGTCGCTCACCCGCCCGGCTACCCGGCCGCCGCCCGGCGAAACCGGGCCGGGAGCACCGCGGACGGCCCGCCGAGCGGCGGCGTGACCAGCGCCTGCGGCGGCTGGATCAGCGCGGGCGCGTCCAGGTCACCGCGTCCAGGTCACCGCGCCCAGGTCGGCTCGTCCAGGCCCATCGCCTCGGTCGACGCGGCGGCGGCCTGCTCGGTCCACGGCGACACCGGGGCCGGACGCTGCCGGGGCGCGGCCGGCGGCATCATCGGCACGTACACCCGGGCATCGACCGCCTCCGCCAGCAGCAGCCCGGCCATCAGGCTGGTCGGGCGCCGGGCCGGATCCTCGGACAGGCACCGGTGGCAGAGGTCGGCGACCTCCGGCGGCAGGCCGTCGATCTCCGGCAGCGGCTCCGGCGCCTGCCGCCGGCGGCTGCCCAGATACTGCGCGGTGCTGTCGGCGGTGTACGGCAGCCGGCCGGTCAGGCAGTAGTAGAGGAGCACGCCGAGGGCGTACATGTCAGCGGCGGGGGTGGCTGGCTGCCGGTCCAGCTGCTCGGGCGCCAGGTACGCGGGAGTGCCGATCACCACGCCGTCCGGGGTCTGGTCGGGGGTGCCGGCCGGGGTGGCGATGCCGAAGTCGAGCACCTTCACCCCGGCCGGGGTGAGGATCACGTTCGCCGGCTTCACGTCCCGGTGCACGATGCCCTGCGCGTGCGCCGCGGCCAGCGCCGCGCTCACCTCGGCGCACACCCGGACCCCGATCCGCCAGTCCAGCGGGCCGCCCCGCAGGTGCGCGGCGAGCGTCTCGCCCTCGGCCAGCTCCATCACGATGTACGGCAGCTCGAGTCCGTCCGGGGCGGTGGCGGTGCCGAAGTCGTGCACGCTGGCCACGTTCGGGTGCACGAGGCGGGCCGCGGAGCGGGCCTCGCCCCGGATCCGCTCGACCGACGTGGCCTCGCCGTCCAGCCCGGGGGAGATCAGCTTCACCGCCACGGTCCGGTCCAGCACCAGGTCGTGGGCCCGCCAGACCTCCGACATGCCCCCGACGCCGACGCGCTGTTCGAGCTCGTACCGCCCGCCCAGCGTCCTCATCGACCCTCCTCGCCGTCGCGTCCGGTGCGGGAAGCGCCCCGGTACTGCGGGTCGCGGTACCCGGGCCCCGAGCAGGGCAAACCGCCGGGGGTTTCGCCCGCCGGGCCGGCGGCGCGGGTAGGTTCCCCGGAAGGGGTCGTGCCGGCGGGAACGGAGGGTGCGCGGTGGCTCTGGTGCGCGTACGGTTCGTCGGCGGACCTGCCCACGACCTGGTCCGGGAGTTGCCGGCCGAGCCGGACGGGGAGCCGCCGCGGCGGTGGATCATGCGGCACCCGGGCGAGGCGGCCGCTCCGCCCGGCGACGAGACCGACCACCTCTACGAGCGCGACCGGCGGGACGGCTGGGGCACCTGGACGATGCGGTACGTGCGCACCGAGCCCTTCGGCGCCACCGAGTGAGCGGGCTCAGGCCGGCCGCCGTCCACGCACCTGCCGACAGGTGATCCCGCAGCGACACCGCCCGCCAGCCGGCGGGCCACCAGGCGGCGGGCCGAGCGGCCGGCCCGCGCCGGAACGCCGTGTGCGGCCGCACAGCTGGTACACAGGATCGGGACAGGCGCGGCACAGCGGGGCGGCCCACGATGGGGGACATGGTGATGGACGGGCAGGCCATGCGGGGTCGGATCGAGCTGCGCCGACCGGACGGCGAACCGGTGCGCGTACTGGTGGTCGACGACGAGCCGACGCTGACCGACCTGCTCGCGATGGCCCTGCGCTACGAGGGCTGGGAGGTGGCCACGGCCGGCAACGGGACGGCCGCGATCAGCACCGCCCGGCAGGTCAAGCCCGACGTGGTGGTGCTCGACGTCATGCTCCCCGACCTGGACGGCTTCCAGGTGCTGCGCCGGCTGCGCGAGGAGACCCCGAGCGTGCCGGTGCTCTTCCTCACCGCCCGGGACGCGGTGGAGGAGCGGATCGCCGGGCTCACCGTCGGCGGGGACGACTACGTCACCAAGCCGTTCAGCCTGGAGGAGGTGATCGCCCGGCTGCGTGCCCTGCTGCGCCGCTCCGGGTTCGCGGTCCCCACCCGCGAGGAGGCCGTGCTCACCGTCGGCGACCTCAGCCTGGACGAGGACAGTCACGAGGTACGCCGCGGCGCCGACCTGATCACCCTCACCGCCACCGAGTTCGAGCTGCTGCGCTACCTGATGCGCAACCCGCGCCGGGTGCTCAGCAAGGCGCAGATCCTCGACCGGGTCTGGAACTACGACTTCGGCGGCCAGGCTAACGTGGTCGAGCTGTACATCTCGTACCTCCGCAAGAAGATCGACGCGGGCCGCGAGCCGATGATCCACACGCTGCGGGGCGCCGGGTATGTCCTCAAGCCGGCGGAGTGACCTGGCCGGGCGGCTGCGTCGCCGGCTGGCCGGCTGGTCGTTGCGCCGCCGCCTGGTGCTCTCCGTGGTGGCGCTGCTCGCCCTGGTCAGCGTCGGCATCGGCGGGCTGACCACGGTCGCCCTCCGGCACTTCCTGGTCAACCAGGTCGACAAGCAGCTCACCATGAGCGACCGGCGCGGCGCCAGCGTGCCGCCCTGGTTCCGCCCCGGCGATTCGAGGCGGCTGGGCCCCAACGCCGACCGGCCGGAGCCGCCGCCCGGCTTCCCACCCGGCTCGATCGCGATCCGGATCGACGGCGGGGTTCCGACGGCGACGGCGCGAACCGAGTCCGGGGGAACCGAAGCCGTGTCCGCCACCGACGTCACCGCAGTTGCCGCGCTGCCGCTCGACGGGCGGCCACGTACCGTCGAGGTCGGCGACCGGGGTGACTTCCGCGCGACCGCCCATCGGGCACCCGACGGCGACGTGGTCGCCCTCGCCATCCCGCTCGCCAGCGCCGAGCAGACGGTGATGTGGATGGTCGTCGCCCAGGCCGGGGTGATCGTGGCGGGGCTGATCATCGCCGGCGGCCTGGGCGCGCTGATCGTCCGGGCCACGCTGCGCCCGCTGAACCGGGTCGCCGCCACCGCCAGCCGGGTCACCGAGCTGCCGCTCGACCGCGGCGAGGTGGCGCTGTCGGTGCGGGTGCCGGCGGCCGACACCGACCCGCGGACCGAGGTGGGACAGGTGGGCGGCGCGCTCAACCGGATGCTCGGCCACGTCGCCGCCGCGCTCGCCGCCCGCCAGGCCAGCGAGACCCGGGTACGCCAGTTCGTCGCCGACGCCAGCCACGAGCTGCGCACCCCCCTGGCGGCGATCCGCGGGTACGCGGAGGTGGCCCGGCGCGGCCGGGACGAGGTGCCGCCGGACGTGGCCCACGCGCTGCGCCGGGTGGAGTCCGAGAGCACCCGGATGACCAGCCTCGTCGACGACCTGCTGCTGCTCGCCCGGCTGGACTCCGGGCGGCCCCTCGCGGCCGAGCCGGTGGACCTCACCGCCCTCGTGGTGAACGCGGTCAGCGACGCGCACGTGGCCGGCCCCGACCACCGCTGGCAGCTGGACCTGCCGGACGAGCCGGTGAGCGTCACCGGCGACGCCCACCGGCTGCACCAGGTGCTGGCCAACCTCCTCGCCAACGCCCGGGTGCACACCCCGCCGGGCACCACCGTGACCACCCGGCTGGCGCCGGTGACCGACGGCGTCGAACTCAGCGTCACCGACGACGGCCCCGGCATCCCCACCGACCTCCAGCCGGAGGTCTTCGAGCGCTTCGCCCGCGGCGACAGCTCCCGCTCCCGGGCGCACGGCAGCACCGGGCTCGGTCTGGCCATCGTGGCCGCCGTGGTGGACGCCCACCACGGCCGGGTCGACGTGGCCAGCCGTCCCGGCCGGACCACCTTCACGGTGCGGCTGCCGGGATCCACAGCCGACGCATAGGTCGTTCATGGGGCCGGACCAGCGGGTCACCGGAGGCTGGCCGGCATGGACAGAACAGAGAGTCTGGGGACCGTTCTCCGCCCAGACCGGCTGGCTGCGGATGTTCGACACCGAGGTCGGCGGGCAGATCTCCTGGCTGCTGCCGGCCGCGCTGATCCTGCTGGTCGCCGGCCTGGTGCTGGCCGGCCGGGCGGCGCGGACCGACCGGACCCGGGCCGGCCTGCTGCTCTGGGGCGGCTGGCTGCTGGTCACCGGGCTGATCTTCAGCTTCATCGTCGAGCCGGCCATCGGGTTTGCGGCGTGGAAACCCGGCCGTTTACGGCCGGGAGGAAACGCCGCTTCCTCCCGCGGTGATCGTCTTACATGGACGGTCGGTAGGGTGTGGGGCGTGGGTGAGGTGGTGAAGCGGGCGTACAAGTACCGCTTCTATCCGTCTCCTGAGCAGGCCGAGCAGTTGTCCCGGACGTTCGGGTGCGTGCGTTTGGTCTACAACCGGGCGTTGGAGGCGCGGACCCGGGCGTGGGCGGTGGATCGTCAGCGCACCACCTACGTGCAGTCCTCGGCCTGCCTGACGGAGTGGAAGCGCACGCAGGAGTTGGCGTTCCTGAATGAGGTGTCGTCGGTGCCGTTGCAACAGACGTTGCGGCATCTGCAGGCGGGGTTCGTGGCGTTCTGGGACAAGCGGTCCCGGTATCCGAGGTTCAAGTCCAAGCGCAAGTCGCGGGCGTCGGCCGAGTACACGCGCTCCGCGTTCCGGTGGCGTGACGGCCGGCTCACCCTGGCGAAGATGAACACCCCGCTGGACATCGTGTGGTCCCGACCGTTGCCGGAGGGGGCGGAACCGTCGACGGTCACCGTGTCCCGGGACGCTGCCGGCCGCTGGTTCGTGTCGCTGCTGGTGGAGGATCCGACGGTGAAGCCGCTGCCGCCGGTTGCGGCGGAGGTTGGTGTGGACGCGGGTATCACCAGTCTGCTCACCCTGTCCTGCCCGATCCCAGGGGTGAGTGACGGGCAGGGCAAGGTGGCCAACCCGCGTTACGGGCAGGCCGACCGGCGGAAGCTGGCCAAGGCGCAGCGGAACCTGGCCCGCAAACAGGACGGCTCCGCGAACCGGGCCAAGGCCCGGCTCGCGGTGGCCCGGATTCATGCTCGTGTCGCCGACCGGCGGCGGGATCATCTGCACAAGCTGACCACTCGACTCGTCCGTGAGACTCAAACGGTCGCGATCGAAGACCTCGGCGTGCGGAACATGCTCCGCAACCGGCGTCTGGCCCGTGTCATCTCCGACGCGGCGTGGGGTCATTTCCGGAGCATGCTGGAGTACAAAGCCGACTGGTACGGGCGTGAGGTGATTCCCGTCGACCGATGGTTGCCCTCGTCCAAGACCTGCTCCGGGTGCGGGCGGATCAACACCACCCTCGCACTCAACGTGCGCATCTGGACGTGCCCGGGTTGCGGGGTCGAGCATGATCGGGACATCAACGCTGCGAAGAACATCCTCGCCGCCGGGCTGGCGGAGAGGTAAAACGCCTGCGGAGCTGACGTAAGACCTCAAGGGAAGATCCTCCCGGAAAGGCAGTCGGCGATGAAACAGGAAACCTCACGGGCGACCGTGAGAATCCCGGCCCTTTCAGGGCCGGGAGGATGTCAAGTCCGGGATTTTCCACGGTCGGTCGGGGTGGCCAGCACGCTCGCGTACCTGCTGCTGTTCGTGCTGGCCCGGGGGCCGCTCGGGGCGCAGCCGGCGAACCTGCTGGCGCTGCTGCTCACCGCGGTGGCCAACACGGCGGCCAACCGGCGGCTCACCTTCGGCGTCACGGGCCGTCGGCACGCCGGCCGGCACCACCTCCAGGGGCTGCTCGCCTTCGCCCTGGGCCTGGCCCTGACCAGCGGCTCCCTGGCCATCCTGCACACCGCCACGGCAGCCCCGCCCCGAGCGCTCGAACTGGCGGTGCTGGTCGCCGCGAACCTCGCCGCCACCGCCCTGCGCTTCATCCTGCTCCGCCTCGCCATGCACCACCGCCGCCCCTGACCGCCCACGGGTGGCGTGGCAGGGTGGAGTGATGTATCGGGAACGGGCAGCGGCGGGGATCGGTGGGGCGGTGGTGTGGGAGAGCGTCGCGGTGGGCGCGGCGCCGGCCCGGGTGCTGCCCGACGGGTGCCTGGACCTGCTCTGGTCCAGCCGTGCCGGGCTGCTGGTCGCCGGTCCTGATCGGACCGCCCACCTCTCCGTCAGCGTGCCGGGCGAGCGGTGGGTCGGGCTGCGGCTGCCGCCCGGCACCGGTCCGGCCGTCGTCGGTGTCCCCGCAGACGAGCTGCGGGACCGCCGCGCCCCGCTGACCGAGCTGTGGGGCCGGGCGGCCGCCGAGCTGGCCGACCGGCTGGCGGTGGCCGCCGAGGCGGGGCCATCCGCCGGCGCTGCGGGTGCCGGTCCGGCCGTTTCCCCAGCCGCGCCGGCCGATGTGGTGGCGCCCGCGCGGCCGGGCCGGGCCGCGCCGGTCGGCGTGGTGCTGGAGGCGGTCGCGGTGGGGCGGCTGCGCGCCGCCGGCGGGCCCGACCCGCTCGGCGCGTGGGTCGCCGCCCGGCTGGCGGCCGGCGCCACCGTGGCGGCCACCGCCGCCGAGGCCGGCCTCGGCGCGCGGGCGCTGCACCGGCGCAGCCAGGCCCTCTTCGGGTACGGGCCGAAGACCCTCGCCCGCATCCTGCGGATGCGCCGCGCCCTCGACCTGGCCCGTGCCGGCACCCCGTTGGCCGAGGCCGCCGCCCGGACCGGGTACGCCGACCAGGCCCACCTCACCCGCGAGGTGAAGGATCTCGCCGGGGTGCCCCCGACCCACCTGCTGCCGGCCCGCCGCGGCTGACCGGTCGCCGCCGGACGAGCGCCCGGGGTCAGGCCCGGTCGAGCGGGGCGAACAGGTCCACGCCGTTGCCGTCCGGGTCGTGCAGGACCGCGTACCGCTGGCCCCAGAAGGCGTCCCAGGGCGGCAGGTGGCCGTGGTGGCCGGCGGCGGTCAGCTCCGCGTACCAGCGGTCGACCTCGGTGGGGTCGGCGCAGCGGAAGGCCAGGTTCATCCGGGGGCTGCCGGTGGCCGGCGTGTAGCCCGGGTTGAAGGTGCGCACCATGTCGACCGCGTCCCAGGCCAGCCGGACGCCGTTGTCCAGGGTGATCTCCACGTGCGGTTCCCGCTCCGCGCCTGGCGGGATCGCCAGCCCCAGCCGGCGGTAGAAGTCGAGGGTGCGGCCCATGTCGGTGACGGCGATGCCGATCAGATCGAAGTGCGGTGTCATGGCCGCCACGGTAGGGGCGGGCGGGTCGGGGCGTCTTGAACGGAACGGACGTGGGTGGAGTGGCGGGTGTGCCCGACACGGACCGCCTCGGCGGCGTACGGTGAAGGACAAGTCCGGCTTAAAGGCCGAAAGCCCCTATATCGGGCCGGCCTCCATCAACAGGGGAAGGGGGCAGCCGTGACGCACCTGGCCTACCTGGATGCGGGATCCGGCAGCCTGATCGTGCAGGCGGTGGTCGGAGGGGTGGCCGGCGCGGCGGTGGCCGCCAAGCTCTACTGGCGACGGTTGGTGGCCCGGTTCCGCCGGCAGCCCACCGACCGGAGCTGACCGGCGTGGCCTTCTTCGACACCGGCGTCCGGGCCGAGCCCGGCTCCTTCCGCGACCCTGGCAACCGGGTCTTCCACCGCCACGGCGAGGTGCTGCGCGGGCTCGACGAGCGGTCCGCCCGGGACTGGCAGGCCCTGGCCGCCGCCGACTTCTTCCGCGACCTGCTCGCCGCCGGCAAGGTCTGCGGCACCGAGGAGCTCACCCCGGCCCCGGTTGACCTGCCCTGGGCGGCGGTGCTCCGGCACGAGCGCATCCCGTTCGTCTCCCACCCGTACGAGTGGACGTACGGCATGCTGCGCGACGCCGCCTTGCTGCACCTGGACGTCCTGCGGATGGCGCTGGCCGACGGCTTCACCACCAAGGACGGCTCGGCGTACAACCTCCAGTGGCGGGGCACCACGCCGGTCTTCATCGACGTCGGCTCGTTCGAGCCGGCCCGCGACGGGGAGCCCTGGGCCGGGTACCGGCAGTTCTGCCAGACCCTGCTCTATCCCATGATGCTCCAGGCCCACCTCGGGGTCGACTTCCAGCCCTGGCTGCGGGCCCGGATCGACGGCATCGAGCCGGACCAGATGCGGCGGCTCCTCGGCGGCACCCGACGCTGGCGGCCCGGGGTGCTCACCCACGTCCACCTGCACGGCGCGATGCAGGCCCGCAACGCCCGGGCCAGCACCGCCGACGTCCGCGCCCAGCTGCGGGCCGCCGGCTACTCGCGCGAGCTGGCCCTGGCGACCGTACGCGGGCTGGAGAAGCTGGTCCGGCGGCTGGACCACCGGCCGGGGGAGAGCTACTGGTCGGACTACCAGCGCACCTGCGCGTACTCGGTGCCCGACCGGCAGGCCAAGGAGGAGTTCGTCGACCGGGCGGTGGCCGCCGCCGCGCCCGGGCTCGTGCTCGACCTGGGCGCCAACGACGGCCGGTACGCCCGGATCGCCGCCCGGCAGGCCGGCTACGTGGTCGCGGTCGAGCAGGACGCGGCGGTGGCCGACGCGCTCTACCGCGCCCTGCGGGCGGCGGGGGAGCGGCGCGTCCTGCCGCTGGTGATGGACCTGGCCGACCCGTCGCCCGGCGGGGGCTGGCGCGGCGTCGAGCGGGCCGCCTTCGGCGACCGGGCACGGGCCGACCTGGTGCTCGCGCTGGCGGTGGTGCACCACCTGGCGATCGGCCGGAACGTGCCGCTGGCCGAGGTGCTGGACCAGTTCGTCGCATTGACCGCACCCGGCGGCAGCTTGGTCGTGGAGTTTGTCCATCCCGAGGACCCGATGGCACGCCGGCTGCTGGCCAACAAGCCCGACGGGCTCTTCCCCGACTACCGGCGGGAGGCGTTCGAGCCGCTGCTCGCGGCGCGTGGCCGGATCGTCCGCCAGGCCGAGCTGCCGTCCGGCACCCGCACGCTCTACCAGGTGGTGCTACATGGCTGACACCCTCGCGCCGCCCGAGGTACGCCCGGTCGCGCCGGCGCCCGCCGGCGGCCGGCGGGTCTGGCGGAGCGAACTGGGCCGGCTGTTGGAGGTGACGGCACTGGTCGGGCTGGTGGTCACCCAGCCGCTGCTGGACGTGCTGGGGCGCAGCCCCGACTTCTTCCTGTTCCACCGCGCCTCCCCGGCCGACGTCCTGCTCCTGGTGGCCCTGATCGCGATCGCGCCGACCGTGCCGGTCGCCCTGTTCGGCGCGGTCAGCCTGTGCGCCGGGCGGGTCACCCGGGCGGTCGTGCACACCCTCGTGGTGGGGCTGCTGCTGGCCGCGCTCGCCGTCCAGGTCGGGCGGCACACCACGTCGCTGCGGGGCGTACCGCTGCTGCTGGCGGCGGCCGTGGCCGGTGCCGTCGGGGCGGCCGCGCACCGTCGCTGGCGGGCGCCGGAGCGGGTGCTGCGGCTGGCCGCCGTCGGGCCGGCGATCTTCGTCGGCCTCTTCGTCTTCGCCTCGCCGGCCTCGGCGGTGGTGCTGCCCCGCGGCCACGCCGGCGCCGCCGGGGTGGCCGGCGCGGGCGTCCACCCACCGGTGGTCATGATCGTCCTGGACGAGCTGCCGCTGGTCTCGCTGCTCGGGCCGGACGGGCGGATCGACGCCACCCGGTACCCGCACTTCGCCGAGCTGGCCGCCGGTTCGACCTGGTACCGCAACGCCACCGGCGTCAGCGGCTGGACGCCCTACGCGCTGCCGGCCATGCTGACCGGCCGCTACCCGGCCGAGCCGGTCGCCCCGCACTACTCGCAGTACCCGGACAACCTCTTCACCGCCCTCGGCGGCCTGTACGAGATCAAGGCGGAGGAGAGCATCACCCGGCTCTGCCCGCCCAGTCGTTGCGAGCAGGCGGCCGCGCCGCAGCAGGGCCTCGGCGTGCTGGTCCGGGAGAGCGGCAAGCTGCTGCGGCAGGTCACCGCGCCGGTGGACATCCGGGTCGACCCCGAGACGTCGTACCGGGAGCTGACCCGGGCCGAGGCGGGGCTGGACGCGGCCGAGCCGGTCCCGGCGGACCCGAAGTTCCGCTGGGACGCCCTCAACGCCAACCAGCCGGCCCGGTTCACCAGCTTCCTCGCCGGGCTGCGCCCCTCGTCCCGGCCCACCCTGCACTTCCTGCACCTGCTGATGCCGCACGCGCCGTGGGCGTACCTGCCGTCCGGGGCCCGGTACGCCGCGCCGGAGGACCTGCCCAACGACGGCGCCGGCTGGGTGGACCTCGCCCGGCAGCGGCACCTGGCGCAGCTCGGCTACACGGACCGGCTGATCGGCGAGACGCTGCGGACGCTGCGTGCCTCCGGCCTCTACGACCAGGCCCTCGTCCTGGTCACCGCCGACCACGGGGTGAGCTTCCTGCGCGACTGGCAGGGCCGGGGGATGGACGCCATCAACCACGCCGCCGACCAGGTCGCCTGGGTGCCGATGTTCGTCAAGGAGCCCGGCCAGCGGACCGGCCGGGTCGACGACCGGAACTGGCAGCACGTCGACCTGCTGCCCACCATCGCCGACGAGACCCACATCCGGATCCCCTGGCGGGTGGACGGCCGCTCGGCGAAGCAGTCCCCGCGCGCGGGCGCCGACAAGCGCTTCTACGACCGGCCCGGGGAACCGGTGCCGATCACCGGCGGGGTGCCGTCGCCGCCCGCCACCCCCGCCCCGGATCCGCTGGTCGGCACCCGGCCCGGCAACCGACCCGCCGGCGGTACGGCCACCGTGACGAACCTCGCCGCGTTCCGCGCCGTCGACCCGACGAACGGCGACCTGCCCGCCCTGGTCTGGGGCACCGTGCCGGCCTCGGTGCCGAACGGGACGAAGCTCGCGGTGGCGGTCAACGGGACCATCGGCGCGGTGGTCCCGGTCGTCCCGCCAGACAAGGGTGGCCGGCGGTTCGCGGCGCTGCTGCCCGACGACCGGCTCTTCGCCGCCGGGGCCAACCGCCTGGACATCTACCGGGTGGGCGCGGACGGCGTCCTGCGCCGGCTCACCCTGTCCTGACTGCTGCCGCGGAGCCCTTCCGGCGCCCCGGCGCGCGGCGGCGTGGTCGCGCTTCCACGGGGTTTCCCAGCCGGCAAGTCGGGAATCGCGTGACGCATACCTCACCGTAGAACCATGACGAGCGGTGTCCTCCCGACCGTAAGTACGGTAAAAGCGAAGGCAATTCAACGAAGATCTTGCCGGCGAAGCGAGGAACACATGACGGAAGTCAAGCTCGACCACCCCGGTGGGCAGCTGTCGATGCCGGTGCAGTCCGCGGTCGAGGGCCCCGCCGGCATCCGGGTGGGCAATCTGCTCAAGGAAACCGGGATGACCACCTACGATCCCGGTTTCGTCAACACCGCGTCCTGCTCGTCCGCGATCACCTACATCGACGGTGACGCGGGCATTCTGCGGTACCGGGGCTACCCGATCGAGCAGCTGGCCGAGAACTCCTCCTTCCTGGAGGTCTCGTACCTGCTGATCTACGGTGAGCTGCCGACCCCGCAGCAGCTGACCGAATTCAGCGAACGGATCCGGCGGCACTCGCTGCTGCACGAGGAGATGCGCCGCTTCTTCGACGGGTTCCCGCGCGACGCGCACCCGATGGCCGTGCTCTCGTCGGCGGTCAGCGCCATCTCGACCTTCTACCAGGACAGCCTGGACCCGTTCGACTCCGAGCACGTGGAGATGTCCACGGTGCGGCTGATGGCGAAGGTCCCCACCATCGCCTCGTACGCGTACAAGAAGTCGATCGGCCAGCCGCTGCTGTACCCGGACAACTCGCTGGGCTACGTCGAGAACTTCCTGCGGATGACGTTCGGCGTGCCGGCCGAGCCGTACGAGGTCGACCCGGTGGTGGCCCGGGTGCTGGACATGCTCTTCATCCTGCACGCCGACCACGAGCAGAACTGCTCCACCTCGACCGTGCGCCTGGTCGGCTCCAGCAACGCCAACCTCTTCGCCTCGGTCTCGGCCGGCGTGAACGCCCTCTTCGGCCCGCTGCACGGCGGCGCCAACCAGGCCGTGCTGGAGATGCTCCAGCGGATCCAGGCCGACGGCGGGGACGTCCGTTCCTTCGTGCAGAAGGTGAAGGACAAGCAGGACGGCGTGAAGCTGATGGGCTTCGGCCACCGGGTCTACAAGAACTACGACCCGCGCGCCGCCATCGTGAAGAAGGCCGCACAGGACGTGCTCGGCCGGATGGCCAAGCCGGACCCGCTGCTGGACCTCGCGGTGCAGCTCGAGGAGATCGCCCTCGCGGACGACTTCTTCGTCTCCCGCCGGCTCTACCCGAACGTGGACTTCTACACCGGCCTGATCTACAAGGCCATGGGCTTCCCGACCAAGATGTTCACGGTGCTCTTCGCCCTGGGCCGGCTGCCCGGCTGGATCGCCCAGTGGCGCGAGATGATCAACGACCCGGAGACCAAGATCGGCCGCCCGCGCCAGATCTACACCGGCTACCCGCAGCGGGACTACGTCCCCGTCGCGGAGCGCTGATTCCGGTCCTGACGGCGAAGGCCGCCGACCCCCTACGGGGTCGGCGGCCTTCGCCGTTTCGGTTGGTGCGTCAGCCCACCAGGGAGCGCAGCGGGATCTGCGCGTCCCGGAGGGCGTGCACCAGCTCACGCAGGTACGGGTGCTCGTCGGCCAGCAGGCCGTCCCGGTTCGGGATCACCAGGTAGGCCGACCCGTTCACCACCGAGACCCGGGCGGTGTCGGTGTACCGGGCGACGACCGCCTCGGCGCGGTCGCGGTCACCGGCCGCCACCTCGACGGTGATCGGCCGCCACTCGCCGCCCAGGTTCTCCGCCACCGGCGCCGCCGCGGCGGCGGCCCGGGCGGGGTCGACGCCGGTCGTGCGGCTCAGGGCGGCCCGGCTCGGCGCGGCGCCCGCGCCCGCCGGGTAGAGCAGCGCGTTGGCCACCAGGTGCAGCCCGTTCTCGTTGTACGCCCGGAACAGCGGGTTGAACGCGAACAGCACCGCCCGGCCGGCCCCGGTGGGCTCGTCCACCAGCGCCACCGTCCCCTTGAGCGCGTCCGCGCGCACGGTGTAGCCGTTGGCCCAGAAGGTGTCGTCGGACGGGTAGGTGAGGACGTTGGTGCCGGTGGTGCTCGGCGTCAGGATCGAGTCGCTGTTGTTGAACTCGAAGTCCTCCGCCGGGCGGCCCAGCGCGACCGGGCTGCTGCCGTCGACGTCGACCCGCAGGTGCGAGCCGATCATCCGGTAGTCCGCCGGCTTCGTCTTCTCGGTGGTGGAGGTGAGGCCGGCGGCCCGGGCCATCCGGGTGCCCTCGTTGCGCAGGCCGAGGTAGGTGTGGCCCTGGGCGACCCAGTTCCGCAGGTTGGCCTGCCCGGCGGCGGTGAGCCCGCCGGTCGCGTTGCTGCCGTCCGGCACGAGCAGCACGGTCCGCTGGGTGAACGCCGGGGTGTTGTCGTTGATGTCGGCGGTGGTCACCGGCTTGAGGTCGAGGCCCCACCGCTTGCCCAGCACGTACCGGGCCTCGCCGTGCGAGCCGGAGGTGGTGGAGATGCCGGTGCCCTGGAACAGCCCGACGTCCGGCAGGTCGACCGCGGTCCCGCTGGCCGCCGCGTCGTGCGGGGCCAGGGTCACCCCGAGCGACCGGGCCAGCTGGTCGATCTCCGGGGTCAGGCTCTTCGCGGGGAAGCCGACCACGCTGGTCTCGAGGTCACGGACCAGCGGCACGCCCTGGCCGAGCAGCCGGAAGGTGAGCTCGGCCGACGCCGCGGAGTCCAGCGGGTACGCGTACGAACCCTTCGCCCCGGCGGCAAAGGGCTTGCCGCCCGAGATCTGCCGGACCAGCTGGGCCGGGGGCCGGACGTCGTCGCCGGTGTAGAGGGCGTTGACCCCCATCAGCAGCGGGTTGCTCCAGGACGACACGTCGTAGAAGTACGGGAACGGGACGTACGGGTCCTCGCCCATGATCCCCTGGATCCAGTGCTTCTGCGGCTGGTCCATCGGGATCCAGTACGCGCCCACCGGCACCGTCACGTCGGTCGCGGAACGCCCACCGAAGATCCGGGCCGTGGGCACCTTCGTCGGCTTGGTGACCTCGTAGACCTCGACGTCCATCCGGCGCAGCCGCTCGACCAGCTGGCGCACGTCGGCGAGCTGGCGGTCGGGCAGCAGGAAGTACGACCGGATCTTGACGTCCGGCACCGGGAACTGGACGGTGTTGGTCGGCTGGACCACCTCGTTCGGCTCCAGCGTGCCGGCCTTGCCCTCGGCGAGCGCGTCCGTCCAGATCTTGAAGTAGCTGCTCAGCACCTCGTGCTTGTTCGCGGCGGCCCAGCCGAGGGTCGACCACTGGGTGTGGAACTGCTGCTGGACCCGGTCGGCCACGGCCGACGCGCTGCCCTTCTCGAAGGTCATGCCGGCGGCGCCGAAGCCGGCGGCCGGAACGGTGTCGCCGTAGCCCATGAAGAACAGGTCGTACGTCGAGTAGTTGAAGTAGCACTCGGTGGTGACGGCCCCGCCACAGGCGCCGTTGAACCCGAAGCCGGCCTTGTTGGCCTCGCCGATCCGGTTGATCCAGTCGACGTTCTCGCTGGAGATCTCGTGGTGGATCGGGTCGGCGTTCGGCGGGAAGAAGTACTGCCGGCCACCCATCTCGTGGGCGTCGATGAAGACCTGCGGCGGGTACTGCCGCAGGAGTTCGATCTTGCCGTCGGTCTCCTGCTGGGTCCGGGCGAACCAGTCCCGGTTCATGTCGAAGCCGTACTCGTTCTGCCGGCGGCTGGCGTCGCGGCCGTCCGGGTTCTGCGTCGGCACGATGACGGTGACCAGGTTGTCGTTCCGCTCCGCGACCGCGCAGGACAGGCCGGAGGCCAGCTCGTAGAGGGTCTTCAGGGCGGCGTCGGTGCCGCTCTTCTCGCCGCCGTGCACGTTCGCGGTCACCCAGACGATGGCCGGGCGGTCGGTCGCGGTCTCGGCGGCCTTCTTCGCCGTGATCCCGCGCGGATCCCGCAGGTCGCGGATGTCCCGGGCGATCTGCTGCAGGGCGCCCGGCTGGACGTGCCGCTCGTTCGAGACGATGGCGTACGGCAGCGGCTGGCCGAGCACGCTCGTCGCCATGACGCCGGTGACCACCCGGTCGGAGGCGTCGTCGACGGCCTTCAGGTAGCTGCGGACCTCGTCGTTGGTGACGACGCGCTCCTGGCCGGTGCCGAGCGGGAAGCCCAGCGCGGACTCCGGGCTGGGCACGGTGGACAGCCGGGCGGCGGGGTCGTTGCTGCAGGTGGGGGCGGTGGGGGCGGCGCCGGCCGGGGCGCCCCCGAGCAACGGCGTCAGGCCGGCCAGCAGGAGCAGCGTGGCGACGCCGGCTGTTCTCTTCGGGGGGACCGCCCCGGGCGGACGCTTCGACAGGCGCATCGGGATGCCTCTCTTCGCTGATTGGGGGTAGATCAACTGAGGTGGATTCGAAACCCTATGATCTGCGGTTTCGTGCGGTCAAGATGCCTCTGGTGCCGTTCAGTGCGCCCGGTGCCCGCCGGGGCCGCCGGTGGTGGGCAGGTTGCCGAGCACCCGGTTGATGATGTGGATCCGCGCGTCGGCGGCCCGGTAGTCGGCACACACGGTGTCGGCCTGGTCGGCCAGGCGCGCGCTCGCGCCGCCTCCGGTGACCGTGAGCTTGGTGCCGGCGAGCGTGGTGACCCCACCGGCGGTCACCATGTCGGACAGCGACATCGACCCGGCGACCAGGTGGTCGCGGAGCAGGCCGCGAAGCTTCTCCTTGTCGGTGATGAACAGTTGGTCCAGGTTGTCCTCGGAGAACTTGGCGGCGAAGGCGTCGTCCGTCGGGGCCAGGATGGTCAGCCCCGACCCGCCGTGCAGGTCGTCGGCCAGCCCGGACGCCCGTACGGCCGCCTCGAAGGTGGTGAGCACGGGAAGCCACTGCAGGGCCGCCTTGGCCGGCTGGCCGGCCAGGGCGTCCGGGTTGCCCGGCTCGCTGCCGGTGGGCAGCAGGTCGCACAGGGGTCCGGTCACCGCCACGGCCGCCGGTGCGCCGGCCGCCGCGGGCCGCTCGGCGCCGGCGCCGGAGCAGGCCGTGCCGGTGAGCACCAGGGACAGGGCGGCCCCGGCGAGCGCCGCCATCCGTCGCCGGGGGTGGTGACGGCGGGCCGGCCACCGGAGCCGGGGGAGGGATCGGGGTGGCGGGGGCAGGACGGGCTGGTCCACGGCGTTCTCCAGGTCCGGAAACGGGTCGCACCGGCAGGCCCGGGAGGTCGGGCCTGCCGGTACGACGATCAACGGGTCAGAGGCTCGCGCACTGGTCGCTCTTCGGGCCCTCTACCGAGTTGCTCAGCCCGATGTTGACCGGTGCCTGGGTGTTGCCGCTGCACTGCAGCGGGCCGGTCACGGTGTTGGCCGCCACCAGGGGCGCGTCGCCCCGGTTGCCCGACACCTCGACCGGGCCGGTGACCTTCGCGTCGACGACCACCACCGGACCGCTGGTCTGCGCGATCCGGACCGGGCCCTCCACCGCGGTGTCGGTCAGGAAGACCCCGGCCGCGCCGCTGGCGTCCACCGGGCCGGTGATCGACGAGCCGGTCGCGATCAGCGTCCCGCCCGCCCGGACCCGGACCGGACCGGTCACCGTGGCGTCCCGCAGGCAGGTCACCCCGGAGACCACCAGCTGACCGTTGTGCTTGCCGGTGACGGTCGGGTACACCCGCTCGCCGTCCACCAGCTTCTCGACGCCCTGCCCGTCCAGCAGCAGCGGGATCAGCCCCCGCTCCGGCTGGGCCAGCGGGACCAGGTACCCGTCGGCGACCTTGACCACCTTGTGGCCGTGCGCGGCGAGGCGCTGGGCCACGGTGGTGCGCTGGCCGGCCGGGCCGTCGGTGCGCTCCCCGTTGTACTGCTCCTCGGTGAGCTTGTACGCGCACGGCACGTTGTCGAGAACCTGGCCGTCGCGCGGCGCGTCGAGCGGCGGCGGGGCCTCACCCGGGTGCGGCGCCGGGTGCGCCGGGATCGGACGGGAACCGCGGAAGACGATCCGGCCCGTGTTCGAGACCTGGAAGGTGATCGCGTCGGCCCGCGCCGTGGTGATCTCCTTCAGGTTCGCCCGGTGGTAGTCGAGGAACTGGTTGAAGGTCCACACCGCGGAGTACGTCTTGCGCCGCCGGTTGTTGGCCGTGTTGCCCTCGTCCGGCCGGGTGGTGCCACCGGAGCTGCGCAGCTCCAGGAGCGAGTTGACGACGTTCTTGAGGCCCAGCGTGTTGCGCAGGATCGTCTCCTCGCTCAGGCCCACGTTTCCGCCGCCGTTACACCCGTACGGGCACGGCCACCAGCCGTCCTTGGCGCCCTCGGTGTACATGTGGCCCTCGATCATGTGCTGCGACTCGTCGAAGATCGACTGGGCCACGTTCTGGTGCCGCGGCGGCAGCATCGGCAGGTCACCGGCGCTGGAGTTGCCGAACTCGTGCCCGTCGTAGCCGGCGATCGGGCGGTAGTCGCGCAGCATCTGCACCAGCGCGAAGGTCTCCGGCTGGCGGATCAGCGAGTAGTCGCGGTTCAGGTCCTGCCCGGTGGAGTTGCCCCGGGTGTTGGCCGCCCGCCCGTCGCCGTTGATGGTCGGCACGATGAGGACGGTGGTGTGCGACAGCAGGTCGATCGTCCGGGCGTCGTTGCTGAAGGCCAGCTTCCGCGCCATGATCAGGCAGCCCTCGCGGTCACCGGGCTCGTTGCCGTGCACGTTGCAGTTGACCATCAGCGGCGAGGTCGCCGCCACGGCCTCCGGGGTGGCCGGCGGGGTGGGGTAGCCGATGACGAACATGTTGATCGGCCGGCCGAGCGCGGTCTTGCCGATCTCCGTGACCCGGACCCGGTCGCTCAGGTCGTCGATCGCCTTGGTGTACGCGTACTCGTCGACGTCGCTGGTGTACTGCGCGGCGAGGGTGGTCTCCCACTGGGTCCGCAGGTTCTCGCCAGGCACGTTCGGGTCGCCCCACGGCGCCGACGTGGTGCCGGCCACCGGCGCCGAGTACGGCTGCGCATCGGTCCCGAAGCGGGCGCGTACCCGCCACTGGAACCGGGTGCCCGGGTTGAACCCCGCGTCGGCGAAGGTCGGCGAGGAGTTGTTGATCTGGCGGTTCGGCCGCCACACGCCGGTGATCACGGCGGGACCGGTGGCCGAGTTGTCGGCGGCGACCGGGGTGCGCTCGATCTGGTAGTCGGTGGCGCCGTCGACCGGCGTCCAGGCGAGGGTGGCGTAGCCGTCACCCTGCGTGACGGTGAGGCCGTCTACCTGGTTAGGCTCGGCCGCCGCCGCATATGCGGGCGTGGGCCCGGTGATCGCCGCGAGGCTGGCGGCGAGCAGGACGGAGAGGATCGCCGTCGTCCGTCTGTCTCTCATGGAAGCTCCAGAACAGGTGGGATGACACGTCCGGACAGCACACGCCAGTGACGCGCGCCACGGTCGGCGGTGCGGGATTTCTTGAGAATGATCTGAGGATTCGCCGGCCCGCGCCCCGGCGGGCTACCCGGACCGGAGCCGGTAGCCCACCCCGCGTACGGTCTCCACCAAGCCGGCGTCGTCGAGCTTGCCCCGCAGCGCCGCGACGTGGACGTCCAGGGTGTGCCCCGAGTTCCAGGTCGTCTGCCAGATGTCCATCAGCAGCCGGTCCCGGGGCACGACCGTGCCCGCCTGCCGGGCCAACGCCATCAGCAGCTCGAACTCCTTGCGGGTCAGGCTGACCTCCCGGTCGGAGAGCCAGACCCGCCGGGCGTTCAGGTCGACCCGCAGGTCGCCCACCTCCAGCGTCGTCTCCAACCGGGCGGCGCGGGCCGTCCGGCGCATCACCGCCTCGATCCGGGCCTGCAGTTCGGCCATCGAGAACGGCTTTACGACGTAGTCGTCGGCGCCGGCCCGCAGCCCCGCCACCCGGTCCCGCTCCTCGGATCGGGCGGTCACCAGGATGATGGCGACGTCCTCGTTGCGCCGGCGGATCTGCCGGCACAACTCCAGGCCGTCCCGATCGGGCAGGTTGAGGTCGAGCAGGACGAGATCGACCGGCCCCGCAGCGGTCGCCTCCGACGCGGTGGTGGCCGCGATGACCACATGGTTCCGCCGGCGCAGCGCCGCGGCCAACGCGGACGCGACTCGCAGGTCGTCCTCGACCATAAGCACCCGCACCGCGTCTCCTTGGACCTCGTCCCGACAGGTCCACGCGAGTCTGTCCGATGGCAGCGGTCGTGACCAGCCCGGACGGAAGATCGTGACCGCATGATGACGTGCCTCGACCCATCTCGGTGACCCCCGCCGTCGGGCGGGCGATCCACCGTCGCCCGCCCGCGGGTACGCCTCAGCGGAGCCCGGCAGCGGCCAGCAGGTTGCCTTCCGGCAGCGGCGGGAGCGCTCGGCCGAGGGCCATCCGCTGCTCGGCCCGTTCGGCGGTGAACGCGGCGTCCTTGGCGATGGCGGCGGCGTACGTGGCGGCGGTGCGGGACGCGATCGCCGACCAGCCGTACTGCTCGTGGACCATGGTGCGGGCGCGGCGGGCGAGCGCCCGGGCATGCTCCCGGTCGGCGAGCAGCGCGTGCACCGCCTCGACCAGCCCGTCCGGGTCCTGCGGGGCGAAGGTCATCCCGGTCACGCCCGGCTCGACGATCTCGGCCAGCCCGCCGGTCCGCGACACGGCGAGGGGTGCACCGGCCGCCGCCCCCTCCAGGGCGACCATGCCGAACGGCTCGTAGATGCTCGGCACCGCGAAGCAGTCCGCGGCGGCCATCACCGCGGGCAGGTCGGTGCCGCCGAGGAAGCCCGGCATGCTCACGGTGTCACCCAGGCCGAGCCGGTGCACCTCGGCAGCAAGGGCCGCCCGGTAGGGCCCGTCGCCGACGACCACGGCCCGCAGCCCGGGGTGCCGCTGGCGCAGCCGGGGCAGCCCGGCGAGCAGGTGCTGCACCCCCTTCTCGTAGACCAGCCGGCCGGCGAAGGTGACCAGCGGGCCGTCCCCGGCGAAGCGGGCCCGGGCGGCGGCGACCGCGGCCGCCGACGCCTGCCAGCGCTGCGGCTCGACGCCGTTGGGCACCACGTCGACCCGCCCGGCCGGCACGCCGAACAGGGCGGCCACCTCGTCGCGCATGTAGCCGGAGCAGACGATCACCCGGCCCGACTCGGCGGCCAGCCAGTGCTCGACGCCGTGGATGGTGCGGTTCATCTCCTCGGGCAGCCAGCCCTGGTGCCGGCCGGCCTCGGTGGCGTGGATGGTGCTGACCAGCGGCACGTCCAGGTGCTCGCGCAGGGTCATCGCGGTGTGCGCGACCAGCCAGTCGTGGGCGTGGATGACGTCGTACCCGCCGGACTCGGCGGCGCGCAGCGCGGCCCGGGTGAGGGTGTGGTTGAACGCCATGGTCCAGGCCAGCAGGGAGTTGGTGGCGAGGGGGAAGGTGACCGGGTCCTCGGCGGCGCGGACGATCCGCACCCCGTCGGCGTACTCCTCCAGGGGTGCGCCCTCGGCGTGGCGGGTGACGACGGTGACCTCATGGCCGGCGGCGGCCAGCGCGACGGAGAGGGCGTGTACGTGGCGGCCGAGGCCGCCGACGAGCACCGGCGGGTACTCCCACGACAGCATCAGGATGCGGCGGGTCCGGGGCGGCACGCCGGGCTGCTGCGGGATGGTCGGGCGGGCGGTGCGGTTCCGTGGTTCCGTCGCGGTGGCGGGCTGCTCGCCGACCCGCAGGATGGTCACATCAATCTCCGTCCAGGCATGGTGGTGCGCGCCGGCGACTCTGGCGGCGTGGTGAGCGTGGTGAGGGTGGCCGAACGGCCGGGCGGAGCGGCGCGGGCGCGCACGTCCGGATACCAGGAAACGGCATCTCGCGCGAACTTGCACCTGGAAAAGGGCGATCGTGACGGACAACACCTGAGGGTTCGGTCGATATCAGGTGGGTGGATTCCGGCTACTGTCCGAACGGGTGGGTTGGCGGAACGTACGGCGGGGCATTAGCGGCGTGCGCACCGGCGGCCCGCCCGTCCGGTGCGCTCATGATCATGGGCCGAAGGAGCGACATGCAGGTCTGGCCGGGCGAGAGCTATCCCCTCGGCGCCACCTACGACGGGATGGGCACGAACTTCGCGATCTTCTCGGAGGTGGCGGAGAAGATCGAGCTCTGCCTGTTCGACGAGTGGGACATCGGCGCCGAGCGGCGGGTCGAACTGCGCGAGGTCGACGCGTACGTCTGGCACGCGTACCTGCCGGGGATCGGGCCGGGGCAGCGCTACGGCTACCGGGTGCACGGGCCGTGGGACCCGGCCAACGGGGTCCGCGGCAACCCGCACAAGCTGCTCCTCGACCCGTACGCCAAGGCGGTCGACGGGGAGGTCGCCTGGGATCCGGCCGTCTACGACTACGAGCTGGGCGGCGACCCCGACCGGATGTCGGAGACCGACTCGGCCCCCTTCATGCCCAAGTCCGTGGTGGTGAACCCGTACTTCGACTGGGGCAACGACCGGCCGCCGCGGACCCCGTACCACCACTCCGTGATCTACGAGGCGCACGTGCGCGGGCTGACCATGCGCCACCCCGACATCCCCGAGGAGTTGCGCGGCACGTACGCGGCGATCGCGTCCCCGGTGATGATCGACTACTTCAAGCGGCTCGGGGTGACCGCGGTCGAGCTGATGCCGGTGCACCAGTTCGTGCACGACCACCGCCTGGCCGACCTGGGCCTGCGCAACTACTGGGGCTACAACACCATCGGCTTCTTCGCCCCGCACCACGGGTACTCGGCGCTCGGCGGCCGCGGCCAGCAGGTGCAGGAGTTCCGCGGCATGATCAAGGCGCTGCACGCGGCCGGCATCGAGGTCATCCTCGACGTGGTCTACAACCACACCGCCGAGGGCAACCACCTCGGCCCGACCCTCAGCTTCAAGGGCGTCGACTGCGCCAGCTACTACCGGTTGAGCGAGGCGGACCGGCGCCAGTTCGTCGACTACACCGGCACCGGCAACAGCCTCAACGTGCGTAGCCCGCACTCGTTGCAGCTGATCATGGACTCGCTGCGCTATTGGGTCACCGAGATGCACGTCGACGGCTTCCGGTTCGATCTGGCCGCCACCCTGGCCCGCGACTTCTACGAGGTCGACCGCCTCTCCACCTTCTTCGAGGTGGTGCAGCAGGACCCGGTGGTGAGCCGGGTGAAGCTGATCGCCGAGCCGTGGGACGTCGGGCCCGGCGGCTATCAGGTGGGCAACTTCCCGCCGCGGTGGACCGAGTGGAACGGCAAGTACCGGGACACCGTGCGGGACTTCTGGCGCGGCGAGCCGGCCACCCTGGCCGAGTTCGCCTCCCGGATCTCCGGCTCCGCCGACCTCTACCAGGACGACGGCCGCCGGCCCTTCCACAGCATCAACTTCGTCACCTGCCACGACGGGTTCACCCTCACCGACCTGGTCTCGTACGACGACAAGCACAACGAGGCCAACGGCGAGGAGAACCGGGACGGCGAGAGCCACAACCGGTCGTGGAACTGCGGCGTCGAGGGGGCGACCGACGACCCGGCGGTGCTCGCCCTGCGGGCCCGGCAGCGGCGCAACTTCCTGGCCACCCTGATGCTCTCCCAGGGCGTCCCGATGATCGGCCACGGCGACGAGCTGGGCCGCACCCAGCACGGCAACAACAACGCCTACTGCCAGGACGGCGAGCTGGCGTGGGTGGACTGGGAACGGGCCGACGAGGAGTTGCTCGACTTCGTCCGGCGGCTCACCGACTTCCGCAACCGGCACCAGGTGTTCCGCCGGCGCCGGTTCTTCACCGGGCTGCCGGTGGGCGGCCGGGCCGCCGGCTCCGCCCTGCCCGACCTGGCCTGGTACACCCCCGACGGCCGGGAGATGACCGGCGAGGACTGGGGGAACGACTTCGGCCGCTCGGTGACCATCTTCGTCAACGGCGACGGCATCCCGGAACGCGGCCAGTACGGCCAGCGCCACCGGGACGACTCCTTCCTGCTGCTGTTCAACGCGCACGACGCGCCGCTGGGCTTCACGCTGCCCGGGGCCGAGTTCGGGCCGCGGTGGCAACTGGCGATCAGCACCGCGGACCCGGATCCGGAGCAGACCCTGCTGGTCGAGGCGGGCGGCAGCGTGCGCGTGCCCGACCGTGCGCTGCTGGTCCTGCAGCGGGCGGCCTGACCGGGCCGGCCGCCCTCCGGACCCGACGGTCGGCGGCTGGCGGGACACGACCCTGTCGATTTCCGTTCATGGTGTTGCGGACATGTTCACCGGTCGGGTCTACAGTGGGTTTGAGCTGCTCCTTCATGATCTGTTGAGCACCTATCCCGTCGCCCTCCTCGCTCCCATTGACTCTGTGGAGGCCGCCGCATGACCGAGTTCACGGTGTGGGCGCCCGAAGCCGCCCGGGTTCGGCTGCGCCTGCCCGGCGTCGCCGACCGCGACATGCGTCCCGGGCCGGACGGCTGGTGGCGGGTCGAGGTGCCCGGCGCCGGACCGGGCACCGACTACGCGTTCCTGCTCGACGACGACGAGCGGGCCCTGCCCGACCCCCGGTCGGCCTGGCAGCCGGCGGGCGTGCACGGGCCGAGCCGCCGCTACGACCACGCGGCGTTCCGCTGGACCGACCAGAGCTGGACCGGCCGGCAGTTGCCCGGCAGCGTCCTGTACGAGCTGCACGTCGGAACCTTCACCCCGGAGGGCACCTTCGACGCTGCCATCGGCCACCTCGACCATCTGGTCGACCTCGGCGTCGACCTGGTCGAGCTGCTGCCGGTCAACGCCTTCAGCGGCGAGCACAGCTGGGGCTACGACGGGGTGTGCTGGTACGCCCCGCACCAGCCGTACGGCGGGCCGGACGGGCTCAAGCGGCTGGTCGACGCCGCGCACGCCAGGGGGCTGGGGGTGATCCTCGACGTCGTCTACAACCATTTCGGGCCCTCCGGGGCCTACGCGCCGATGTTCGCGCCGTACCTCGCCGAGCAGCGCAACCCCTGGGGCCGCACGGTCAACCTGGACGGGCCGCACTCCGACGGGGTACGCCGCTACATCATCGACAGCGTGCTGATGTGGCTGCGCGACTACCACGTCGACGGGCTGCGGCTGGACGCCGTGCACGCCATGCCGGACTCCCGGGGCACCCACCTCCTGGAGGAGCTGGCGGTCGAGGTCGAGTCGCTCTCCACCCACCTGGGCCGCCCGCTGTCGCTGATCGCCGAGTCCGACCTCAACGACCCGAAGCTGATCACCCCGCGGGAGGCCGGCGGCTACGGCCTGCACGCCCAGTGGAACGACGACGCCCACCACGCCCTGCACAGCCTGCTCACCGGCGAGCGGCAGGGCTGCTACGGCGACTTCGGCTCGCTGGAGTGCCTGACCGACGTGCTGACCGGGGCGTTCTTCCACGCCGGCACCTGGTCCAGCTTCCACAACCGCAGTCACGGGCGGCCGGTGGACCGGCAGCGCACGCCCGGCCACCGGTTCGTGGCGTACCTGCAGAACCACGACCAGATCGGCAGCCGGGCCACCGGTGACCGGATCTCCCAGACGCTCTCCGCCGGTCTGCTGCGCGTCGGCGCCACCCTGTTGATGACCGCGCCGTTCACCCCGATGCTGTTCATGGGGGAGGAATGGGCGGCCACCAGCCCGTGGCAGTTCTTCACCAGCCACCCCGAGCCCGCACTGGCCGCTGCGGTGGCGGCCGACCGGCGGCGGGAGTTCGCCGCGCACGGCTGGCCGGCGGGGGAGGTGCCCGACCCGCAGGCCTTCGTCCGGTCCCGGCTGGACTGGGCCGAACTGGACAAGCCCGAGCACCGGGAGATGTACGACTTCCACCGGCGGCTGATCGCGCTGCGCAAGAGCCGACCCGACCTGTCCGACCCGCGGCTGAACCGGGTCGAGGTGCGGCACGGCGACCAGTTCCTGCTGATGCGCCGGGGCGAGTGCCTGGTGGTGGCGAACCTGGCCGGCAAGCCGCAGCGGATCAACCTGCCGGGCGTGGTGCGCCGGGTGCTCCTCGCCACGGAGAGCGGGGTCACCGTGATGCGGGACGGGATCGAGCTGCCGCCGGAGTCGGCCGCGATCGTCGCACTCTGACAGTGCGGCTCAGGGAATCGGCCACTCGTGGACGGGTCGGTTGCTGTGCATCAGGTCCACGTAGTGGCGGACCACCTCGCGCAGCGCCTCCGGCCGGTCCAGGTGGTCGGCGGACTCCAGCCGGTGCAGCGTCTCCACCTGCCAGGTGGCGCCGTTGCGGCCGGTCAGGCAGCGCTGCTCGATGATGCCGAGCAGCCGGTCCCGCTCGTCCGGGTCGAGCCCCCACCGGTCCAGCCCGTGGTGGGCCAGCGGCAGCAACCGGCGCAGGACCAGCTCGGTGACCGGCAGGTAGCCCAGCCCGGGCCAGTACACCTGGGCGTCGATGCCGTGCCGGGCGCAGGTGGCGAAATTCTCCTCGGCGGCGCTGAACGACATCTGCGACCACAACGGCCGGTCCGACTCGGCGAGCGCCCGGACCAGGCCGAAGTAGAACGCGCCGTTGGCGATGGTGTCCAGCACGGTCGGGCCGGCGGGCAGTACGCGGTTCTCCACGCGCAGGTGCGGGCGCCCCTTGAGCACGTCGTAGACCGGGCGGTTCCAGCGGTAGATGGTGCCGTTGTGCAACCGCAGCTCGGCCAGGCCGGGCACGTCGCCGCTGGCCAGGGCCTCGGCCGGGTCCTCCGGTTCGCAGACCGGCAGCAGCGCCGGGAAGTAGCGGACGTTCTCCTCGAACAGGTCGAAAACGCTGGTGATCCAGCGCTCGCCGAACCAGACCCGCGGGCGTACCCCCTGGGCCTTGATCTCCTCTGCGCGGGTGTCGGTGGCCTGTTGGAACAGCGGCACCCGGGTCTCCCGCCACAACTCCCGGCCGAAGAGCAGCGGCGAGTTGGCGCCGAGGGCGACCTGGACGCCGGCGATCGCCTGGGCGGCGTTCCAGTGGTCGGCGAACTGGGCCGGGCTGACCTGGAGGTGGAACTGGGTGCTGGTGCAGGCGGCCTCCGGGGTGATGGTGTCCGCGGTGACCACCAGCCGCTCCACCCCGCTGATCGAGATCCGCAGGTCCTCGCCGCGGGCGGCGAAGATCTGCTCGTTGAGCAGCGTGTAGCGGGGATTCGTCGAGAGGGTGGCGGCGGTCAGGTGCTCCGGGCGCAGGGTCGGCAGGATGCCAATCATCACCATGTGCGCCCCGACGCTGCGGGCCTTCTCCTCGGCCGCGTTGAGGCTGGCCCGGACGTTCTCCTCGAACTGTGCGGTGCCGGTGCCGCCGAGCCGGCGCGGCGGCACGTTGATCTCCACGTTGAACTGGCCCAGCTCGGTCTGGAAGGCCGGGTCGGCGACCGCGTCGAGCACGTCCGCGTTGCGCATCGTCGGCTGCGAGTCGTCGTCGACCAGGTTGAGCTCGATCTCCAGCCCGGTCATCGGCCGCTCCACGTCGAAGCGGGACTCGCGCAGCATCTCGGCGAAGACGTCCAGGCAGCGCCGTACCTTCTCCCGGTAGCGGGCCCGATCCTCGCGGCTGAAGGTGCGTACGCCGACGTCCTCGCCCATGGTCACCACCCTGTCACCGTTGGTCCCCCTAACCTCGCACGGCACGGCGGGATGGGGAAAGACCCGAAGGACCCCTTACTACCCGCGCAGGGCCCCGGTGATCCCCGTCGCGTCGTGTCCGTGACCGCCCGGTCCCGACGCTTCGGCCGGTTAGCATGGCGCGGACGGATCGTGGGGGAGTGCGGATGCGCGAGAAGACGACCAGGCTGTTCGTGGCGGCGGCGATCGCCGAGGCGTGCTCCTGGGCGGGGCTGCTGGCCGGCATGGTGGTCAAGTACGGCCCGCCGCGCAACGAGCTCGGCGTGCAGGTGTTCGGCCCGATCCACGGCGCGCTCTTCGTGGTGTACGGGCTCCTCGTCCTCGTGGTGGCCCGGCAGCACCGCTGGTCGCTGTGGCACACTGCCGTCGCCCTGGCCTGCGCGGTGCCCCCGTTCGCCACCGTGCTGTTCGAGCGGTGGGCCCGCCGGCGCGGCCTGCTGGGCGCGCCCGCGCCGGTCGACCGTCCGCTCACCCCGGTGGGCTGACCGCCGCCCTGCCAGGGGCGGGGCGGTACCTCAGGTGAGCACCGAGCAGGAAGCGACGCCCAGCACCAGCAGCGCGCCGAGTGCCGCCTGGAGCAGCAGCGGCGGGCCGAGGTGGGACCAGACCGTGGCGGTACGCGGGGTCAGCAGCTGCCCGGTGGTCAGGTTGACGATCCGCTCGATCCGCGGCGGCAGGTCGTCGTCGCGCTGCGGCCGCAGGGTGAGCTGCAGGTGGTCGCCGGGGTGCAGCGCGCTCTGCGGCAGGTGACCGTGCAGCTCCACCTCCAGCAGCCGGTTCGCGGCGTCGCGCAGCCGGACCGGGGTGACCAGGAACTCCGGCCCCTTCTTCAGCTCCTTGAACCGGCGCCGGGCACCGCCGCCGGCGCTGAGCAGCGCCCGCGCCATCCGCACCGGCAGTCCCACCACACTTGCCGCGGTCAGCACCGCGACGAGCACCGGCTGCCCCACCCGCACCTCGCGCGCGTAGCCCTCCATGAGCCGGACCAGCCGGCCGTTGACGATCCGCTCCGTCGGGTGGACGGCGCGCCGGATGTGGAGGTCAGTGTCCATGGTCACCACCGAGAGTCCGGTTCAGTTCACTCATGGTATCGACCTCGCAGGTTGAAAGGCATGAATGAAAGCCGGTCACGGGCGCCGGCCCGGCCAGGTGACATCCCCGGTGGTGCGGGTATGCGTGCGGCCGAGCTGGAAAGGGGTCGAGCATGCAGCTGTCCTTCCTGCGCCCGCTCTACGACCGCCCTGGGCCGTGGTGTTCGGTGTACCTGGACGCCTCCCGGGACACCCACGATTCCCGTCCCGCGGTCGACCTGCGCTGGCGCTCCCTGAAGGGGAGCCTGCTGGAGCAGGGCGCCGACCAGGTGACCGTCGACGCGGTCGAGGAGGTGGTCCGCCGGCACGATCCGATGCCCGGCGACTACGGCGTGGCCATCTTCGCCACCCGCGGCCGGGTGGTGCTCACCGAATACCTCTCCGCGCCGCCGCTGCGGGACCTGGCCAGCTGGTCCGCCCTGCCGCACACCATGCCGCTGGTCGCCCAGCGCGGCGAGCAGATCGCCTGGGTGCGGGTGCTGGCCGACCGGATCGGGGCGGACGCGATCGCGGTCAGCGCGGGCGGGGTGCCGCGCAAGTCGCACGTCGTCGGGCGGGAGAGCTACCAGCTACGCCGGGTCAATCCCGGCGGTTGGTCCCAGTCCCGCTACCAGCGCGCAGCCATGGAGGCCTGGCACCACAACGCGGGCGACGCCGCGGCGGCCACCGCCGACCTGGCCGACCGGGTGGGCGCGGACGTGGTGGTGGTGGCCGGCGACGTCCGGGCCACCGGCATGATCGCCGCCCAGCTCCCGGAGCGCTGGCAGGACGTGCTGGTCCGCACCGACGCCGGCTCCCGCGCCAGGGGTGCCGATCCCATGCTCATGGACGACGTCACCGTGCAGACCATCGCCGAGGTCGCCGACCAGCGGATCAGCGTCGCGCTGGACAGGTTCGGCACCCAGGAGGACGTCGGGGCCGGGCTGGCCGCGGTGGTTTCCGCCCTGCAACGCAACCAGGTCGACACCATGCTGATCGTGGACGACCCGTCGGCCACCGGCGAGCTGTGGGTGGGCCCCGAGCCGACCGAGATCGCCACCGATCCACAGCAGTTGGCGGCCATGTCGGTGGCCGATCCGCAGCGGGTCCGCGCCGACGCCGCGCTGCTGCGCGCGCTGGTCGGCACCGACGCCGACCTGACGGTGCTCGCGCCGGAGGAGGCGCCCGAACTCACCGACGGGGTCGGTGCGGTGCTGCGCTACGTCGACGCGAGCACCCCCGGCCGGGGCAACGCCTGACCGTACGGGACGCCGCCACAACATCGGGGAAGTTGCTGCCTTCGCGCGCCGCGAGGCAGCAACTTCCCCGTTCCTGTGCGGATCTTGGGCGGACTCGACGTGCCTGGGGCCGGTGCGCGGCAAGCGCGGTGCCGCCGGACACCCGAGGATTGGTCCGGCCCGTGGGGGGATGCCCCGTTTAGACCCCATCGGGACGGGAAGCCGGGCCGCGTGGTGAGCGAACGAGGCAAGGTGGGGCCGGTGCGGAAGGGGCCCGTGGGGTCGACGACCGACGGCAGCGGCCTGAGCGGCGACCGGATCGTGGCGGCGGGCAGCACCGCGCGGGTGCTGGTGGCCGCGACGGCCCGGGCGCTGCGCGGCGACGACTGCGCCGACCTCGGCCACCCCACCCCGTTCTCGCGCTTCGCCGGCGCCCCCGAGCCGGTGCGCCGGGCCGCCGCCGCCCGCGCCGCCGGCCGGATCGCGCTGGCCCCGGCGCAGGTCGCCGAGGTGGACGCGGAGCGGGTGGCCGGCTGGATCGTCGACCAGTACCCGGCCGGCCGCTGGCCGGGCGTGGTGCTCGGCTCCCCGCACGGCGCTGCGGTGCACCTCGCGGTGGCCCTCGGCGTGCCCTGGCTGCCCGCCGGCTTCGAGTTGACCGTGCACTGGACCCGCGGGGCGGTGGACCGGCCCCGGGCCGCGCTCGACCACGGCGCCGCCCTCGCCGGCCGGCTGCTCGCCGCCAATCGGGACGTGCACGTCCGCCAGGTGCACTGCCCGGCCAGCCGGGGCGCGTCGGCCGGCGCCACGGTTGCCCTCGCGGTGCGCTGGCGCGCCCTGCCCGGGGCGTACGCCCGGTTCCTGGCCGACCGGCTGGAGCCTGCCGCGCCGGTGCTGCTGCTGCACGACGCGCGCACCTGGCCGGTGCTCGACGAGGGGGCCGGGCACAGCTTCCAGGTCGGCACCCCGGCCAGCGGCCTCGACCCGGTCGACTTCCACCCGGACGCGCACGCCCTGCGCCAGGTGCTCCGCTCCGCCGGCGGGGACAGCGCGCACTGGGCGCCGCCGGACGTCTCCTGCCCGGCGGCGTACGGGGAGAACGGCGTGGAGTCCGGTTTCGAGCACAACGCCCGGGAGTGGACCGGCCGGCACGGGCATCCGTTGCACCGGGTGCTCGTCCCGCAGCCGGACGCGCTGAGCGCCGCCACCGCCGACCTGTACCGGCGCTGGCTGCGCCGGGCCGGCAAGACCGGCGACCGGCTCGTGGTCGAGTGCGGCCGGCTGCTCGACCCCTGGCAGGTGGTGCGGGCCGGGCTGGTGCCGTACTGGTGCGAGAACGCGACCCGGCGCCGGGTGCAGGGGGCGGAGTGGTGGCTCGCCGGCAGCGAGCCGTTCAGCTCGGTGGACGTGCTGCCGGAGCCGCCCGGAGTCCGGTCGCCCGCCCTGGCCGGCCTGCCGCAGTGGCTCGCCGTGGCCGGCTTCGGGCGCCGGCGCCGGGCGCTGGACCGGGCTTCGGCCCGCGGCTACCCGGTCACCTCCGTGCCGACCCGGCGGGCCACCGAGGTGTTGCGCAACCAGCCGTACGATCTGCCGACCCCGCCGCCGCTGCGGATGGCCGAGGCCCTCGCGGCGCTCCGGGACGCGGGCGCCCACCAGGGACTGCTCGTCTCCTGACCGAACCCCGGCGAAACATCCTCACGATCCCGCGGTCCGTGATTGAGTACCTACGGAGCGGGAACACCGCTCGCTGCGAGACGGCCGACGACGCCGTGCAGCGAGCTGCCGCCGCTCCTGGCGTTCCGTCACCTAACCCATTTCCGGCCCGGTGCGTGGCCCGACCACGCGCACGACCGGTCTTCCCAATCCGGGCGGGGGACCTTCCTGAGGGAGGCGCGGATGTTCGGACAGACCACCACACCCACCACACCACCACCCACCGAGCGGGGCCTGGAGGACCTCGACGCGGCGGCCCTGGCGTACGCGGCCCGGATCGAGGGCCTGCCGCCGGAGCGGCGGCAGGAGGCGCGGGACGATCTCGTCCGGTTCGCGCTGCCGTTCGCCGGCCGGCTGGCCCGCCGTTACCGGGGCCGCGGGGAACCGCTGGAGGACCTGGAGCAGGTGGCCCGCCTCGGCCTGGTCAACGCCGTCGACCGGTACGACCCGGAACGGGGTTCCTTCACCGCGTACGCGGCCATCACGATCGTCGGGGAGATCAAACGGCACTTCCGGGACCGCACCTGGGGCGTGCACGTGCCCCGCCGGCTGCGCGACCTGATCCTGGAAGTGGGGCAGGCGACCGCGGCGCTGACCAGCGAGCTGTCCCGGGCTCCGACCGTGGCCGAACTCGCCCAACGGCTGGAAACGCCCGAGGAGGAGATCCTCGCCGCGCTGGAGTCGGCCGCCGGCTACAGCCCCGCCTCGCTCAACGCACCCGTCGGCGGGGAGAGTTCCGCCGAGTTCGGCGATCTGGTCGGCGAGTCGGACAACGCGCTGGAGTCGGTCGACGACCGGGTCACGGTCAGCGGCCTGCTGCACCGGCTCCCCTGGCGGGAGCGGCGGATCCTCGCCATGCGCTTCTACGGCAACCAGACCCAGGCGGAGATCGCGGCCCGGTTCGGCATCTCCCAGATGCACGTCTCCCGACTGCTCTCCCGGGCGCTGACCTGGCTGCGACAGGCGATGCTCGCCGACGCTCCGCCCCCATGGCAGAACGGCGCGAACGAGTCCGAGCCGGCGAAGGCGAAGATCTCGGTCCGGCAGAACGGGGACCGGGTGGTCGTCGAGGTCGGCGGCGAGGTCGACCGGGACGGCGCGGACCAGCTCCGCAAGGCGATGTTGGAGGCGGTGACCGGGCAGCCCCGGGAGGTGGTGGTCGACCTGGTCGGTGCGGGCGGCTTCGACGCCGGCGGCATCGCCGCGCTGATGGCCGGCCGGGACGCGGCGGCCCGGACCGGGGTGCCGCTGCGGCTGACCCGGGTGCAGCCCGCGGTACGCCGCTCACTCGCCGCGGCCGGCCTGCCGGCCGCCGACTGACCCCGTGCGCCCGAGAGGGCCGACGCCCCCGTGGCGCCGGCCCTCTCGCGGTGACTCCGGGTCAGTACTCCTCGGTGTCCCCACGCCCGCGCGGGTGGCGCCACTCCTCGTTCTCCACCGGTGTCCGCTCCGCGCCCAGGATGGTTTCCTCGGGCTCGTCGCTCTCCTCGAAGCTGGGCCGCAGGATCTCCTCCGGCTCCGGCACGTCGACCGGCCGGGCGCCGGACTGCGGCGCGGGGTGGTAGGCGACCGCCTCCCGGGCGCCGTGCGCGCCCTCGGCGGCCGGCGCCTCGGGGACGTGCCGCTCGCGGTGCAACTCCTCGGCGAGGTGCTGCGGCGGCTTGGTGGTGCGCTGCGGCAGGTCGCTGCCGAGGCTGGCGACCAGGCGGCCGTACTTGAGGTCGAAGGCGGGTCGTTCGGAGCGGATCCGGGGCATCCGGTCGAAGTTGCGCAGCGGGGGCGGGCAGGTGGTGGCCCACTCCAGCGAGTTGCCGTAGCCCCAGGGGTCGTCGACGGTGACCTGCGCGCCGTACCGCCAGGACTTCCAGACGTTGTAGATGAAGAACAGCGTGGACGCGCCGAGGACGAACGACCCGATGCTGGAGACGGTGTTCAGGGTGGTGAAGCCGTCGCTGGGCAGGTAGTCGGAATAGCGCCGGGGCATGCCCTCGTTGCCCAGCCAGTGCTGGACCAGGAAGGTGGTGTGGAAGCCGATGAACATGGTCCAGAAGTGGGCCTTGCCGAGCGTCTCGTCGAGCAGCCGGCCGGTCATCTTCGGGAACCAGAAGTAGACCCCGCCGAAGGCGGCGAAGACGATGGTGCCGAAGAGCACGTAGTGGAAGTGCGCTATCACGAAGTAGGAGTCCGTCAGGTGGAAGTCCACCGGCGGGCTGGCCAGCAGCACCCCGGTCAACCCGCCGAAGAGGAAGGTGACCAGGAAGCCGACGGCGAACAGCATCGGCGTCTCGAAGGTGAGCTGTCCCTTCCACATGGTGCCGATCCAGTTGAAGAACTTCACCCCGGTCGGCACCGCGATGAGATAGCTGAGCACGCTGAAGAACGGCAGCAGCACCTGCCCGGTGCCGAACATGTGGTGTGCCCACACGCTCATCGACAGCACGGTGATCGCGATGGTGGCGAGGACCAGACCGGTGTAGCCGAAGATCGGTTTGCGGGCGAAGACCGGAATGATCTCGGTGATGATGCCGAAGAACGGCAGCGCCACGATGTAGACCTCGGGGTGCCCGAAGAACCAGAACAGATGCTGCCAGAGCATCGGCCCGCCGGTGGTCGGGTCGTACACGTGCGAGTGCAGGAGCCGGTCCGCGCCGAGCGCGAGGAGCGCGGCGGCCAGCAGCGGGAACACCAGGATCACCAGCACGCTGGTGAGCAGCAGGTTCCAGGTGAAGATCGGCATCCGGAACATGGTCATGCCCGGGGCGCGCAGGGTCACGATGGTGGTGATCATGTTGACCGCGCCGAGGATGGTGCCGAGCCCGGAGATGACCAGGCCGACGATCCACATGTTGCCCCCGACCCCCGGGCTGTGCTGGGCCTCGCTCAGCGGCGTGTACGCGAACCAGCCGAAGTCGGCGGCACCGCCGGGCGTGGCGAAGGAGCCGACCACGATCGAGCCGCCGAACAGGTACAGCCAGTACGCGAGCGCGTTCAGCCGGGGGAACGACACGTCCGGCGCGCCGATCTGAAGCGGGACGATGTAGTTGCCGAACGCGAACACCAGCGGGGTGGCGAAGAGCAGCAGCATGATCGTGCCGTGCATGGTGAACGACTGGTTGTACTGCTCGGGCGAGAGGAACTGCAGCCCCGGTCGGGCCAGTTCGGCGCGCAACAGCAGCGCCAGCACCCCGCCGATCAGGAAGAAGATGAACGACGTCGTCAGGTACAGCAACCCGATCACCTTGGCGTCGGTGCTGCGCAGCAGCCGCCAGAGCGAGTTGCCCTTGACCGCCTCCCGGACGGGCCCGGGATACCCCCCGAAGTGGGCCGGCGCGAGGATCGCGGGCCCCCGGTCCCTGCCCGGTTCCGTGACTACCCGCTTGGGCATCGCTCTCACCCCGTCGATGACAGAACGGACGGGCAGGCATACCCGCCCGATACCCATAAAACCAGGCGAGAGTGAAATTTAGGTCAATTCGCGGGCAGCATGGCCCAGACCACCTTGCCGGTGCCGGCCGGGGCGCTGCCCCAACGCTGGCTCAGCTCGCGGACCAGCATCAGTCCGCGGCCGCCCTCGGCCCGCAGGTCGGGGGCGGCCGCGGGCCGCGCGTCGGCCGGGCTACCGTCCAGCACGGCCACCCGCAGGTACGGCCTGCGCAGGGTCAGCGTCACCTGCATCGGGGTGCCCGCGTGCCGGACCACGTTGCCGACCAGTTCGGTGAGCACCAGCGCCGCCGGGCCGGCCAGTTCCGGGATGTTCCACCGGCGGCAGCCGTCGGTGACCAGCTCCCTGGCCCGCCGGCACGCCCCGGCGACCGGCTCCAGCCGTTCTCGCAGCCGGGGGGCCGCCGCCGCGCCGGCCAGCGCCGCGGCCTCGGCGCAGTCCGGGCGTACCGGGAGCTCCCGGCCCACCGTCATCTCGTTGAGCCAGCTCGCCGCGGCCGGCGGGGGAGCGCACAGCACCAGCGGCACGGCGGGCCAGTCGGCGGCCCGCCGGGCAGCCGCCGCGAAGACGGAGAGCGCCAGCGGGTCCGCGACGTCCAACCGTCCCAGGTCCACCACGAGCGCGTCGGGCTGGGCGGCCAGGCACCGCTCCAGCACCGTGTGCACCGACCGCATCGTGTCCACGTCGAGCTCGCCGGTGAGCCGTACGACCGCGACCGGCGATTCGTCGCGCACCTCGCAGCTGATCCGGGTCGACATCAGGCCCTCGTTTCCGGGGTCGTCGCGAACCTGCGAACTACCCGCGACCACGGCGGATGAAACCGGACCAGCCGCCCACCCCGCCCCGGTCAGCGTCGAGCGGCGACCCGGGTGGTGGCCAGCCCGAGGGCGATCATCCCGATGCCGAGCCCGAGGTGCAGCCAGTTGTCCGCGCCGTTGACCGGGATGAAGTTCGCGGCGCCGGTGCTGTGGTAGACGATCAATCCGTAGAGCCAGAGCACCAGGTAGATCGCCCCACCGCCGACCAGGAAGGCCCGGGCCGCGGAGACCGTCGCGGCCAGCGCCAGGCCGGCCACCCCGAAGGCCACGTGCACGATGTTGTGCAGGACCGAGACCTGGAAAACGCCGAACAGCTTCGCCATCGACTCGTGTCCGGCGAAGTAGAGGTCGCCGAAGTTGGTGGTGATCCCCGGGATGAAGCCGAGCACCCCGACGATCAGGAAGATCACCCCGATGGCCGCGGCGGCCCGGCTCACTGGGGCGCGGCCGTCGGCCGGGTTCCGTCGCGCCCGCGAGTGGGCCATCGAGTTCGTCATGCCGGGCCTCCTGAGCTGGGTCCGGACGGCTTCCCCGCGGGCCGGGGCGGCAAACGCGGGTGGCCTCCCTCAGGCGAGCTGGAGGGTCGGGGCGGCCGGCTGGCGGACCCGCTCGTACAGGCCCACGTACCGCTCGGCCATCACCGCCGGGGTGAACCGGGCGGCCGCCTCGCGCCGGCACTCGTCCGCCTCGAGCAGCCCGGCGGCCATGACCAGATCGCCCAGCTCCTCCTCGTCCGTGGTGAGCAGACCGGTGCGGCCGTGCTCGACGAGCTCCGGCAGGCAACCCCGGGCGACGGCCACCACCGGGGTGCCCAGCGAGAGCGACTCGACCACCGCGGTGCCACCGGGCTCCTCCCAGCGCAGCGGGAAGAGCGCAACCCGCGCGCCGGCGAGCAGGTCGTCCCGCTCCTGGCCGGCGACCGTGCCCACCCAGCGCACCAGGTCACCGTCCAGATACGGGGCGACCTGTTCGTAGAAGAAGCGCACGTCCGGGTTCTGCCGGGCCTCGTCACCCGCCGCGGCCAGGTCCTGCGGCCGGTGGTACGGCCCGACCGGGCCGGCGAGCACCAGCGGGAAGCCGACCTGCTGGGCCAGCCGGGCGGCCAGGTCCTGCCCCTTGCCCGGGTTGACCCGGCCCAGCACGATCACGTGGTCGCCCTTGGCCGCCGGCGGGCGGCGGTCCGCGTCGACCGCCAGCGGAGTGGACAGGTGCACGTGCCCGACCGAGTGGTCCTGCAGGGCGCGGGGCGCGCGGGCCAGTTGCGCCGCGGAGACCCCGTTCACCCGGATCCGGTCGCCGCCGTCGAGGTTGCCGTACAGCTCGGGGTGCTTGGCCAGGTCCCAGTGCAGGGTGTGCAGCACCGGCGGGGCCTCCGGTCCCATCGCCGCCAGGGTGGCCAGCCCGACCGCCTCCACGTGGTCGTGCACCAGGTCGATGTCGTCGCGGGTGTGCAGCGCGCGCACCACCCCGTTGAGATGCGCCTGGGAGATCCCGCAGACCTGGTTGTACGGCCGTTGCAGGGCGTGGAACTGCCCGTCCGGGAAGACCGAGATCTTCTCGTCGACGGGCAGGGTGCTGGTCTCCACCGAGGCGAGCACCACCCGTACGCCGAGTTTGCGCAGCTCCGGGACCAGGGTGGCGACGATGTTCTCGATCCCGCCGTAGCCGGGCGGCGGCACGGACAACCAGGGGCCCGCGTTCATCAGGACCGTGAGACTCATCGTGGATTCCTTCCCTCGGCGGCGCGACCCGCCCGGCCGCTGAGCCGGACGCGCCCGCTCACGCCGCGACCCGTCGCCGGGGCACCCGGTGCCGCAACTGGGCCAGCGGTGGGCGCTCCTCGATCGAGATGTCGCTGACCACGATCTCCCGGTCCAGGTTGGGCAGCGCCTCCGAGCCGCCCCGCCGGAACTGGGTCAGCAGGGTGCTCGGAACGGCGTCCGGGCTCGCCCAGCCCCGCCGCTGCAACCGGGACCAGACGGTGAGCATGATCTGGGCGGACATCCGGCCCAGCGCGGCGGCGTCCTGGTGGCGGTGCTTGCGCTGGCCGAGGTCCACCTGGGCCAGCGCGTCCAGCCCGACCAGCTCCAACAGGTCGATGAGCATGGCCGTCTCCACGCCGTACCCGGAGACGAACGGCACCTGCTCCAGCACCACTCGGCGGCCGGCGTACTCGCCCGCCAGCGGTTGCACGAACCCGGCCAGCTCGGGCCAGAAGAGATTCAGCAGCGGGCGGGCCGTCAACTCGGTGACCCGCCCGCCGCCGTCCGGCTCCACGCCGCTGGCCCGTACCAGGGGCCGGTGGTAGAAGCCCTTGACGAAATCGACCGACGGGTCGGTCAGCAGCGGGCCGATCAGCCCGGTGACGAAGTGTGGCCGGAACTCGCGCAGATCGGCGTCGACGAACGCGACCACGTCCCCCTCGGCCGCCGCCAGCCCCGCCCAGAGCGCGTCGCCCTTGCCGGAGAGCCGGGGCAGCCCCCGCGTCATCGCGTCCTGGCTGACCACCTCGGCGCCGGCCGCCCGGGCCACCTGGGCGGTCCGGTCGGTCGACCGGGAATCCACCACGATCAGCTCGTCCACCAGCGGGATCTGGTCCATCAGGTGCCCGCGGATCGTCGACACGATGGCGCCGACCGTGGCCTCCTCGTTGCGCGCCGGCAGCACCACGCTGACCCGGCTGTCACCCTTCGCCCGCAGCAACCGCTGCGCCGGCCAGTCGTCCGCCGAGGTGGTGCGGTACGTGGCCCAGGCTTCCACCACAGGTGAAACGATTGCTTGTGTATCCCGCACTGGCACCCCCAGGTTGTGGCGGAAACGCGGGTTTGCTTTTCCCATTACGCACCCCGCGCTAACCGGATCATGCCGAACAGCGTGATCACCCCCCACTCTCCGGCTGGTTCCTCGCCGGTGAACGTTTGGTTGCGCGCCGACCAGGGGAGAGCAGTCGGCAGCTTCGTGAGTCGCGGCGGGAGGGTCGACCGATGCGTACGTGCCGGGTGGGACTGGTCGGGGCCGGTGGGGTGGCGCAACGCCATGCCCGCGTGCTGACCGGCTTCGAGGACGTGGAACTGGTCGGGGTGACCGATGTTGCCCGGGACGCGGCGGAGGCCCTCGCCGGGACGTACGGCGGACGCCCCTTCGCCGACGTGGCGGAACTGCTCGCCGCCGGCCCGGACGCCGTGTACGTCTGCGTACCGCCGTTCGCGCACGGGCCGGTGGAGGAGGCGGTCATCGACGCCGGCGTGCCGATGTTCGTGGAGAAGCCGGTGGCGGTGGACCTGGAGACCGCGGAACGGATCGCCGCGCTGGTCGAGCGGCGGGGCCTGCTCACCGCGGTGGGCCACCACTGGCGCTACCTGCACGTCGTGGCGGAGGCCCGGCAGCTGCTCGCCGACCGCCCGGCGCGGATGGTCAGCGCGGCCTGGCTGGACAAGGTCCCGCCGGTGGCCTGGTGGGCCCGGTGCGACCGCTCCGGCGGCCCGGTGGTCGAGCAGGCCGCACACGTGCTCGACCTGGTCCGGGTGCTGGTCGGCGAGGCGTCGGAGGTGACCGCGTACGGCGACGGGACCCCGCCGCCGGTGGAGGGCGCCGACATCGACTCGGTCACCGCGGCGACCGTGCGCTTCACCTCCGGCGCGGTCGGCACCCTCGCCGCGGCCTGCGTGCTCGGCTGGAAGCACCGGGCCGGCGTGGAGATCCTCGCCGACGGGCTGGCGATGTCGCTGGCCGAGGACGGCCTGCTGATCTGCGACGGTGAGGGGGAGCGGCACCTGCCCGCCGACCCGGACGGCGCCCGGGTGGCCGTCGACCGGGCCTTCGTCGACGCGGTGCGGGGCATCGGCGACGACATCCGCGTCCCGTACGCCGAGGCGCTGCGCACCCAGCGGCTCGCCCTCGCGGTGGCGGAGTCGGCGCGGACCGGGCGCAGCGTGGCGTTGCCCACCGGGCCGGCCGCCCGGCCCACCACCCCGGTCGCCGACGCGGTGCCGGCCGAACCGACCGGGGTGACCGTCGATGCGTGACCGGGTGGTCGTGGTCAACGGACCGGGCGCGGTGGAGCTGGTCGAGCAGGAGGCGGGTGAGCTGCGCGAGGGCACCTTCCGGGTGGCGACGGTGTGCAGCGGGGTCTCCGCCGGCACCGAGCTGAGCTACGTCAAGGGCACCAACCCCTACCTCAACGTCACCTGGAACAGTCATCTCGGGCTGTTCCAGCCCGGCGCGGCGAGCACCCCGTACCCGGTGACCCGGCTCGGCTACATGCAGGTCGGCCGGGTGGTGGAGAGCCGCACCCCGGCCGTCCCGGTGGGCACCGTGGGTGCGATGACCTACGGCCACCGCACCGGATACGTCGCCGACCCGCTCGCCGAACGCTTCGTGCCACTCCCCGACGACCTCGACCCGCTGCTCGGCGTCTACGTCGCGCACATGGGCCCGATCTGCGCCAACGGGCTGCTGCACGCCGCCGCCGACCTGTGCGGCACCGACGTGCGCTCGCTCGGCGACGGCGTACGCGGCCGCCGGGTGGCGGTGGTCGGCAGTGGGGTGGTCGCCCTGCTCACCGCGCTGTTCGCCCGGCGGCACGGCGCCGCGTCCGTGGTGGTCCTCGACCCCACCCCGGCCCGGCGCGAGGTGGCCGAGGCGCTCGGCCTGGAGACCCTGGACCCGGCCGCGGACGACCCGGCGGTGGTGCTCAAGACCCGGTGGCACCACGCCGCCGGCGACCGGGGCGCCGACGTGGTGTTCCAGTGCCGGGGCCAGGCCTGGGCGCTGCACCTCGCGCTGCGCCTGCTGCGCCCCCAGGGCACCGTCATCGACCTCGCGTTCTACCAGTCCGGCGCGGACGAGGTCCGGCTCGGCGAGGAGTTCCACCACAACGGCCTGTCGCTGCGCTGCGCCCAGATCGGGCGGGTGCCCCGCGGGCTCGCCCCCACCTGGGACCGGGAACGGCTCTCCGCGGAGACCATCGAGCTGCTGCGCCAGTACGGCGACCTGATCCGCAAGCACGTCGTGACGGCGGTGGTGCCCCTCGACGAGGCGCCGGCGCTGCTGATCGACCTGGCCGAGCGCCGCCGGCAGGAACTCCAGGTGGTGTTCGCCGGCTGACCCGTGGGCCCGCGCGGCCGCCGGCGACCCTCCCGACGGTCATCGGCCGCAACCGCTCTGAGCTGCCGAAACGGTCAGGAAACCGGACACCGGACAGACCCGGCGACGGTCGGGGGCCACAATCGGCTCCGGTTCGCGTACCGTTGCCGCTCATGGGTGTGTCGCAACGGTTGAAGACCAGGTTCCGGCGGTTCCTCCAGCGCCCGGGGACGACGGTGGACCTGGCCCCGCTGGAGAAGCTGCTGCCGGCCGTCGAGGCCCGCGAGGCGGAGCTGGAGAAGCTCTCCGACGCCGAGCTGACCGAGGCCGCCGGGCAGGCCGAGGGGTACGAGGAGATCTGTGCGATCGGCCGGGAGGCGGCCCGCCGCGGCCTCGACCAGCGGCCCTACGACGTCCAGCTGCTCGGCGCGATGGCGCTGCTCTCCGGCAAGGTGGCCGAGATGGCCACCGGTGAGGGCAAGACGCTCACCGCGACCATCGCCGCGTACGGCCACGTCCGGATGGGCAACGGCCCGGTCCACGTGCTCACCGTCAACGACTACCTGGCCCGCCGCGACGCCGAGTGGATGGCGCCGGTCTACCGGCTGCTCGGGCTCACCGTCGGCTGGGTCAACGAGGCCTCCACCCCCGACGAGCGGCGCGCCGCGTACGCCTGCGACGTCACCTACGTCTCGGTCAGCGAGGCCGGCTTCGACTTCCTCCGCGACCAGCTCGTCACCGACCTCGACGACCGGGTGCAGCCGGCGCTGAAGACCGCCATCGTCGACGAGGCCGACTCCATCCTCATCGACGAGGCCCGGGTGCCGATGGTGCTCGCCGGCGCGGTCGCCGGCGAGCAGGACCCGGTGCACGCGGCCGCCGGGCTGGTCCGCGGCCTGCGCAAGGGCAAGCACTACACGATCGCCGAGGACGGCCGCAGCGTCGCCTTCACCTCCGCCGGCCTGGCCACCGTCGAGGCCAAGCTCGGTGGCATCGACCTGTACGACGAGGAGCACGTCGGGCAGCTCTCCGCGGTCAACGTGGCGTTGCACGCGCACGCCCTGCTGCACCGCGACGTGGACTACATCGTCCGGGACGGCTCGGTCGAGCTGATCGACGAGATGCGCGGCCGGGTGGCCCAGCGCCGCCGCTGGCCGGACGGGCTGCAGGCCGCGGTCGAGGCGAAGGAGGGCCTGGACGCCACCGCCGAGGGTGAGGTGCTGGGCACCATCGCCGTGCAGGCGTTCATCGCGCTCTACCCGAAGGTCTGCGGGATGACCGCGACCGCGGTGCTCGTCGGCGACCAGCTCCGCGAGTTCTTCGGCCTCGAGGTGGCGGTGATCCCGCCGAACACCCCGTGCATCCGGGAGGACGAGCCGGACCGGATCTACGCCACCCGGGCCGAGAAGGAGGAGGCGCTGATCGACGAGATCAAGCGCTGCCACGAGGCGGGCCGCCCGGTGCTGGTCGGCACCCTGGACGTCAAGGAGTCCGAGGGCCTGGCGGCCGGGCTGCACGCGGCCGGCGTGTCCTGCGTGGTCCTCAACGCCAAGAACGACGACGAGGAGGCGGCGATCATCGCCGAGGCCGGCGCGCACGGCGCGGTGACCGTCTCCACCCAGATGGCCGGCCGCGGCGTCGACATCCGCCTCGGCGGCAGCGACCAGGCCGACCGGGAGCAGGTGGCCGACCTCGGCGGCCTGTACGTGATCGGCAGCGGCCGACACGACAGCCGCCGGGTCGACGACCAGCTCCGCGGCCGGGCCGGCCGGCAGGGCGACCCGGGCGGGTCGGTCTTCTTCGTCAGCCTGGAGGACGACCTCGTCGTCCGGCACGCCGGCGACACCGTCCCGGCGTCGCCCCGGATGAACGCCGACGGCCTGGTCACCGACCCGCAGGTCGACTACGCGGTGGAGCACGCCCAGCGGGTCGCGGAGGGCGTCAACCACGAGATTCACCGCAACACCTGGCGCTACAGCGTGGTGATCGAGCAGCAGCGCAAGGCCCTCGCCGAGCGGCGGGAGCGGCTGCTGACCAGCGACATCGCCGCGCTCATGCTGCTGGAGCGGGTGCCGGAGAAGGCCGGCGAGATGGACGAGGACCTGCTCGCCGAGGTGGCCCGGAAGATCGCCCTCTACCACCTGGACCGGCTCTGGGCCGAGCACCTGGCCGAGCTCTCCGAGATCCGCGAGGGTGTGCACCTGCGGGCGCTGGGCCGCCTCGACCCGCTGGACGAGTTCCACCGCAGCGCCGTCCCGGCGTTCAACGCACTCGTCCCGGAGATCGAGGCACGGACCATCGCCACCTTCGAGGAGACCGAGTTCGACGAGGGCTGGGAGCCGGACGCCGCGAAGCTGGTCCGGCCGAGCGCCACCTGGACGTACCTGGTGCACGACAACCCGTTCGGCTCGGAGCTGGACCGGCTGATCGCCTCGGTGGGGCGGCGGCTCATCTCCGGATCCCGCTGACCCATCGACGAAGGGGTCCCTCCCCGGCGCACGGCGCGCCGGAAGGGACCCCTTTGCGCTGTTTCGAACCTGGTTTGTCAGGGTAGTAGGCCGGGGCTTCGAGTCAGGGAGAGAGCGGATGGGACAGGCAATGGCGCCGAACGGGGACACCGCGTGGTCGGAGGTGGCGGGGGCCGTGGCCCGGTGAACCTCGACACGCGGGAACCCGTGACCGACCCACTCAATGTGCTGGAGACCGCCGCCCTGCTGCGCGAACTGACCGCCGGCCTGATCGCCGTCGCCGACTTCGACGAGGCGTTGGCCCGGCTGGTCCGCGTCGCCCGGGACGCCGTACCCGGGGTGGACAGCTGCGGCTTCACCGCGCTGCGCGCCGGCGAGCCGGCCGGGGTGGCCGCCTCCGACGCCGCCCGGGCCGAGCTGGACGACCTGCGGCACGGCCCCGACACGCCGGCCCTGGCCGCCATCCGGCGGCGCGAAATGATCACCGCGGTGGACCTCGACCGGGAGTCGCGCTGGCCCGCCTGGACCGGGCGGGCCCGCGGGCTGGGCGTACGTGGGGTGATCTCCGCGCCCGTCGACGTGGACGAGCAGGTGATCGGCGCGATAAACCTGTACGCCGAGCCAGCCGACGCGCTCACCCCCCGGCACCAGCTCACCGCGATGCTCCTGGCCGAGCACGCCGGGCTGCTCCTCGCCGCCGTGCGGGACCGGGAGCGGCAGGCCGCCCAGGCCGGCCAGCTCGACGCGGCGCTGCTGGAGGAGGGCGTGATCGGGCAGGCCGTCGGGGTGATCATGACGCAGCGCGGCTGCCCGGCGCCGGAGGCGCTGGCGGTGCTGCGCAGCGCCGCCGCCTCGTTGGACATCCCGCTGCGCGAGGTCGCCGAGCGGCTGGTGTCCACGGTGTCCCGGCCCCGGGAGACCTGAGCGGGCGTTCGTTTCGCCCTGGTGGCGCGCGGGTAGCACCCTGGACTGGTGAGCTGCGCCGACCCGGGGAGGGACCGATGGAGAGCCGACTGCGGGTGCAGGGGCACCCCATCCAACCGATGCTGGTGACGTTCCCGTTCGGACTCTTCGTCAGCGCCGCGGTCTTCGATCTGGCCGACGTCGCCGGCGGCCCGGCCTTCCTCGGCGAGGTCGGCTACTGGACCGCCGTGGCTGCCCTGGTCGCCGCCGCGCTCACCGCGGTCGCCGGGATGGTCGATCTGTGGGACGTGCGCGCCGACCGGACCCGGCGCACCGCCGTCACAGTCAACCTGGTCAACGCCGCGATGGCGGCGCTGTTCCTGCTCACCTGCCTGATCCGGGCCCACGCGCCGCAGCGGGGCGCGACCGGCGGACAGTTGGCCACCGAGCTGCTGGCGCTGGCCGTCGGGTCGGTCGGGGTGTGGCTGGGCGCCGGGCTGATGCGGCAGTTCGACCGCGGCCGGGCCAGCGAGCAGGGCGGGCTCGACGCGCTCGCCGAGCTCCCGGCGTCCACCGTGGAGATCATCCGCCCGCCGGCTCGGGTGGCCGGTCGCGTCCGGTAAACCCGTTGCCGCGTCCGGCGCCGCTACGACAGGCTCGGCGGAATGAGCGCGGATGGTGACTTCGAGGAGCTGATCGCCGAGGGTTCGGCGGTGCCGGTCGAGGGCTGGGACTTCTCCTGGCTGGCCGGGCGGGCCAGCGAGGAACGCCCGCCGTGGGGGTACGCCCGTCTGGTCGGCACGCGGATGGCCACCGTCGACGCCGCGCTGGACATCGACACCGGCGGCGGAGAGGTGCTGGCCGAGGTGCCCGCCCCGCCCCCGCTGCTGGTCGCCACCGAGGCGTGGCCGCCGAACGTCGCGGTCGCCCGCCGTACGCTGCGCCGGGTCGGCGCCACCGTCGTCCAGGTGGCGGAGCGGCCGCCGCTGCCGTTCCGGGCCGGCTCCTTCGACCTGGTGGTCAGCCGGCACCCGGTGGACACCTGGTGGAGCGAGATCGCCCGGGTGCTGCGCCCCGGCGGCAGTTACCTCTCCCAGCAGATCGGCGCCGGCACCCAGCGGGAACTGAGCGAGGCGATCCTCGGGCCGCTCCCGCCGCCGGCTACGCGCCACCCGGAGCAGGCGGTCGCCGCCGCCGAGGCCGCCGGGCTGGCCGTGGTGGACCTGCGTACGGCCACCCTGCGGACGGTCTTCCACGACATCGCCGCGGTGGTGTACTTCCTGCGCAAGGTGATCTGGACGGTCCCCGGCTTCACGGTCGACCGCTACCGTCCGGAGCTGCGCCGCCTGCACGACCAGATCCGCGCCGAGGGCCCCTTCACCACCCACGCCCAACGCTTCCTCATCGAGGCCCACCACCCCTGACCCCCACCCCGCCCCCGAGGCAGGCGTTGATCAAGGAGTTCGCGTCGGAGTCGATCTCCAACCAGACCCGAACTTCTTGATCAACGGTGCGGGACCGGGGTGGGACCGGCGGCGGGACCCGGGCGGGACCGGCGGCGGGTGGGGTGGGGTGGGGTGGGTTAGTGGGCGGTGGCGTGGTGGGCGGCCAGGACGTCGGCGCCGAAGTCGCTGGCCGGGCGGCGCAGCACGGTGTGTGCGTGGTTGCCGTCATCGGTGGTGTTGTCGTACTCGATCAGCAGGTCGTCGCCCTGGACGCGGTAGTAGTGCCGCTGGCCCGGCCGGGTGGGGCCGGCCCAGGCGAAGTGCAGCTCCCCACCGTCGAGCCGACCGGCCTCGCGGGCCGCCAGCTCGGGCGGCAGCCGGTCCAGGTAGAGGGCGACGAGCTGGTCGAGCAGCGCCCGGCCGGTCGGGGTGAGCCGGTCCCGGGGCACGCCGAGCGGGTCGAGCCGGTCCGGTGCGGTGGGCCGGGTGGCGCTGATGATGTCGCCGGGCGCCTCGTCGGCGATGATCGCGGCGGCCCGGCCGGCCGGCCCGAGCGCGTCGAGCAGTTCGCGGGCCAGGTCCTCCTCGGGTCCGAGCGGGCGGGAGACCGGGCGGCCGGCGTGCCGGACGGTGGCCGGGTTGGCGCCAAGGAAGAGTGGGGCGGGGGAGACCTGGTCGTCGACCACGGTCATCGTCACCGACAGGTGGTGCCCCTCGAACCGCCATCCCCACCGGTCGTCGCGGGCCGGGTCGCCGAAGACGGCCACCCAGTAGTCGCCGCTGTGCCGGCCGCGCCGCCAGCTCTCCGCCCGGTCGAGCACCTCCTCCAGGGCGACGACCGCCATGGCCTGGGCGTACGCGGGCGGGCTGAGCGCGGTGGCGAGCAGTTGGTGGGCGGCCTTGCGGGCGGTGACGTCCACGGCGGCGAGGCTGACCCCGGGCCGGGACCGGGGCCGGTACTCCAGCCAGCGCCGCGCGGCCTCGTCGGCGAAGTCGTGCCGGGCCCGCTGTCGGGCCGGCTCGTCGAGCGCCGCCAGCCACGCGCCGGCCGCCGCGCGCATCTGCTCGGGCAGGGGATCCTCCACTGCCCTTGTATACCTGCCCGACCGGCCGTCGCGCCGGGGGCCCGGCGGGTCAGCTCGGACGGGGTGGGGCTTGCGTCGCGGGCGGGTCGAGGATCAGGGCGGCCGGAGGTGCTGCCGGGCCCGGGTCGGCGCCTGGTAGCTTGCCGAGCCGGCACGGGAGGGTACGGATGGACGATCGGGTGTACGTCGGCAACGCGGCGGTGGACGGGGCGACCGACGCGGGCTGGCTGCTCGGCCACTTCAAGCCGCTCGGGGACGTGCGGCACAGCACCGAGGTCGAGGTGAAGTGGGGCGTGCACCCGGCCGGGGAGACGCGCTCGGCGTGGGCGACGGGGGAGCGGCGCACCGCCCTGCTGGTGCTGATCAGCGGGGCGTTCCGGATCGAGCTGCGGGACCGGACGGTGCTGCTGCGCGAGCCGGGCGACTACGTGGTCTGGGGCCGGGGCGTGGACCACTCCTGGTACGCCGAGCGGGAGTCGGTGGTGCTGACCGTCCGCTGGCCGTCGGTGCCCGGCTACCGGGTGGACCCGCCGATCCGGCGCTGACCGCCCGGATCCGCTCGGGCCGTCCCAGCATCCGGTATTGCCTACTAAACCTATAGGGTTTGCCTCCTATAGTGAAGTGGTCCGCGCCGCTCCGTACCCGTGAGGACGAACCGCCGATGACCCGCATCGATCCGCCCGACCTGCTCGCCGTCGCCGCCCGTTGGGCCGACCCGGCGCGCTGGCCGGTGCCGCTGCGCTTCGACCCGGCGCAGCGGTGGTACGCGCGCCTGGCCGCCGAGGCCACGCACGAGGTGTGGGCGCTGAGCTGGCTGCCCGGGCAGGGCACCGACCTGCACGACCACGGCGGCTCCGAAGGCGCCTTCCTGGTGGTCGCCGGCACCCTCACCGAGGAGACCGTCAGCGGCGGAAGGCTCCGCCCGCACCGGCTCGCCGCCGGCGCGGGCCGGCGCTTCGGAGCCCGCCACGTGCACCTCGTCACCAACCGCGGGGACCGGCCGGCGGTCAGCGTGCACGTCTACCGGCCCGCGCTGCGCCGGATGACCCGCTACCGCCTCGTCGCCGGCCAACTCCTGGTCGCCGAGGTGGCCGAGGCGGGGGTGGCCTGGTGACGCCGCCGCCCGCCGCACCCGTGCCCCCGACCCACGCTGCCCGGAAGGACCCGACGATGCCCCAGCGCCCCACCCGTACCGAGAGCTGTCCGGTCCCGCCACCAGGCTCGCGGGGTATCGACGAGATCCTCGCCGCCGCCCGTCGCCGGCTGCGCCGCCTCGATCCCGAGCGGGCCCACCTCGCGTACCGGACGGGGGCGCTGCTGGTCGACATCCGCCCGGCCGGCCAGCGGGCCGCGCACGGCACGGTGCCCGGCGCCCTCGCCGTGGAGCGCAACGTGCTCGAGTGGCGCTTCGACCCGCGCTGCCCGGCCCGGCTGCCCGAGGCCGTCGACTACGACGTGCCGGTGGTGATCCTGTGCCAGGAGGGCTACACGTCCTCGCTGGCCGCCGCCGCGCTCCAGGACCTCGGCCTGCACCGGGCCACCGACGTGGTCGGCGGGTTCGCCGCCTGGCGCATCGCCGGGCTGCCCACCCTCGGTCCCACCCCGCCGCTCCGATCCTCGTCCGCCGCGCCCCCGGTCACCACCGGCCGGGCGCCCCGCTGACCGCCACGCCGCACCCGGCGTGGCGGGCGCGACCGCCACTCAGGAGGCTCCATGTCCGTCGTCGCCATCTCCCCGCGCCCGCACCGGTCCGGCCGCCCCGACCGGGCCGCGCCGCCGCGGCCCCGCACGACACCCACCGTGACCATCACCCTCGACCTGGGCGCCGCCGGGCTGACACCCGGCCTGGCCCGCCTGGTCGACCTGCTCGACGAACTCGCCGCGTCCGGCGCGGGAGTGGTCCCGACCGACGAGCACCAGGCCGTCCGCGCCGTGCCCGACCTGCGGCGCGACGCCGAGCCACCCGCTCCGGCCGCCCCGCCGCAGCCGGCCGAGAAGCCCCAACCGGTACGCATCCTGGCCGGCACCCGGGTGGTCCGCCGGGGCGGCGTGCAGATCCCGCTGACCCGGATCGAGTACGAGCTGCTGCTCTTCCTCGCCGAGCATCCCCGGCGGGTGTTCACCCGGCTCCAACTGCTCGCCAACGTGTGGGGGTACGAACACGCGGTGGCCCGTACCGTGGACGTTCACGTACGTCGGCTGCGGGCCAAGCTCGGCGTCGACACGCCGGTGGTGACCACCGTGTACGGCGTCGGCTACCGGCTCGCCGACGAGGCCCGGATCGTGGTGGACCGCGACCGCTGAGGGCGGGGTGGCGACGGCGCGGCGTACCGGGCGGCCCGATGCGCCGCGCTCACATTTTCGGCGCTGCCGCCCACGGCGACCCATCCAGGTGAACCGGTCAACCGGGTGGGGACCCCCCGTAACGGGCCATCTCGTCGCTCTGCTGTAATCAACGGACTCGTACGCAGAGCGAGCATCCGGCTCCGATGTGTTCGTCAATTGTCACAGTCATGCAACGTAGCCGCCCCTTGACCCGCGCACAGGCGCCCGGAAGCATCGATGAAGCGGTGTCCCGGGCCGTGGGGAAGCACCCGGACCAGCCAAGGAGGACCATGTCGGTCAGCCCCGCCTCGCCGCGCGCCGGATGGCATACGTCCCAACCCGCGGTCCCCGGTCGTCCGCCCGGCGGCCAGCGTCGCCCCGCCAACACCACCACCCCGGTGCTCACGGTCACCCTCAACATCCCGCTGGCCGGCGAGGAGTCGCTGAGCCCGGCCGCCCGGCGGCTGCTGGAGGCCGCCCGCGAGCTGCTGGAACGCGGCGACGCCGTGATCACCAGCGGCGGGCCGGCGGAACGTCGGGTCGACCCCGTGCCGGTCGGCCGGTCGCCGAGCCGCCCGCTCGCGCCGGCCATCCCGACCCTGCACATCCTGGCCGCGTCCCGGTCGGTGCTGCGCGACGGCGAGCCGCTGCCGCTCACCCGGCTGGAGTTCGACCTGCTGCTGCACCTCGTCGCCCACCCCCGCCGGGTGTTCACCCGGCTGCAACTGCTCAACGCGGTCTGGGGGTACGAGCACGCCGGCGTCCGCACCGTCGACGTGCACGTCCGCCGGCTGCGCGGCAAGGTCGGGGTGGACGTCCCCCTGGTCACCACCGTCTACGGCGTCGGCTACCGGCTCGCCGACGACGCCCGGGTCACCATCGATCGCACCGGCTGACCCGCTCGACCAACCCGCTGGCGCGACCGGACGGAGCCCCGCATCGTTCGACCCGACGCAGACCGGGGGCTGACCGCCCGGTCGAATCCCGGCGGACGGCAGGATGGTCGGATGCGGATCCGCCCGATCACGCCAGCGCGTCTCGTCACCGAGCTGACCGACCGGCTCACCGGCGCCGCCGTACCCGGGCGGCTGCGGGTGGCCGTCGACGGCCCGCCGGCCGCCGACCCGGACGCGCTCGCCGGAGCGCTGGTCGACCCGCTGCGCGCGGCCGGGCGGCCGGTGCTGCACGTGCGCGCCGCGGACTTCCTCCGGCCCGCCTCGCTGCGCCTGGAACACGGCCGGACCGACCCCGACGCGTACTACGAGGGCTGGCTCGACGAGGCGGGGCTGCGCCGCGAGGTGCTCGACCCGGCCGGTCCCGACGGCTCCGGCCGGGTGCTCCCGTCCCTCTGGGACACCGCCACCGACCGGGCCAGTCGGGCCGCGTACGTCGAGCTGCCGGCCGGCGCGGTGGTGCTGGTCAGCGGTTCGCTGCTGCTCGGCGGTGGGCTGCCCTTCGACGTCACCGTGCACGTGGAGCTCTCGCCGGCCGCGCTGGACCGGCGGACCGATCCCGAGCTGCGCTGGACCCTGCCCGCCTTCGCCCGATACGCCGACGAGGTCGCCCCGGCCTCCTTCGCCGACGTGGTGGTCCGCGCCGACGATCCGCGCCACCCGGCCCTGGTCGAGGCCGGCTGACCGGCGGTGCCGAGCCGGGCAGCCGGGCGGCATGCGGACGGCCCCGCCGGATCCGGGACGGCCGGGGACGGACCGGGCGGCGCAACAGCGCACGAATGCGATGGAAGACCGCGGAAATCCCCGGTTTGATCCTCGGAGGCGGCGGGTAATCGCCCGGCTCACAGAGCACGGGTGAGATCGCCCGTGCACCCCATCGATCCGTCCGGGGCGCTCGCCGCCCCGGACCGGTATGAGGCCCCGAGGAAAGGCAGGCAGCCATGCTCGTCCACGACACGACAGCCACGGGCCGTTCGCAGGCGGAGGTCGACCAGATCCGGCAGTCCCTGCGGTCGCGGTACGACGAGCTGACTGCGGAGTACGAGCAGGCCGTGCTGCAGAGCCAGGTGCTGCGCCTGGTCGAGGTCGGCGACACGGCCGGCGACGACCAGGCCGACAGCGGCACCAAGACCGCCGAGCGGGACACCGCGCAGTCCCTGCTGCGCAGCATCCTGGACCGGCGCGCCCAGTTCGAGCACGCCCTCAGCCGGCTCGAGGAGGGCACCTACGGCTTCTGCGAGGGCTGCTCGGCCCCGATCCCGGTGGAGCGGCTGGAGATCTTCCCGTCCGCCACCTCCTGCGTCTCCTGCAAGCAGACCCGGGAGCGGCGGGCGGCCTGAGCGCCACCCGGGTTGCCGGTCGGTCCCCGACGCGGTGGACTCGCCCCATGGGTGAGATCAAGGTGGGCACCGCCTCGTGGACCGACCGGACCCTGCTCGACTCCGGCTGGTACCCGCAGACCGCGGACACGCCGGAGAAGCGGCTGGCGTACTACGCCCGGCAGTTCCCGCTGGTCGAGGTGGACGCCACCTACTACTCGCCGCCGGCCGAGCGGACGGCGCAGCTGTGGGTCGACCGCACCCCGCCCGGCTTCACCTTCAACATCAAGGCGTTCAGCCTGCTCACCGGGCACCCGACCCGGGTCGGGGCGCTCTACAAGGACCTGCGCCCGGACACCGACAAGAAGAACCTCTACCCGGACGACCTGCCGCCGCAGGCCTACGAGGAGGTGTGGACCCGGTTCCTGTCCGCGCTCGACCCGCTGGTCGCGGCGGACCGGCTCGGCGTGGTGCTGTTCCAGTTCCCGCCCTGGTTCACCATCAAGCGGGACAACAAGCAGTACCTCCTCGAGGTGGCGAAGCGGTGCGCCCCGCTACGACCGGCCGTGGAGTTCCGGCACGCCTCCTGGTTCGACGGTGACAACCGGGAGGAGACCCTCGGCTTCCTGCGCAAGCACCAGCTTCCGTACGTCTGCGTCGACATGCCGCAGGGGCACCGGTCGTCCGTACCGCCGGTGCTGGCCGCCACCGCGGACCTCGCGGTGGTCCGCTTCCACGGCCACAGCGAGCGGTGGACCAGCAAGGACATCCACGAGAAGTTCGGCTACGACTACTCCGACCGGGAGCTGCGCGACTGGGCGCCCCGGTTGCGCGAGCTGGCCGGCGAGGCCACGCGGACCCACGTGCTCATGAACAACTGCTACCGGGACTACGCCCAGCGCAACGGCCAGCGGTTGCAGGCCCTGCTCGGCGTCGACTGACAGCCCGGGTTTCACCCGACCGGGGTGAGGCCGGCTCACCCTCTCCCCGGACAGTGTGGGCGGTGTGTGCGGTCCGTACGCGGCCGCGAGGCCGACAGGAGGTGGGCCATGACGGTGCGGGTGGTATCGGATCGACGCCGTGGCGGGGTGCTGCACGTGGTCGGGAAGTCCGCCGGCCCCCGGCGCGGCGAGCGGCCCGGTCGGTTCAGTCCGACCCGGCAGTGGCGGGGGCCCAGCGGGCCGCCGCGACGCACCGACGACCGACGGTGGGAAACCGACCTACGGGGGTGGGCAGATGGCTGAGCAGCTGAGTACCGCGATTGAGTCCTCCATCCAGAAGACCAACCTGATCCTCAAGGACATCGAGCAGGCCTACGGCTGGCCGAAGTCGCAACGCAACCAGTCCTACTGCGCGCTGCGTACCGTGCTGCACCTGCTGCGCGACCGGATGCCGGTGCAGGAGAGCGTGGAGTTCGCGGCGCAGTTGCCGGTGCTGGTACGGGGGATCTACTTCGACGGCTGGCAGCCGATGGACGTGCCGGTGAAGCTGAACCGGGACGACTTCCTGTTCGAGGTGCGGCAACGCTTCCCGTACGACGTCGAGGGCGGCACCGAGCGCGTGGTCCAGGTGGTGCTCGACGCCCTGAGCCGGCACATCACCCCGGGCCAGTGGGAAGACGTGAAGGACAACATGCCCAAGGACCTGGTGCAGAACTTTCCCTGACCGACGGTCCCGACCGGCCCGCCCCACCACCGGTGGAGCGGGCCGTTCGCGTCAGCCCGCGAGGTCGCTCGGCGCCGGCACGCGGCTCACCGGCCGGCCGGCCCGCCCAGCCAGACCGGCGAAGGCCACCGCGTCGACGATCGCCGCGCCGCCGGGGTCTTTGTTGAAGTAGACGTACGCCGGTTCCGCGGCGTCGAACGTCCCGGCCAACCGGCGTACCCAGGAGGCGAGCGCGTCCCGGCCGTAGCGCGGCCAGGGCCGGGCCCGCCCCTCGTGCAGCCGCAGGTAGCCGAAGTCGGCGGTGCGCCACAGCGGCGTGACCGGGCGGCCGAGCCGGTCCGCCCAGACCAGCGCGGCGCGGCGGCGCTCCAGCGCCCGTCGCGTGTCGTCCGTCCACCAGGAGGGGTGCCGCAGCTCCACCGCCACCCGCACCTCGGCCGGGAAGAGGCGCAGCGTGGCGTCCAGCGCCTCCGGGTCGGCCCGCAGGTTCGGTGGGAGCTGCACCAGCACCGGTCCGAGCCGGTCACCCAGCCCGGTGGCCCGGCCGAGGAAGCGGGCCACCGGTTCGCCCGGCTCCCGCAGCCGCTTGATGTGGGTGAGGTAGCGGCTCATCTTCACCGCCACGCAGAAGTCGTCCGCGGTCCGGTCCCGCCAGGCGACGAACGTGTCCCGCTCGGGCAGCCGGTAGAAGGCGTTGTTGACCTCCACGGTGGCGAACCGCGCCGCGAAGTGCTCCAGCCACAGCCGCTGCGGCAGCTTCGCCGGGTAGAAGCGTTCCCGCCAGTCCCGGTACTGCCAACCGGAGGTGCCGACCAGGATCATCGCCGCGGCCTAGGCGAGATCGAGGCGGAAGACCTCGAAGGCGGCGCCGTACCGGACGCCCAGGCGGGTGCCGGCCGGGCGGGCCAACCCCCCGAGGAACTCCTCCGCGTCGAAGCCACCGTCGCCGAGTCCGCTCAGGTAGGCCCCGTGTGCCCGCAGCGAGGCCACGCCCCGGTCGAAGGTGGCCGTCACGTCCACCCCGTGCCGCGCCCGCGGCGAGGCCGCCGCCCACACCTCGCGTACCCGGGCCCACGGCTCGACGCCGTCCACCAGCTGCTCCGGGAAGATCCACCGGTTGCCGGCGTCCCGGACCCCGTCCAGCACCGCCCGGCCGCAGGCGATGTGGTCGGCCTGGTTCAGCGCGTACGCCCCGTCCCACGTCTCCCGGAAGTTGTTGGTGATCACGATCTCGGGGCGGTGCCGGCGGACCACCGCGGCGATCTCCCGACGCAGCGGCACGCCGTATTCCAGCAGCCCGTCCGGCAGGCCAAGGAACTCCACCGTGTCCACCCCGACCACCGCCGCCGACGCGCGCTGCTCCTCCTCCCGGAGCACCCGGGCGCGGTCCGGCGGCATCCCGTCGATGCCGGCCTCGCCGCTGGTGAGCAGGAAGTAGCCGACCTGCTTGCCCTGCCCGGTCCAGCGGGCCACCGCGGCCGCCGCGCCGAACTCCAGGTCGTCGGGGTGGGCCACCACGGCGAGCGCCCGCTGCCAGTCCTCGGCCAGCGGCGTCAACGGCTCCGGCTGTCCCACGGCCACCTCCACTCCGGCGTTCCCTCCGCCATCCTGGCACCGACCGGGCCGGCCCGCCGTCCACGCGCGGGCCTCTCGGCCCGGGTGACGCCCGGCGGGGCCCGGCGAACCGTCCGTGTCGCCCGGCCCCGGCGTCTACGGTGTGGTTAGAGGAGATCGCGCGTGGGGTACCACCGCTCCACGACGAACCCCGGCCGACGGCGGGGCGGCACACCCGAGGGAGCACCCATGGCACTCAACGACGACGACATGCAGACCACCGGTGGCGGCGGGGCCGAGGGCCCGGCCGACGGTGGCGCGACCCCGGGCCAGCGGGACGGTGGCGCGGACGGCGGTGCGGACCGTGGCGCGGAGCGCGGGGCCGACCGCGGCGCCGACAAGGGCGCCGAGGGTCCGGCCGACGGTGGGGCGACCCCGGGCAAGCAGGACGGCGGCGCGGACGGCGGCGCGGAGGGTCCGGCCGACGGTGGCGCGACCCCCGGCCAGCGCGACGGCGGCGCCGACGGCAGCGCCTGACCGATCGCCATGACCCAGCTCGACCCGTCCGACAGATCCAGCTCGGCGCGTCTGACACCGCGCCACGACCGGGAACCGTCGCCGGGCGGCGACGGCCGCCCGGCGGTTCCGCCTTCCGCCGCCGAGCCCCTCGCCCGGTGCATCACGGTCGAGCCGGCCAAGTTCGCCGCCGACCACTGGGGACGCAGCCCGCTGCTGTCCCGGGCCGCCGAGCTGCCCAACCCGCGCGGTTTCACCGACCTGTTCAGCCCGGCCGACGCCGACGAACTGCTCAGCCGGCGCGGTCTGCGTACCCCGTTCCTGCGGATCGCCAAGGACGGCGAGCTGGTGCCGGCGGCGCGCTACACCGGCGGCGGCGGCGCGGGCGCCGAGATCGGCGACCAGGTCCTCGACGAGCAGGTTCTCCAGCTGTACGCCGACGGCGCGACCCTGGTCCTGCAGGGCCTGCACCGGACCTGGCCGGCGCTGAGCGACTTCGCCCGCGAGCTGGGCACCGCGTTGGCCCAGCCGGTGCAGGTGAACGCCTACCTGACCCCGGCCGGCAGTCAGGGCTTCGCCACCCACTACGACACGCACGACGTCTTCGTGCTGCAGGTCGACGGCCGCAAGCACTGGCGGATCCACCCGCCGGTGCTGCCCGACCCGCTGGAGCGGCAGCCCTGGGGCGGGCGGGCCGACGAGGTGGCCGCGACCGCCGAGGGGCACGCCGCCCTGGACGTGGTGCTCGCCCCCGGCGACGCGCTCTACCTGCCCCGGGGCTGGTTGCACAGCGCCCAGGCGCAGGAGCGCAGCTCGCTGCACCTGACCGTGGGCATCCGGGCGCTGACCCGGTACGCCCTGGTCGAGGAGCTGCTGGCGCTCGCCGCCGACGATCCCCGGCTGCGTGCCGGGCTGCCCTTCGGCGTCGACGTGGCCGACCCGGACGCGCTGGAGCCGGAGCTGACCGAGACCGTGGAGGCGCTGCGCGACTGGCTGCTGCGGGCCGACCCGGCCGCGGTGGCCGACCGACTGCGGGCACGGGCCTGGCCGGCCGCCCGCCCGGCGCCGATCCGGCCCCTGGCCCAGGCCGCCGCGCTGACCGCACTGGACCCGGACAGCCGCGTCGCGGTCCGGGACGGCCTGCGCTGGCGGCTCGACCCGAGCGGCGACGGCCGGATCGCGCTGCGCCTGTTCGACCGCGCCATCACCCTGCCCGGCAGCTGCGAGCCGGCGCTGCGCGCCCTGCTCACCGGCGAGGTCACCCGGGTCGGCGACCTGCCCGGCCTCGACGACGACGCCGACCGCCTCGTTCTGGCCCGCCGCCTCCTCAAAGAAGCCGTCCTAACCCCCGCCTGACCGCCCCCGCCTCGAGGTCGCGTCGATCATGGGGTTGGCGGCGTGACCGGCCGGGTGCCGCTCGCCGCCAACCTCATGATCAACCGGACGGAGCCTGGCGCCGGCAAGCCGCGGGTGATCGCGGTCAGCGGGGGGCTAGGGCGAGGAGGAGGACGGTGGTGACCAGGCCCGCGGCGGCCACCAGGGTGATGGCACGCGGGGTCAGCACGGCGTGCCGGCGGTCGGCCAGCAGCCGGGCCGGGGCCAACCCCACCAGCGGCCCGAGCAGCGTGACCACCAGCGCCAGCACCGGCAGGCCGACCGCCAGGTCCCCGCTGGAGCCCTCGCCCAGCGCCCGCGCGCCCATCCCCAACGCGTACGCGACCAGCGCGCCGCCGACCCCGCAGCCCACCAGCAGCGAGTTAGCCGAGCCGGGCAGCTCGCCCGGCTGACGGGTCCGGTCCAGCACCTCGCGTACCCCGTGCAGCAGCAGCACCGGATCGCCGGTCGCGTCCCGGGCCGGCCCGGGCAGCTCGCCCAGTCGCCGCCCGCCGCTGCCCATCCGGGCGCGCAGCTGCCCCCACAGGTGGGCGGCCTCGGCGTCGACCCGCTCCACCAGCTCCCGCGCCTCCGCCACCTCCGCCTCGGCCCGGCGGACCTGCTCGGTGGCCTCCGCCACCGCCCGGTCGGCGGTGGCGCACTGCTGCGCGTACCAGGTGTGCGCCTCGGCGCGCTGGGCGGCCACCCGGGCGGTCAGCTCGGCGAGCCGACGGATCTGGGCGGCGTACGTCTCACTGGCGACCGGTTCGTTCATCAGAACTGCAGCGTGGAAGCCCGGCCGTTAAAGGCCGGGAGGAAACGCCGCTTCCTCCCTTCGGATGATTGTCTTAGGTGGACGGTAAATTGTGAGTCGTGGGTGATGTGGTGAAGCGGGCTTACAAGTACCGCTTCTACCCGTCCCCTGAACAGGCTGGACAGTTGTCCCGGACGTTCGGGTGTGTGCGTCTGGTGTACAACCGGGCGTTGGAAGCCCGCACCCGGGCGTGGGCGGTCGACCGCCAGCGCACCACGTACGTTGAGTCGTCGGGGTGGCTGACCGAGTGGAAACGCACCGATGACCTGGCGTTCCTGAACGAGGTGTCGTCGGTGCCGTTGCAGCAGACGCTGCGGCATCTGCAGGCCGGATTCGTAGCGTTCTGGGACAAGCGGTCCCGGTATCCGAGGTTCAAGTCCAAGCGCAAGTCGCGGGCGTCGGCCGAATACACCCGCTCCGCGTTCCGCTGGCGTGACGGCCGGCTCACTCTGGCCAAGATGAACACCCCGCTGAACATCGTCTGGTCGCGACCCCTGCCCGAAGGGGCGGAACCCTCGACAGTCACGGTGTCCCGGGACGCCGCCGGCCGCTGGTTCGTGTCCCTGCTGGTGGAGGACCCCGCGGTGAAGCCCCTTCTGCCGGTCGCGGGCGAGGTCGGTGTGGACGCGGGCATCACCAGCCTGCTCACCCTGTCCCACCCGATCCCCGGAATCAGCGACGAGCACGGCAAGGTGGCCAACCCGCGGTACGGACAGGCCGACCGGCGGAAGCTTGCCAAGGCGCAGCGGAACCTGGCCCGCAAACAGAAGGGCTCCAACAACCGGGCCAAGGCCCGAATGAAGGTGGCCCGCATCCACGCCCGTATCGCGGACCGGCGTCGGGACCATCTGCACAAGCTGACCACTCGACTCGTCCGTGAGACTCAAACGGTCGCGATCGAAGACCTCAGCGTGCGCAACATGCTCCGCAACCGCCGCCTCGCTCGTGTCATCTCCGACGCGGCCTGGGGTCAGTTCCGCAGCATGCTGGAGTACAAAGCCGACTGGTACGGGCGTGAGGTGATCCCCGTCGACCGGTGGTTGCCCTCGTCCAAGACCTGCTCCGGGTGCGGGCGGATCAACACCACCCTCGCCCTCAACGTCCGCTCGTGGACGTGCCCGGGTTGCGGGGTTGAGCACGATCGGGACATCAACGCTGCTAAGAACATCCTCGCCGCCGGGCTGGCGGAGAGGTAAAACGCCTGCGGAGCTGATGTAAGACCCCAAGGGAAGATCCTCCCGGAAAGGCAGTCGGCGATGAAACAGGAAACCTCACGGGCGACCGTGAGAATCCCGGCCCATAGCCGGGAGGATGTCAACGCGACGGACCATAAGGGATGATCACCTGGCCGGTGCGGTGCACCGCCCGGTCGAAGTAGAGCCCTCGCCACGGGCGGGGGTACCAGTCCGGCCCGCCGGTGCCCGGGTAGAGCGAGGAGCCCAGCTCCGCGCCCTGCACGTCGAGCGCCACCCAGGCCCCGATCTGGTCGGTACGCGCCGCCGGCCCGCCCAGGTCGGCCCGCATCCGGGCCACCCCGCGCCACCAGGCCAGCACGTGCGTACGCCGTTCCGGGCCGTCGTGCAGGATCCGGCGCAGCTGCTCCAGCCCCGTCCGCCGGCCAGCCTTGCCGGCGAGCTGTCCGGCGGCCGCGTCGACCGCGTAGAGCAGCAGATAGTGCGGGCTGTTCGGGGTGCCCGGGGCGCCGAGCGAGTCGCCCACCTCGGCCATCAGCTCGGGGACGGTCTCCTCGTCGTACCAGGCGGCGTCGTCGGCGAGGTCCTCGTAGAGGGCGCGGGCGGCCGGGTCGGCGTCCGGGTCGAGGCAGGCGATGGAGAACCGGGCCGTGCCGGGGCGGTGCTGCCGGGCCAGCGAGCGGGCGGCGGCGTCCAGCACCGCGCACGCCTCGTCCACCCGGGTGCCGAGCACGGCCAGGTTGCGCCCGGGCGCCCGGGGCAGCCGCAGCGCCGCCGAGCGGGCCTGCACGTCGATGATCTCCCCGAGCAGCGCGACCGGGCTGCGTGGCACCCCCTGCTCCGGGCCGGTCAGCGCCCGGAAGTCCGGCGCCTCGGCCAGCTTCGGGATCGCGTCGCCGTCGAAGAGCCGGGCCGGGGAGGCGTCCTGCGGGCGCATCCGCCACAGCCGGTGCTGCAGTTCGCTCCACGTCTCCCAGTCGCCGGCCGACGGGATACGGGCCACCTGGTTCCCCTCGGCCAGCCCCGACTCGGCGTTCACCACCGCGTGGTGCCGGGGCAGCGACTGCGCCGCGTCGTTGCGCTCGGCCAGGATGCGCAGCGCCTTCGGCAGTGCGATCCGCAGGGTGAACTGGGCGACCAGGGCGGGTCGCCCCCACAGCGCCTCGATGCCCCGGACGTCCTGCGAGGCGAGCACCAGGTGGATGCCCTGCGACCGCCCGCGCCGGGCCAGGTCCTCCAGCAGGTCGGCGGCTTCCCGCGCGACCACGTCCCGGCCGGCCAGCAGCGCCTGGAACTCGTCCACCACGGCGACGATCCGCGGCCAGTGCCCGGTCGGGTCCACGGCGCGCAGCTCGGCCAGCTTGGTGACCTCGTGTTTCTTCGCCGCGTCCGCCCGGCGGCGCAGCTCCTCGGCGAGGAAGCGCAGCAGCGCCAGGCCGAACTCCCGGTCGGTGTTCACGTTGATCCCGACCAGCCGCATGTGTGGCAGCCAGCTCGGGTCCCGGCGGCCCTGGGCGAACCGCGCGAAGGACACCCCCTCCTTGAAGTCGAGCAGATAGAACTCCAGCTCGGCGGGGGAGTAGCGGGCGGCGAGCGCGCCGATCCAGGCGAAGATCAGGTTGGTCTTCCCGGTGCCGGAGGGGCCGCCGATCAGCGCGTGCGGCGGGTAGTCGCCGAGGCTGAGCTGCACCGGCCGGCCGTGCGGGCCCTCGCCGATCGGCGCGGTCAGGCCGTGCGCCGAGTCCGCCCGCCAGTAGTCCTCGGGCGGGGGCAGCAGGTCGGTGAAGGGCGCCGGCGGCGGCCCGGCGTTGACCCGGGAGGCTGTCTCCCGGCACGTCTCGGTGACCAGCCCGGGCGGGGGCGGGGGGTCGAGCGCCACCGGCAGTCCGCCGATCCGGGCGTCGTCCGGCTCCACCACGACCCGGGTGACCGTGGGGTCGTCGGGCAGTTCGATGCCGCGGACCACCAGGTGCACCCCGCAGGCCGCCCCGGTCCGCACCACCCGGTCGAGCTGGCCGCGCTCGTGCCGGGACAGTTCGTCGCCGCCGAGCAGCACCGCCACCCGCCACGGCTCCGGCCGGCGGCCGGTGGTCGCGGCCAGCTCGCGCAGCGACGCGTACTCCCCGGCCAGCACGGTCTCGTTGATCCGGCGGATCTGCTCCACCAGGTCGTCCAGCAGCCGACCCAGCCCGCCGGGGCCGACGAAGGTGAGCAGGCCGGCGGTGCCGAGCGGGGCGAACCCGGCGAGCCCGCCGCCCAGGTGCTCCGGGTCGTACCCGACGAGCCGGACGCTGCCCGGGTCGGCGCGCCCCAGGGAGCGCAGCAGCAGGGCCGGCACCACCGCGGCGATGCCCTCCCGGTCGCTGCCGGCGAGGTGCACGTGACCGGCGTCCAGCAGCGGCACCAGCGCCGGCAGCGGCTCCGCGCCGGGGATGCGCACCGTGCCGACGCGTACCGCACCGGGGGTCTCCGCGCGGTCGGCGGGGGTGGGTCGCCACCGGTCCCACGGCGCGGACGCCGCGCCCGGCGCCTCCCGCTCGGCCGCGGCGGCGGCCCGCCGGGCCAGCTCGGCGATCCGGGTGGTGTGCCGGGCGTCTATCTCGGCGAGCCGGCGGTCGCGGGCGGCGCCCACCCGCTCCGGTACGTCCGCCGCGGCGCGCCGCACGCGGACCAGCCGGTCCCGGTGGGCCGCCAGGTCGGCGTCGGCGGCGGCCAGCCGGTGCCGGGTGGCCCCGAGTGCCTCGGAGAGCAGCCCCCGGACCCGCGACACCACCTGGGCGCGGACGTCAGCCATGCGTACCCCGTCCGGGTTCCCGCTCGTCGGCGTCGTTGGGTAGGTCGCGGCCGAGCAGGTCCAGCAGCACCCCGGTGACCACCCCGGCGGTGACCGCCGGATCCGCGGCGTGCGGTTGTTCCTGCTCGCCGGAACGGCGGGGCGGGGGCATCCGACAGACCCGGGTCAGCAGGGTGTCCAGCACCGGCGGCGGCAGCCCGGGCAGCAGGTCGCGGACCCGCCCGTCCAGCTCCCGGCGCAGCCGGGCCAGGTCGTCGGCGCGGGGCGGGTGGCCGAGCAGTTCCCCGGCCAGCTCGCGCAGCAGTGGCGGGGCGATCGCGGCCAGCCCCAGCCCGACGTCGGCGTGTGCCCGGCGCAGCTCCGCGTGCAGCCGGGCCCGGTCGCCGGAGCGGACCCCGGTCACCACCCGGCGCAGCAGCTCGCGGGAGTCGCCGACCCGTGCGTCCGGCTCGTCCGGGGCGCCCTCCCGACCGCCGGTCAGCTCCGCCACCCGCACCGACCACCAGCGCCGCATCGCCGGCTGCTCGCCCGGCTCGGCCGCGGCGTCCGGGGCCGCCGGCGGCGCCTCACCCCGCGGTGCGTCGTGCTTCGGCCGGCGCTGCTCGCCGGCCGGGGCGGGCGCGCCGTCGGCGGCCAGCCCGATCGCGGCCAGGTACGCGGACAGCTGCTCCTGGGCCACCCGCAGCGCGTACCCGGCGGTCTCGGCGTGCTCGGTCGCGGCGGACAGCTCCGGCACCCCCAGCGGGCTCGCCGATTCCTGCCGCACCCAGCGCAGCCGCTCAGTGGCCTGGCCGAACTTCTCCAGCGCCACGGCGAGCTGGGCCAGCGGCAGCTCCTCGGCGGCGGCGCGCACCTGCCCGCCGACGTCCTCGATGATGGACACGTCCCGCCCCTACAGGGTGGCGACGTAGAGCTGCGCCTGCTCGACCGCGACCAGGGTGGCGGCGAGGCACTCCTCCAGCTCCTGGCTGGCCTGCGTCAGCGACGCCTGGGCCGCCTCCACCGTCTCGTGGCCGCTGCCCTCCAGGGCGCCGGCCAGGGTCTGCTGCGCCTCGGCCAGCTTCTCGCCGGCCGCCTGCACGGCTGTCTGCCCGTCACCTATCTGCTGGAGGGCGACATCGATGGCTGACTTCAGCTCGGCGACGCTCGCCACGGGGGACCTCCTGGGGGCAAGGGAGATATCCATTACAACCCATCCCGCCGGATGGGCGAACATCCGCCCTCGCGGTGTTCCTGCCCGGCTGTCCGATCAATCCCCTGACGTGCACGGAAGCCCTTTCGCCCGGACGACCCCGGTCCCGCCGGCGAACCGCCTGGTCCCGTGCACGAGTCACCCCGCCGGGCGTACCCCGGTCACCGCACGGGCCCGCGGCGCTGGACGTCCGGCGGCAGCCAGCGTGGCCCGTGCACCTCGGCGCCCAGCGCACCCACCCGGGCCCGCAGCTCCCGGTCGGCGGTGACCACCACCCGGCGTCGGTCCGGTGCCGCGGCGACCAGCTCGACCATGGTGTCGTCGCCGGATCCGGGTGCGGCGACCACGGCCACCCCCGGCGCGGCCGGCACGTTCCGCGCCGCGCCCTCCACCACCAGCACCACGTCCACCGGTGGCGGCAGCTCCGGTGGTACGCCCCGGTCGGCCAGCGGCGCGAGCGCGTCGCGCAGCCGCGCCGCCGCCCCGGCCCGGTCCCGCCACCAGCCGTCCGGCCGCGAGCCCACCACGTTCGCGCCGTCGACGATCAGCAGCGCCCTGTCCGCCATGCCCCCAGCCTGCCATCCGGAGGCGTTTGTCGCGCCGACCGCCGGGTAGCCACCGCCGACCGTGCCGCGCCAGTCGCCCGGCGGGGCGCGCCGCGTCTGAGGAGCGGAGGACAGAGATGATGGGACCCGGTGACTTCGGCTCCGACCCGTGGGACGAGTTCCTGGCCCGGTACTTCGGTCGCGGCGAGGGGGGACGCCGGCCGGCGCACCGGGTCGACATCACCCGGCTGATGACCGCCGACGCGCGGGAGATGCTGGCCGACGCGGCCCGGCGCGCGGCGCAGAAGCACAGCAACGACCTGGACACCGACCATCTGCTCTGGGCGGCGCTGCAGCGGGAGCCGCTGCGCGATCTGGTGCGCCGCGCCGGCGCCGACCCGGACGCCCTGGTCAACGCCCTTGGCGGGCGCGGTGACGGGGCGCCGCGCGGCGAGGTGCCGCCGAACCTGTCGCTCACCCCGGCGGCCAAGCGGGCGTTGCTCGACGCCCACCAGCTCTCCCGGGCGATGGGTGCCAACTACATCGGCCCCGAACACATCCTGATGGCCCTGCCGTTGAACCCGGAGTCCCCTGCCGGCCGGATGCTGGCCGCGGGCCGGATCCAGCCGGAGTCGCTCCAGGCGGCCAGCGCGGAACGCGGCGGCACCCCCCGCCCGGACCGCGGCACCCCCACCCTCGACCAGTACGGGCAGGACCTCACGGAGCTGGCCCGCAACGACCAGATCGACCCGGTCATCGGCCGGGCCGACGAGATCGAGCAGGCCGTGGAGATCCTGTCCCGGCGGACCAAGAACAACCCGGTGCTGATCGGCGAGGCCGGCGTCGGCAAGACCGCGATCGTGGAGGGGCTGGCCGAGCGGATCTGCGACGGCGACGTGCCGCAGACCCTGATCGGCAAGCGGGTCATCCAGCTCGACCTCGCCGGCCTGGTGGCCGGCACCCGCTACCGGGGCGACTTCGAGGAACGGCTGAAGAAGGTGATCGACGAGATCCGGGCGCACAAGGACGAGCTGATCATCTTCCTGGACGAGATCCACACCCTGGTCGGCGCGGGTGGCGCTGGCAGCGAGGGCGGCATGGACGCCTCGAACATGCTCAAGCCCGCCCTCGCCCGCGGCGAGCTGCGGGTGATCGGCGCGACCACGCTGGACGAGTTCCGGCGCAGCATCGAGAAGGACGCCGCGCTGGCCCGCCGGTTCCAGCCGGTCTTCGTGCCCGAGCCGAGCGTCGAGGACACCGTCACCATCCTGCGCGGCCTGCGGGACCGCTACGAGGCGCACCACCAGGTCCGCTTCACCGACGAGGCGCTGGTTGCCGCCGCCGAGCTCTCCGACCGCTACATCACCGACCGCTTCCTGCCGGACAAGGCGATCGACCTGATCGACCAGGCCGGCGCGCGGGTGCGGCTGCGTACCCGTACCCCCGCCGAGGACGTGCGCGAGCTGGAGCGGCAGCTCGACGAGGTGCGCCGCAACAAGGAGCAGGCGGTCGCCGGCGAGCAGTACGAGCGGGCCTCCCAGTTGCGTGACCGGGTGTCCGAGCTGGAGGAACAGGTCCGCCGTGCGAAAGGCGATGGGGAGAGCCCCGAAGTGCCGACGGTCGGGCCGACCGAGATCGCCGAGGTGGTCTCCCGAGCCACCGGCATCCCGATCAACCAGCTCACCGAGGAGGAACGCGACCGGCTGCTGCGGCTGGAGGGGTACCTGCACGAGAAGGTCGTCGGGCAGGACGACGCGGTCAGCGCGGTGGCCGAGGCGGTGCGCCGCTCGCGTGCCGGGCTGGCGGACCCGGACCGGCCGATGGGCAGCTTCCTCTTCCTCGGCCCGACCGGCGTCGGCAAGACCGAACTCGCCCGGGCCCTGGCCGAGGCGCTCTTCGGCGAGGCGGACCGGATGGCCCGGGTGGACATGAGCGAGTTCCAGGAGCGGCACACGGTCAGCCGGCTGGTCGGCGCCCCGCCCGGCTACGTCGGCTACGAGGAGGCCGGCCAGCTCACCGAGGCGGTGCGCCGCCGCCCGTACGCGGTGGTGCTGCTCGACGAGATCGAGAAGGCGCACCCGGACGTGTTCAACATCCTGCTCCAGGTGCTCGACGACGGCCGGCTCACCGACAGCCAGGGCCGCACGGTGAACTTCAAGAACACCGTCCTGATCATGACCAGCAACCTCGGGTCGGAGATGATCACCGGCACCCAGCGCACGGTGGGCTTCGGCGTCGGCGAGCCCGGCCGGGAGCAGGAGGCCAGCGAGCTGCGGGAGCGGCTGATGCGCCGGCTGCAGGAGAACTTCCGGCCCGAGTTCCTCAACCGGATCGACGAGGTGATCATCTTCCAGCGGCTGGAGGCCGAGCAGCTGCGGCAGATCACCGAGCTGATGCTGGAGGAGACCAAGCGTCGGCTGCACGCCCAGGACATCCAGGTCGAGTTCACCGCGGCCGGCATCGACTGGCTGGCCGAGCACGGCTACCAGCCGGAGTTCGGGGCCCGCCCGCTGCGCCGGGTGATCCAGCGGGAGGTCGACAACCGGCTCTCCCGGATGCTGCTGGAGCACCAGGTCTCGCCCGGCCAGAAGGTCGTCGTCGACGCGCGGGACGGGCAGCTGTCCATCGAGGTCGGCAGCGGGGACCGCGACTACGTCGCCGCCAGCACCTCGCACCCACGATGAACCGGAAACGGGACGAGATGACCGAGCCGGAGGAGAGCCGGGAGGAAACCGAGCGGCGCGAACCGATCGTGAGCCCGCCGACGGCGAACCCGTCGCGGGTCAAGGTGCCGCCGGAGGGTGTGAAGAAGCAGACCGACGAGGGCGACCGGACGCCGTCCGGGCCGCCGCCGGAAGAGGAGGCGTGATGGTACGCGAACAGCGCGTGGATACCGAGGTCGACGTGCTCTGGGACGACTTCCACGCCCTGGTGAACGTCCCCTCCGAGCAGTTGCGCCAGTGGCTGCTGACCCGTGGCTCGGGGGAGGAGTCGTTCGGCCCCGCCCCGAACATGGACCTGCCCGAGCCGGGCCGGCACATCCTGCGGGTGCTGAGCAAGCGCAAGGTGGACCTCACCCGGGAGGACCTCGAGGTGATGCAGGAGGCGGTCGACCGCATCCAGGACCTCATCGACGCCCGGCCGAGCGGCGGCAACGTCGACAACGAGTGGCGGTACTCGCTGCTCGACCTCGGGCACGACGTCCTGGTCGAACGCTGACCGGACCGGCCGACGGCACCCGGGGAGTCCCGGGTGCCGTGCCGTGCGCTACTCGGACGATTCCATGCTGGGTAGCTCCAGGCCGGCCGTGTCGGCGGCGGCCTGCCGCTCCGCGCGGGCGCGTTCCTCCCGGCTGAGCAGGTTGGCGTACTCGGTGATGTCCGCCGGGTCGGGCACCTCCGGCAACCGGCGCAGGAACGCCTCCAGGTCGGTGGAGGCGGCGGTGTGCGCGGCGGCCGCCTGGCGCAGCAACTCCCGCTGGTCGGCGGCAGGGTACAGATCAGTCATGTCGCCCTGATACCCGCGCTCAGGCGGTTCGCACCCCGCCGGCCGCCGCCACCTGCGCACCGAAGTCGGGACGACCCAGCAACCAGGCCAGGTAGTCCGGGTGCGGGGCCAGCGCGTCGGTGTACGCCGCCACGGCCGTCTCGAGCACCGTCTCGGCGACCCGGGCGGTCGGCGCGTCCGGGTGCCAGCCCAGCAGCAGCCGCCAGCGCAGCGGCGTACCGGCCAGCCGGCGGGTCACCAGGCCGGCGACGGGCCGGAAGGTGGCCTGGCAGAGGCCCACCGCCGCGCCGGCGTCGACCAGGTCCAGGCAGCCGCGCACGTCCGCCTCGTACAGCTTGCGGGGGGTGAAGCCGGCGCGGGCGCAGGCGGCGGCGAAGCAGTCGCCGAAGCAGCCCTCCCCGGGCGCCGCGACCCACTGCTCGTGCCGCAGGTCGACCAGGCGCACCTCGTCCCGGCCGGCCATCGGATGGGTCTGCGGCAGCAGCACGAAGATCGGGTCGACGGCGACCTCCCGCCAGCTCAGCCCGAACTCCGCCGACGGGGCGGCGTCCCCGCACACCCCGGTCAGCGCGAAGTCGAGCCGGCCGCCGGCGACCAGTTGGGCCAGCTCGTCCACCGACCAGGACGCGTACGTGCTGATCTGCACGTCGGGCCGCTCGGCGGCGAGCCGGTGCACCAGCCGGCCGAGGATCGGGCTGTTCACCCCGCCGAACCGGTACCGGGTCAGCGGGTCGGCCGCCCCGGCCAGCCTGGCCGCCTCGTCCTGCAGGCCCTTCATCGCCGGCAGCAGCACCCGGGCCCGGTCCAGCACCAGTTCGCCCAGTGCGGTGGGGCGGGCGCCGCGGCGGTCCCGGTCGAACAGCGGACCGCCGAGAGCCCGCTCGATGCGCTGGAGCTGGGCGGTCAGCGCCGGCTGGGCCAGGCCGAGCATCGAGGCGGCCTTGGTGACGCTTCCCGTCTCCGCGATCGCGCAGACCACCCGCAGATGTCGCAGCTCCAGATTCATACGGTGACGGTAGGACCACGAACGGGGATGCGGAAGGGCCCGTCCGCCATCGGTGTACGCCGATCAGTCGGCCGTCCGTCGACGCGGCGGCCGGGGTCGGCTCAGTGCTTCCCCGGCCGCTCCAGATCGGACAGCTGGGTAGGCCGGCCGGTCACCGCGTCGCGGACCTTGTCCAGGACCCCCACCGCCGGCTCGACGAGCTTGTTCCACGGCGGGGTGGCCGGGGTGCCCGGGTGCGGCCGGGTCGGCGCCGCCTCCTCGGCGATCTCCCACCGGTTGCCCAGCCGGATCAGCTCGGCGTCGGTGGCCACCTCGCGCAGCGGCGCCACCAGCGCGGCGACCCGGTCGACGTGCCGGCGTACCCGGTCGACCACCTCGGCCAGCGCCGGGTCGTCCGGCCCGGACAGTTCCCGCAGGGCGGTGAGCAGCCCGGCGTCCGCCTCGATCTCCCGGTCCAGCAGTTCGGCGCCGGCCGGCACGACGGCCCGGGCGGCGGGGAAGAGGTACTGCTCCTCGGCGGACAGGTGCCGGGACACGACGGCGGTGAGCACGTCGAGCACCTCGCGCCGACGCTCGGCGGGCAGGTCCGGGTCGGTGACCCGCCCGGCCAGGCCGAGCAGCGCGGCGTGCTCCCGCGCCACGAGGTCGATCAGGCTCCGGCCACCTGGCCGGTACACGTCGTCCGCGGCGGGCGGCAGCGGCGGCAGGGGGACGGTCACGGTGCCCTCCTCGACTGATGGCCGGCGGCGCCGCCGGCCCGGGTCAGCGGTGCGGGAACGCCACCGGCGATACCCGTACCCGCGATCCGTGAAACCGCCCGCCGGGCGGGGCGGACCGGGCGTCGGGACCGGCTGGTATGAAGAAGCGATGACGAGCGACCCCGCCTCCGCCCGACCCGACCCCTCCGACGAGGTCGTGGACCTCTGCCGCGACCTGCTGCGCATCGACACCACCAACACCGGCGACAACGACACCAGCGTCGGGGAACGCCGCGCCGCGGAGTACGTCGCCGAGAAGCTCGCCGAGGTCGGCGTCGACGCGGAGCTGCACGAGTCCGCGCCGGGCCGGGCCAACCTGGTCGCCCGGATTCCCGGCACCGACCCGGGCCGGGACGCGCTGCTGGTGCACGGCCACCTCGACGTGGTGCCCGCCGACCCCGACGAGTGGTCGGTGCATCCCTTCTCCGGCGAGCTCCGCGACGGCTACCTGTGGGGCCGCGGCGCGATCGACATGAAGGACTTCGACGCCATGGTGCTCGCCGTGGTCCGCGGCTGGCAGCGCGCCGGGGTGCGCCCGTCGCGGGACATCGTGCTCGCCTTCACCGCCGACGAGGAGGCCGGCAGCGACTACGGCGCGCACTTCCTCGCCCAGCGGCACCGCCACCTCTTCGACGGCTGCACCGAGGCGATCGGCGAGGTCGGCGGCTTCTCCTACTCGGTCGACGAGCAGCGCCGGCTCTATCTCATCGAGACCGCCGAGAAGGGCATCGACTGGCTGCGCCTGCACGCCAAGGGCCGCCCCGGCCACGGCTCGATGGTGCACGACGACAACGCGGTCACCGCGCTCGCCGAGGCGGTCGCCCGGGTCGGCCGCCACCGCTTCCCGGTGGTCGTCACCGACACCGTGCGGGCGTTCCTCGAAGAGGTCTCCGACGTGCTCGGCATCGAGATCGACCCGGAGGACCCGGAGACCGCGATCGCCAAGCTCGGCCCGATCGCCAACATCATCGGCGCCACCATCCGCAACACCGCCAACCCGACCCGGCTGGCCGCCGGCTACAAGGACAACGTCATCCCCGGCCGGGCCACCGCCACCATCGACTGCCGCAGCCTGCCCGGCCAGTCGGAGCTGCTGGAGCGGCAGCTGCGCGAGCTGATCGGCCCGGACATCGCCATCGAGTACATCCAGCGTCAGCCAGCCCTGGAGACCACCTTCGACGGCGACCTGGTCGAGGCCATGTCCGCCGCGCTGCGCGCCGAGGACCCGGGCGCCCGCCCGGTGCCGTACATGCTCTCCGGGGGCACCGACGCCAAGGCGTTCTCGCAGCTCGGCATCCGCTGCTTCGGATTCGCGCCGCTGCGGCTGCCCGCCGACCTCAATTTCTCCGGGCTGTTCCATGGCATCGACGAGCGGGTTCCGGTGGACGGGCTACAGTTCGGCGTGCGGGTTCTCGACCGGTTTCTCCGCAGCTGCTAGCCGTGTCCGTCACGTCACCGTCGGCGCGGAATCTCCCCCCATCCGAAGGGACTGCCACACATGACCGACCAGCACGGTGAGCTGGACGCCGCCCTGGAGCGGGTGATCGACGCGGCGCGTGCCCACCTGGCCGCCGTCCGCGCCGCCCACGGCCGGATCGACGACGACAACGTCTGGCAGGCGTACGTCGCTCTGAACAATGCCTCGTTCGCCTACGACGAGCAGTTGCTCGACGCGTTCGGCGAGGTGACCCCGTGGGACGTGGAGTCGATCGACCCGAACGAGGCCGACGAGCGCTTCGGCGGCGTCGAGGGGGTCGAGGCCACCGACCCGCACCCGCGCGTCATCTCGGTCCGGCAGCGCCGCGACTACCGGGTGCCGAGCGTGTCCGCCCTGATCCGGGCGGCCGAGGCGGCCCGCCGCGAGGGCACCCCCGAGGAGGACGAGCCGGCCCCGGTCGAGGGGGTCGGCGAGGCCGTGCTGGAGCTGCTGCAGAGCGGTGACGGCTCGCTCAGCGCGCTGGACGTCCCCGAGTTGGAGCCGCTCGACGGCCTGGTCATGGTCAGCGAGGTCAGCAGCCCGGTCGACCTGGAGTCGTTCGACGACGACGACCCGCTCGGCCCGTTCCAGCCGGCCGCCGACGACCGTCTCGTGGGCCGCCTCGACGAGCACCCGTTCCTGGAGCTCGACGAGGAACACGACCACGCCCACTAGGCCACGCCGCCCCCGGGGCCCGACCATCCGGTCCGGGCCCCGGGGCGTACCGCGTCGGCCCGATCCGGCCGTCCTCAGTACGACAGGCCCGGCTGCGGCTGGTTGACCCGGCGGCGGCGCAGCATCACCTGCCGCGTCCCGTCCCGGTACAGCCGCACCCGGGCCAGCTCCCATCCGGAGAACTCCGCCTGGATCGCCAGCTGCGCCGCGGCGGTCAACCGGTCGACATTCGCAGGCAACCGCAGCGGCGCGTATTCGTAGTCCATGCCCTCTATGCTGCCCAGCCCGGTGGTCCACCGCCACCCCCGGGCGGTGACCCGGATCGCCGCCGGTCGGCCGGCATCCGCGCGGCGGGCCTCAGCCGTCCCGTTCCGGGTAGCCCACCGGCACCGCCGAGACGTCGTCGAGCGCGGTGACGATCTCCTCCGGCAGGGTCATCCGCTCCACCTGCAGCGCGCCGAGGAGCTGCCCCACGGTGCGGGCGCCGAGGATCGGCGCGGTGACCCCCGGCCGGTCCCGGATCCAGGCCAGCGCCACCTCCAGCGGCGACACGCCCAGCCCCCCGGCCGCCGTGGCGACCGCCTCCACGATGCTGGAGCAGCGCGGCTCCAGGTAGGTGGCGACGAAGCGCTCGAAGTGCGGCGACGCGGCCCGGGAATCGGCCGGACGGCCGTGCCGGTACTTGCCGGTGAGCACCCCGCGGCCCAGCGGCGACCAGGGCAGCACGCCCAGCCCCAGCGCCGCGCAGGCGGGCAGCACCTCGCGCTCCACACCCCGCTCCAGCAGCGAATACTCCACCTGCGCGGCGACCACCGGGGCGCGCCCCGGCCAGGCGGCCTGCCAGGCGGCGGCCCGGGCGGTCTGCCAGCCGGAGAAGTTCGACACCCCCACGTACCGGGCCTTGCCGCTGGACACGGCGTGGTCCAGGGCGGCGAGGGTCTCCTCCAGCGGGGTGTCCGGGTCGTATCCGTGCACCTGCCACAGGTCGACGTGGTCGGTGCCGAGCCGGCGCAGCGACGCCTCCAGGGTCCGCAGCAGGTGCCCGCGGGAGTTGTCCCGCCGGCGGCCGCTGCCCGGCCGCAGCCCCGCCTTGGTGGCGATGAGCAGCTCGTCCCGATCGACCAGGCTGCCCAGCAGCGAGCCGATCACCGACTCGGCGTCGCCGTCGGCGTACACGTCGGCGGTGTCGACGAGGTTGCCGCCCGCGTCGAGGTAGCTCTTCAGCTGGGCGGCCGCGTCGTCGGCGTCGGTGTCCCGTCCCCAGGTCATGGTGCCGAGCGCGAGCCGCGAAACCGCCAGCCCGCTTCGGCCGAGCGGTCGCTGTTGCATGGGTGAACCTTATTTCGAACCTCGCGTCACGGATATCCTCGCCCGGAGTCAAGTTCCTGCTCCACCCAGCCCGGCGAGCTGTGACGCGGTCGGGGGTGAGCCGGTGACCGGCTCGGCCACCGGCATTGCGTAACCTGATGCGACCTGTGGTGCGGACGGTGGGAGGACCAGTGCGACTCGGGCTCAGCCTCGGATACCAGACGGCGTGGAGCACGCCGGCCGATCATCTGGCCCTGGCTCAGGAGGCCGACCGGCTCGGCTACTCGGTGGTGTGGGCGGCGGAGGCGTACGGCTCCGACTCGCCGAGCATGCTGGCGTGGATCGCCGGCCAGACCGAGCGGATCGACGTGGGCAGCGCGGTGATGCAGATCCCCGCCCGCACCCCGGCGATGACCGCGATGACCGCCGCCACCATCGACACGCTCTCCGGCGGCCGGTTCCGGCTCGGCCTGGGCGTCTCCGGCCCGCAGGTCTCCGAGGGCTGGCACGGCGTCCGCTTCGCCAAGCCCCTGGCCCGCACCCGGGAGTACGTCGACATCGTCAAGCTGGCGATCGCCCGCAAGGAGGTCGCGTACGACGGCGAGCACTACACGCTGCCGCTGCCGGACGGCTCGGGCAAGGCGCTCCGGTTGGGTTTCCACCCACCGCGCGAGCACATCCCGATCTACCTGGCCGCCGTCGGCCCGAAGAACCTGGAGCTGGCCGGCGAGATCGCGGACGGCTGGCTCGCCATCTTCTACGCGCCCGAGTTCGCCGAGGAGCAGCTCGCCGCGGTCCGCGCCGGCCGGGCCAAGATCGGCGAGGAGCTGACCGGCTTCGACGTGGTGCCGTCCGTCCCGGTGGTGGTCGGCGACGACGTCGCCTCCTGCGCCGAGCTGGTCCGCTGGTACGCCGCCCTCTATGTCGGCGGTATGGGCAGTCGGGAGCAGAACTTCTACAACCAACTCGCCATCCGAATGGGCTACGGCGACGCGGCCCGCGAGGTGCAGGACCTCTACCTCGCCAAGCGGCAGCGCGACGCGGCCGCCGCGGTGCCGACCGAGTTCATCGACCGCACCTCGCTGCTCGGTCCGAAGGAGCGCATCGCCGAGCGGATGCGGGAGTACGCGGAGGCCGGCGTCACCACCCTGTCGGTGACCCTCTTCGTCGGTGACCGGGAAAGCGGCGTGCAGACCCTGCGCACCGTCGCCGAGGCCCTCGAGCTGTCCGGAGTCGGCGAGTGACCTGGGTCGAGGCCATCGTCCTGGGCATCGTCCAGGGGCTCACGGAATTCCTGCCCGTCTCGTCCTCCGGGCATTTGCGGATCACCTCCGCGATCTTCTTCGGCCGGGACGCCGGCGCGTCGTTCACCGCGGTGACCCAGTTGGGCACCGAGGCGGCGGTGCTCATCTACTTCTTCAAGGACATCTGGCGGATCGTCCGTACCTGGGTGATCGGCATGTGGGACCGCTCGGTCCGGTCCAGCCTCGACTACCGGATGGGCTGGTACGTCATCGTCGGCACCATCCCGATCGGCGTCTTCGGCCTGCTGTTCAAGGACGCGATCCGCGACACGGCCCGGAACCTGTACCTGATCTCCTTCACGCTGATCTTCTTCGCGCTGGTGCTGGCCTTCGCCGAGTACTGGGGGCGGCAGACCCGCACGCTGGAGAACTTCCGGATGCGCGACGGCATCGTCATGGGCTTCGCCCAGGCGATGGCGCTCATCCCAGGCGTCTCCCGGTCCGGCGGCACGCTCACCTTCGGCCTGCTGCTGAATCTCACCCGGGAGACGGCAGCCCGGTACTCGTTCCTCCTCGCCATCCCCGCCGTGGTGCTGTCCGGCGTGTTCAGCCTCGGCGACGTCTTCGAGCCCGCCGAACCGGGCACTGCGGCACCCAGCGTGGCCCAGATGGTGGTCGCCACGGTGATCGCCTTCGCCATCGGCTACGCGGCCATCGCCTGGCTGCTGCGCTACGTCGCCCACCACACCCTGTACCTCTTCGTGCTGTACCGGGTGGCGCTCGGCACCCTCGTTCTTTGCCTGCTCCTCACCGGGACGATCCAGGCCACGTAGCCCCTCTTCCTCGGCTGGCTCTCGCTTTTCGGGGCTGGTTGCTCTTGTGAGGTGGTTGCGGTTGTGGGCTGGGGGCGAGGGTGACCGGCTCCGGGCGGTCAGGCTTGATCCCTGCGCCGGGCACGGTCGCCCCCAGCCCCGTCGTGTGCCCTGCCCGCCCGTGCGTTGCGGTCTTCCTTTCTGGTACGACCTGCTGCCGGGTTGGCCGTCGGGCGCTTTTTCGCCAGCGGTGAGCGCTTCAGGATCTTGGACGGTTTCCGGTCAGCGGTGACGGCGGCTGTCCAGGATTCGGAAGACGCTGCTGGCCGGCACCCGTGTTGGGGTGCCGGCCGGCGGTGTTGTTGCTTGTTCGGTTGTCAGCTGTGGTGCTCGGCTGTTTGGGTCAGCTGTTCCAGTGCTGGGCGACGAGGTCGGCGGCCTGCTGTTCCCACTGGGCG